>CAIWRU010000166.1 GCA_903915155.1 uncultured Mucilaginibacter sp.
AAATTTCATCAAAATTTCATGTTTAAATTACGAATATTTAAATGACACAGTGATTACATTACAAATGTAGTAAACCAAAGGTTATATAATATTTAATTAATATTATAAAATTTGCTCACCTATTTATCGATATGTTATGATCGAACTTATAGCGTTAAAAGATTTTACGGATGTACAAAAACTTTATACTTAATTTCAGCACCCGCCAATTCAAGGGTTTTCGCTACCGAACAGTATTTACCTACGGAGATATCCGCAGCTTTTTGGGCTTTATCAAGGTCGACATTGCCATATAAATGAAATTCAATGCTGATCTCTTTCCATAATGAAGGCTCCTTGTTGGGCTCGCGGTCACCATTTATGATCATTTTATAATCCCTAACTTCCTGGCGCTGCTTTTTTAATATCATAAGCACATCAATAGCCGAGCAGCCTCCCAAACCCATTAACAACATTTGCATTGGGCGCACACCATAATTAAGGCCTCCGCTTTCGGGGCTGCTATCCATTTTTATGGTATGTCCGTATTGGTCTGTGGCTTCAAAGCCAAAATCGCCGCTAACGCGTGAAAGTTCTATTTTAGGCATGATAAATTAATAATAAGCTAAGATAGGCATTAAGATAAACTAAACCGTGTGCCTACCCTATTTATGATATTACGCTGAAAAAACCCTGTCCTTAACCGGGATAACCAGTTTTAGCCCCGACCATATTTCATCAACCGCGCAAACCTTAATATCAACCAAACCAATTTGCAAGGCATAATCGCGTATAATATTTTCATTGATATTGGAGATCACATTCGCTGATTTTTTGGGCCAAGATGCCCAGATCATACCGTTTGGCTTAAGTTGGTATTTTAATTCGGGTAATTGCGTATAATAATCGTCCTTATCCAATACAAAGAAATGAATAAAATCCTTTTTCATCTCGGGGCTGCCTTCAAAGGTAATACCGCCCGGCAAATCGGCAAACAGGTCGAAATAATATTCAGGGGCATTGATAAGATTAATATCAAACCCTTCCCTAATGCCTAATTTTTTTGCAAGTGGTGTAGCGGAGTAGCCTGCCATAAACAAACTTACTAAGTTTTCATGTCAAACAAAAGGCCTTTAAACTTTCGTCCAAAGGCCTTAGATCTATAATTCAATAAATCAGTAATTCACTAATTAATTTCCAAGTTCCGACATGAATTTTATACGCATAAGTTGTACTTCTTCACGGGTATAATCATCGGCGCCCAGTTCAACCAAAGCATCATCAATTGAATCAATTTCAGCAGTGCGGAAATAATCGAATACTTCTTCCTGCTTATCTTCGTCAATTACCTCGTCAATATAATAGTTAAGGTTAAGCTTTGTGCCGGAGTTTACTATCGTTTCAACTTCTTTCAATATCTCTTCGTAGCTTAAGCCTTTCGAGGCTGCTATATCATCAAGATTTAAATGGCGGTCGATATTCTGTATGATATAAACCTTAAGCGCTGATTTATTAGCCGCACTTTTTATTACCATATCAATAGGGCGGTCAATATCATTATCCTCCACGTATTTTTTGATCAGGTCGACAAACGGGGCGCCGAATTTGATCGCTTTTCCTGCTCCTACACCCGATATTTGCTTCAGCTCTTCGGTATTAATAGGATAATGCGTACACATTTCCTCTAATGACGGATCCTGGAAAATAACAAATGGCGGCAGCCCTTTTTGTTTGGCCAGCTTTTTACGCAAGTCCTTCAGCATTTGTAACAACTCCACGTCTAATGCCCCTCCGCCTTGTTTAGGGCCATCTTCGTCAGCGTCATCATCAGCTGCCTCGATCGGGCTATTCAACGTAAAGCGGATGCTGTAAGGGTTATCAAGGAACGCGTTGCCTGTACGTGTTAAACGCAGCAAACCATACTGGTCAATATCCTTCGATAAAAAGTTATTCAGCAATGCCTGGCGTAATAACGAGTTCCACAGGTTTTCACCATCTTCCTTACCCGCGCCAAAGGCATCAAGCAAGTGGTGTTCGTAATTGTGTATCTGCGCGTTATCCTGCCCCATCAAAATGCTAATGATGTGGTGGTCGTCAAACTTCTCGCCTATTTGTTTTATCAAACTCAATGCCCTGTGCAGGTGCGTCTCGCCATCAAAATAAGTTTTGTGGGCGCAGCAGTTATCGCACATGTTGTTACAACCGGCTTCGTTAAAGTTCTCGCCAAAATAATGCAGCAGTTGCTTGCGGCGGCATACTGATGATTCGGCATAGTCAATAACTTCCTTCAATATCTGGGTACCAATTTCGCGTTCCGAAACCGGTTTATCTTTCATGAACTTTTGCAGCTTGTCAATGTCCTTTTGCGAATAGAAGGCCACGCAAACACCCTCGCCACCGTCGCGCCCTGCACGGCCGGTTTCCTGGTAATACCCCTCCATGCTCTTAGGCACATCGTGGTGTATTACATACCTAACGTCCGGTTTATCAATACCCATACCGAAGGCTATAGTTGCAACAATTACGTCGCAATCTTCCATCAGGAATTTGTCCTGTGTATCGGCCCTTACTTTGGGGTCTAAGCCTGCGTGGTATGGCAAAGCTTTAATACCGTTGAGGTTAAGCACTTCGGCAACTTCCTCAACCTTTTTACGGCTAAGGCAATATATAATACCCGATTTCCCCTGGTTTTGCTTTACAAATTTGCATATCTCCTTTATCACATTGCGCTTAGCACGTACTTCGTAAAACAAGTTCGAGCGGTTGAACGATGATTTGAAGATAGTGGCATTGTTCATTTGCAGGTTTTTCTGTATGTCCTGCTGAACTTTTGGCGTAGCTGTAGCTGTTACCGCTATAATCGGAATATTATCGCCAATATTGCTTATCACCTGCCTTATTTTACGGTATTCAGGGCGAAAATCGTGCCCCCATTCCGATATACAATGCGCCTCATCAACTGCCACGAACGACACCTGATTTAAGCGCAAAAAATCAACATTTTCCTGCTTGGTTAATGACTCAGGAGCAACGTATAACAATTTTGTTACGCCGCTCAATACGTCTTCCTTAACCCTGGCTATATCTGCTTTTGTTAGTGATGAATTTAAAAAATGTGCAATGCTATCCGATCCGCCAAAGGCCCTCAACTGGTCTACCTGGTTTTTCATCAGCGCTATCAATGGCGAGATAACAATCGCTGTACCCTCGCTCATTAACGCAGGTAATTGATAACACATGGATTTACCACCACCGGTAGGCATTATCACAAACGTATCGTTACCTGCAAGAATATTAGTAATTATCGCTTCCTGCTCCCCCTTGAAATTGTCAAACCCGAAAAAGTTTTGTAGATTATCAAAAAGCGACTTTTTGGTCTCTATCATTTTTTATTGTGAATTATAGATGTACTTAAGAATAAGATTAAAAATAACATTTTTTTCTAATAAACGATGCGTTTTCATTAAAATTTTATATAAAAATGATTATTCTATGAAAACTTTTTTCCTGCTAATACCTTTTAAAATACTGTAGATTGGTATTTTAGTTTATTTAATTTTATTTAATATTTAATTTACAGAATATTGTTCAATTTTGCTGCCTTATTAAGCAATTAAAATTTTTTACTACACATGAATAAAAATTACTATGCCATTATAATGGCAGGTGGTATAGGGAGCCGGTTCTGGCCCATTAGCCGGACATCACATCCCAAACAATTTATCGATATACTGGGTACCGGAAAAACACTTATACAAAATACTTACGAACGTTTTTTAAAGGTTTGCCCCAAAGAAAATATTTATGTAGTTACCAACGAGAATTATACCAGCCTGGTAAAACATCAGTTGCCCGATATGGCCGATGACCAGATACTTACCGAACCGGTTATGCGTAACACGGCGCCGTGTATAGCTTACGGTTGTTTTAAAATTGAAAGCCTTAACCCCGATGCTGCTATTGTTGTAGCGCCATCCGACCATTTGATTTTGGATGAACAGGCTTTTGTAAATACCATTACCCGCTCATTAGAGGCTGCATCGGGAAATGATTGCCTGATAACATTGGGTATTAAACCATCGCGCCCGGATACTGGCTACGGCTACATACAATACACCGATCATAGCCTGAAGAACAACGATTTTTACAAAGTAAAAACCTTTACTGAAAAACCGACCCTGGAAATAGCAAAGACCTTTTTGCAAAGCGGCGATTTTTTATGGAACGCGGGTATATTCGTATGGTCGGCTAAAGCGATTGTGAAAGCATTTGGACAATATCTGCCCGACATGAATGAGATATTCGCTGAAGCACGCGGGGTTTATAACACAGCCGACGAAAAGAAACACATTCACAACGCTTACCAGCAGTGCATAAACATTTCTATCGATTACGGCATAATGGAAAAGGCCGATAACGTATACGTACTCCCATCAGAATTTGGCTGGAGTGATTTAGGCACCTGGGCATCAATTTACGAGCTTGCTGATAAGGATTATGTAGGTAACGCCGTTATACCTGCCGAAAAAGTTATTATGTACGATTCATCAAACTGTATGGTAAACGTACCCGGCGAAAAATTAGTGATATTACAGGGCCTGCACGATTTTATTGTAGTAGAATCAAATAACTCACTGCTTATCTGCCCCCGCGACCAGGAACAAAACATCAAACAGGTTGTGGCCGATGTGAAACAGAAGTTCGGGACGAAGTATATTTAGCCCCCCAGCCCCCTGAAGGGGGAGTTTTTGAAAAACATAAAGCCCGTCTTTTTTTAAGGCGGGCTTCTTTATTTCCATCAAATTCTTCAAAGGCTCCCCCTTCAGGGGGCGGGGGGGGCTGTACGTTGCCTTATCGCCTCATAAATTATTATCCCGCTAGATACAGAAACATTTAGCGATTCTATCTCCCCAAACATTGGGATCTTAGCCAAATGGTCGGCTATGCGGATTATTTCATTACGTATACCACCCTCTTCTGAACCCATCACAATAGCCGTTGGCACTGTATAATCGGGGCTGTAAATATCTTCTTTGGTTTTCTCGGTACAGCACACCAGTTGCAGGCCGCTCTCCTGTAAAAACCGTACCGTTTGCATAAAATTATCGTGGCGGCAAACCGGTATTTTATACAAAGCCCCTGCCGATGTTTTTATTGCATCAGGGTTTATTTGCGCCGAACCTTTTGCGGGGATAACAATAGCGTGTACGCCTGCACATTCAGCAGTACGGGCGATGGCACCCATATTGCGCACATCGGTGATGGCATCAAGCACCAATATCAATGGCACTTCGCCTTTTTCAAATATTTGGGGGATGATGTCTTCAACCTTTTGGTAAATAATGGGCGATATGTAAGCCACCACACCCTGGTGGTTTTTCATAGTAAGGCGGTTCAGTTTTTCAACCGGAACCTGCTGGGCAGTGATATTATATTCAACCATCAACGCACGCAGCTCATTAAGCAAACCGCCGCCAATTCCCCGCTGAATATATAATGATTCAATTTCTTTGCCCGAGCGTATAGCCTCTACCACAGCCCGTATGCCAAAAACCATTTGGTTGCTTTCGCGGTGTTCCCTATTGTTGAACGTCATTTCCTGCTATTAAATTAGGGTTCAAAAATAGCTTTATTTATTCATTAAGCATATATTAATACCCCGTGCCAAATTTTACTTTTTTATTTAACTAACATTTTGTATCTTTATTAACACCATTTCAAGGCACTGACAAACAGGTAAATACAAAGCAATTCACACTTTTTCAACAATCGCCTGTTTATAAAAGTGTTTTTACCAACAGGCTTTGTTAATTATCAATGCTCAAATTTATGTAGTTGTTAATCACCGGTTAAAAGGCAAAAAGCAGATATCCACTATTTAAAAAATTCATCCCTATTCTTTTTGTATATTTTTGTTGTCCCATGATTTTTGAGAACGACCAAAACAGTAAACAAAATTCCGAACGCCGGAGCCGAGTAACCACCCCAACACCATTTAGCGGGCTTGGCAAACTACCACCACAAGCCATCGACCTTGAGGAGGCCGTATTAGGTGCCTTGATGCTCGAGAAAGACGCCTTATCTTCTGTTATCGACATATTAAACCCGCAGGTTTTTTATGTAGACAAGCATCAGAAAATATTTCATGCCATACACCAGCTGTTTGAAAAATCATCGCCGGTTGATATATTGACTGTAACCGCGCAGTTACGCCAGTTAGGTGAGCTGGAAATGATAGGCGGCGCTTATTACATTACCGAGCTAACCAACCGCGTAGCCTCAGCCGCCAATATAGAGTACCATTCGCGTATCATTATCCAAAAGTTTATACAGCGCGAATTGATACGCATATCAACCGAAGTCATACAAAGTGCTTATGAGGATACCTCTGATGTTTTGGACCTGCTGGATAAAGCGGAAAAGAACCTGTTCGAGATAGCTCAAAACAACCTGCGCCGCGATTCGCGCAAGATGGATGACCTGATACATGAAACTTTAAAAGAAATTGAAGCCCTTAAAGATAAAAAGGATGGCTTAACAGGTGTTGCGTCGGGCTTTACTGATCTTGACCGTATGACATCGGGCTGGCAAAAATCCGACCTGGTGATCATAGCTGCACGCCCCGCGATGGGTAAAACTGCGTTCGTATTAAGTTGCGCCCGTAATGCGGCTGTCGACTTTGATAAACCTGTTGTAGTGTTCTCGCTCGAAATGTCATCGGTGCAGTTAGTTAACCGTTTGATATCCGGTGAAACCGAAATTGAACAGGAAAAAATACGTAAAGGCACACTGGAAGAATGGGAATGGCAGCAGATACACTCAAAAATAGGCAGGCTTGAACAAGCCCCGCTTATTATTGACGACACCCCTGCACTTAATATATTCGAATTCAGGGCCAAATGCCGTCGTTTAAAATCGCAACACGATATACAACTCATCATCATTGATTACCTGCAACTGATGCAGGGCAAGGCCGATGGTAAAGGCGGCGGTAACCGTGAGCAGGAAATTGGCAGTATATCACGTGCATTAAAGTCGGTTGCTAAGGAGTTAAACGTACCGGTAATAGCGCTTTCGCAATTAAGCCGTGCGGTTGAGAATAGGCCCGGCGGTTCAAAACGGCCAATGCTATCGGATTTACGTGAGTCGGGATCAATTGAGCAGGATGCGGATATGGTGCTGTTCCTATACCGTCCTGAATACTACGGTATGGAAGTAGATGAGGATAACAACCCTACAAAAGGCGTTGGTGAAATTATCATAGCCAAACACCGTAACGGTGAAACGGGTACCGTACGCTTAAAGTTCGTAGGCAAGTTTGTGAAATTTACCGACCTTGACCAGGGCATGGATGGCTTCCCTCCTGCGGCAAGTCCATTTGCAGGTTTAAACCCATCACAGGATTTTGATAAACCGAGCAACTTTATTATCCGCCCATCGAGCATGAATGACATGGATGATGAACAACCGTTTTAGCCCCCTCCGCCCCCTAAAGGGGGAACTTAATTAGCATAAATTTAAAAAGCATAAAGGCTGGTTCTCAATGAGCCAGGCTTTATGCTTTTTAAATACTCCCCCTTTAGGGGTTGGGTGCTAAAATATCAACCCCAATACCACACCTATCAAAATAACTATTGGTGCTTTAATTTTTGTAAAGTAAAGCAATAAGCCTGTCCCTATCATCAGTCCGTAAGCCAGCCAATCAAGTCCAAAAGGCCTGGCCAATAATATAAAAGCAGTTGCCATAAAGCCTACGGCCACGGCAGCAATACCGCTAAGGGAATTTTTTATACGCGTGATTTTTTTCAGGTCTTCCCAAAAGGGGACTATAAAAAGTATAAGTATAACACCCGGCAGGTTTATGCCAATAACCGCTACAATGCTGCCGATGATCTGTCCGCCAACTCCGTATCCTTTATTACCCATGCTAACACCACCCACAAATGATGTAAAAGAGAAAGTAGGCCCAGGTAATATTTGCTGCAAAGCATAGCCAGAAAGGAACTCCGAACTGCTTATGTAATGTTTCAATTCGACAAACTCGGTGTACATCAAAGGCACCAATACCTGCCCCCCACCAAATATCAGGACCCCGTTACGGTAAAAATTCTCGAACAGGCGTATGGGCAAACTAAATGGCGAAGTTTGATTGATGATAGCGCCAAGCACTGCAAAAAGCAATAGTATACCAATAAAATAGCCAACCTTATTAGGGTTTACGTTCGAAAATAGCTTAACCCTCAATTCGTTTTCCTGCTGGTGGGTTTCCATCGCCGATGATACAATTCCACCTAACAATACGAGTATTGGGAAAGCATAAGGATTTTGCAGTATGAGCGTAACAATAAGCGAACCTATTGCCAGCATCACGCTCACTTTAGACCTTAAAAATTTATTGGCAAAGGTGTAGGTAGCGTAAGCAACTATCCCTACTGCTATCGGCTGCACAAAACGCAGTATATTGGTAAATTTAGCCTGCCCCGCAAACATTTTATAACTGATGGCCGCCATACACATAATGGTGGCCGATGGTAATATCCAGATAATGAAAGTGATAATAGCCAGGCGTAAGCCGCCAACCTTCCAGGCAATGCCAACCAATGTTTGCGTTGAAGCCGGGCCGGGCAATACCTGCGCCAGCGCATTCAGCTCCATTAGCTCTTCTTCAGTCACGTAGCCGCGTTTCTCTACAAATTCGCGCAGCATAATAGCTATATGTGCCTGCGCCCCGCCAAACGCCATAAAGGTGTACACAATTACATCGCGAATAAAGAGTAGCTGCCTTTTTTTCAATTCAGGTCAATTTTTTGTGCAGAGCGAATGTGCCCTGAATATATGAAAGTTAAATGAAGTTAATAATCATCGTCATCATCAAACAATCCTGTCGCCTCATTATAAACCGTTTGTAATTCCGAGAAAGCATGATTATCGCGCTTTTCGCGGGCTATTTTCATTCCCGTTTCATAAGTGCTGATTGCATCTGGTTTACGGTTAAGGGCCTCATATAATTTACCAAGATGGTAATAAGTACCCACATAGCCGGGGTGATTATTTACAAGGTCTTCATAATATTCAAGCGCTTTGGCTGTATCATTAAGCCTTAAGTATTCGGTTGCCAGGGCATATTTTAAAAATTCGTCTTCCGGTTCGTTCTTAATAAATTCCAATAGCTTTTCTAATCTGCTAACCTGCATTTTATACGCTTTCTTTTTTTAATTTTTACCTAAATTTGCAAAAACCCATTTATGATGAAGATATTGGTTTGCATTAGTAATGTCCCCGATACCACCACAAAAATAACTTTTACTGATAACAACACCCAATTTAATACCACCGGTGTTCAATTTATCTTAAACCCTTATGATGAGATAGCCCTTTCGCGCGCTATTGAGCTTACCGAAGGTAGTGGCGGATCTGTTACAGTAATAAACGTTGGTGAAGTAAACACCGAACCCACCATACGTAAAGCATTGGCCATTGGGGCAACTGATGCCGTGCGCGTAAACGCTAAACCGCACGATGCATGGTTCGTGGCTTACCAAATAGCACAATATGTTAAAGCAAATCCGTTTGATCTGATATTGACCGGCCGTGAATCCATCGACTACAATGGCTCGAAGGTGGCCGGTATGCTGGGTGAGCTATTGGACCTCCCATCTGTATCTATCATCAAGAAATTAGACCTTGAAGGCACACAGGCGACCGTAGAGCGTGAGATAGAAGGCGGCAAGGAGATATTGACCATTCCGCTGCCGTTTGTTGCCGGAACAGCTGAGGGTGTAGCCGAACCTAAAATACCCAACATGCGGGGTATTATGTCGGCTCGTACAAAGCCATTAACGGCAGTTGAACCGGCTGAAGTAAAAACATCATCTGAGATCATCAGCTATGAAACCCCTGCCCCGCGCGGACAGGTAAAGCTTATCTCTGCCGATGGTGCTGCCAAACTAATTGAGTTGCTGCATACGGAAGCTAAGATCATCTAATAAAAAATAACCTTTATTACTTTCAACAAACCTGATATGCCAGTTTTAATATATACGGAAAACACCAGCGGTAAATTCAAAAAATCAATTTTTGAAGTGGTTTCTTACGCCCGTGCCATTGCCGACAAAAATAGCACTACACTTACCGCCATATCAATTGGCAATGTAAGTAACGACGAACTCGCAGCATTGGGTAAGTACGGTGCCAATAAAGTTTTGAATGTAGCGGGAGATAAATTAAAGAATTTTGTTAACCAGGCTTACGCTTCTATCATTGCCGAAGCGGCTAAAAAAGAAGGTGCTGACATAGTGGTATTATCCAATACATTTTCGGGCCGTGGCCTTGCGCCGCGCTTAGGGGTTAAGCTTGAGGCCGGTGTGGCCGATGGCGCAGTTGCGCTTCCTAAGCAGGATGGCGGCAAATTCACGGTTAAGAAAACGGCATTTTCAGGTAAAGCTTTTGCAGTTGTTGAATTAACATCGGCAAATAAAGTGATAGCGCTTATCCCAAATTCATATAAAGTTGTGGAAACCGGCGGCACAGCGCAGGTGGAAGATTTCAGCGTTGAAACTAAAGAATCAGACTTCAGGGCGATGCTGAAAGAAATAGTTCGTTCAACCGATAAAGTATTATTACCTGATGCTGAGATAGTTGTATCAGGAGGTCGTGGCTTAAAGGGTCCCGAAAATTGGGGCATGATTGAGGAACTTGCGGGCCTGTTAGGAGCGGCTACTGCCTGCTCAAAACCGGTATCGGATGCCGGCTGGCGGCCACATAGTGAACATGTTGGACAAACTGGTATTGCTATCAGTCCAAATTTGTATATTGCAATAGGAATTTCGGGGGCCATACAGCACCTGGCGGGCGTTAGTTCGTCAAAGGTGATAGTGGTGATAAATAAAGACGCCGAAGCGCCATTTTTTAAGGTTGCCGATTACGGGATAGTGGGTGATGCCTTTGAAGTGGTACCAAAATTGATTGCAGCAGTTAAAGAATATAAAGCGTAGTATA
Source organism: uncultured Mucilaginibacter sp. (assembly GCA_903915155.1). GTDB lineage: Bacteria > Bacteroidota > Bacteroidia > Sphingobacteriales > Sphingobacteriaceae > Mucilaginibacter. The sequence continues at coordinate 10,978 of CAIWRU010000166.1, forward strand.
ATTAGAATAAAGGTTAGGTTGTGATGGGTAATAATATGAAAAAAATAAAGCTGGATATTGTTGGATTATCATACAGCCAGACACAATCCGGTGCCTATGCCCTTGTTTTGGGCGAAATAAGCGGCAGGCGCAGGCTCCCGATCATTATTGGCAGTTTTGAAGCGCAGGCCATAGCCATAGAGATAGAAAAGATGACCCCCAGCAGGCCGCTTACGCACGATCTTTTTAAGAGCTTTGCCAATGCCTACCACATCAACGTACAGGAAATTATTATTTATAACCTGGTTGATGGCATATTCTATTCAAAACTGGTATGTAACGACGGCAAAAAAATAATAGAAATTGATGCCCGCACCTCCGATGCCATTGCAATTGCAGTACGCTTTGATTGCCCCATTTTTACTTACGAGTTCATCCTTTCGACCGCAGGGATAGTTATTGAAGGTAACGACTTTGTGTACCTTGAGAACATAAACGAAACCCCGGAGGAGAAAACCGTTACCGCGGCAGCCTCGCCAACAGGCTTCACTTCGCTAAGCACCGAAGAATTAAAAAGCAAACTACAGGAAGCTCTTTTTGAAGAAGCTTACGAAAAAGCCGCTAAAATACGGGATGAACTGAACAGGAGAAAAGCATCTTAATTTCGGATGTCGAATTTTCGATTTCGAATTTATTTATATCAGTAGATAATCATTAATGCTTTTTGCATTAATTTTCTTATTTTCCGACTTAATTTAACTGATAGTAATAATTCCAAAACCCAACCGCCCTATGAATATTAAGTTCCGCTTAATACTGATGAACTTTATGCAATTTTTTATATGGGGGGCGTGGTTATTAACTGTAGGTGCATACTGGTTTCAAAATAAAGGATGGTCTGGTGCGCAGTTTGGGGCAATTTTTTCAACAATGGGCATTTCTTCCATATTTATGCCTGCAATTGCAGGTATAATATCAGATAAATGGATAAACGCCGAAAAACTATATGGTGTATTACATATTTTGGGAGCAATAGTACTCTTTTGCGTACCAATGGTAACAAGCCCAACTGTATTTTTTTGGGTGATACTGCTTAACATGTTGTTTTATATGCCAACTTTATCTTTATCGATAACTGTTGCTTATTCAGCTTTAAAAAACGAAGGTAAAGATGTAGTTAAAGTTTATCCGCCTATACGTGTGTGGGGCACAGTTGGCTTTATTGCAGCATTATTAGTGGTAGATGTAACAAAAAGTGAAACTACTGCCAATCAATTCTATATCGCATCGGCGGTAGCTTTGGCATTAGGTATATTTTCTTTCTCGCTGCCAAAATGCCCTCCTTTGTTAGGAAAAACAGGTAAAAAAATATTAAGAGATGCTCTTGGCCTAAATGCATTCGAGTTATTTAAAACACCAAAATTCGCCATCTTTTTTGCTTTTTCATTGCTTTTAGGTGCAGCCCTGCAACTTACAAACGCCTATGGCACCACTTATATTTTGGATTTTGCAAAAACACCCGCTTATAAAGGCTTATTTGCAGTAGAACATTCCAGTGCGATCATATCTATTTCGCAGTTATCTGAAACACTTTTCATTTTAGCCATACCCTTTTTTTTACGCAGATTTGGCATTAAGAATGTTATGCTTTTCAGTATGCTAGCCTGGGTACTGCGTTTCGGTCTGTTCGCTTTTGGTAATCCCGCTGATGGTTTATGGATGATCATACTATCCTGTATCGTATATGGCATGGCGTTTGATTTCTTTAACATATCAGGTTCGTTATTTGTTGAAACCCAAACATCACCCGAAATAAGAGGCAGCGCGCAAGGCTTATTTATGATGATGGTAAATGGCTTCGGGGCATTTTTCGGCAGTGTAATAAGCGGGATAGTGATTGATAAATATTTCACCCTGGCCGATCATAGCAAAAACTGGCATGGCATATGGCTCAGTTTTGCAGGTTATGCACTGGTTATAGCTATTATTTTCCCTTTTGTATTCAGGTATAATGACAATGCTGCACTTAAAAAAGCTGTAGACCACATTTAACATGAAAAAACATTACTGCCATACTTGAAGGTAAATTTTCCATAACTGCGATAACAGCTGCGTAAATTAATTGCTGCCAAAAGCATCCAAAGCAATAGTTGGCTTACCTGTATTATCAAAAGCTCCTAAGCCATAGTTTTGCCAGTTATACGCTTCGGGTTCCCAGTAAAAAACACCAAGACCTTGAGCGTTTGCCACAGAATTTACTTTGGTAATAATATCAGACAAAAAATCGCGGGTTGTTGATGGCTGATCAGCCTCCATGCCTACTTCAACTATCATTACCGGGGTGTTGTAGCGCGTTATCATATCATTAATATTGGCCAGGCACTGCGCATCTTTCGTTGTATAATCGGTTATTGAAGGATATAATGACATGCCAATAATGTCCCATTTGGCACCATTGGATTTTAAACCATCGTACATATACCTGAACAATGAATTATTAAAGCCATTTGAGGTATGTACAATAACTTTTGTAGTAGGGCTAACTGATTTTACCGCATTATAGCCACTTAGTACCAACGCCGCGAAATTAGCCATACCAGTACCGGCTGTTGAAGCACGACCGTCTTCCCACAACATGCCATCATCGGTTTCATTACCCACTTGTACCCAATCCGGGGTAACTCCTTTATTTTGCAGGCTATCCATTACTCCTACCGTATAATCGTGCAATGTGGTTACTAAGGTTGCAAAATTAAGACCAACCCATGCGGCGGGCTTTGTTTGATGACCGGGGTCGGCCCATACATCGCTGTAATGAAAGTCGATCAATACTTTCAACCCTGCATTTTTGGCGCGGACAGCCTTTTTTACGAGATCAGTGGTATTGCACCAGCCATCGGACGGATTTACCCAAGCCCTAAGCCTTATCGCACTCATGCCCAGGCTTTTCATCAACACAAAAAGATCTTGTTGTTGGCCACTTTTGTCATAAAATTTAATATTCGATGCTTCCATTTGGGTAACCCAGCTTATGTCAGCCCCTTTTATAAAAGCGGAAGCTACAACCGGTGCCTTGTAAGGTGGCGCGGTGGTATGAACAGTTGAAGAACCACTGCTGCCTTTTGAACAGCCCCAAATTAAACACGCTAACATAGCGCCACATATCCATATCGTTTTTCGCATGATCAAATTATTCTTTCGGTTAAATTGGCATAACCGCTTACAACAAATATACTTATTTTACAATAACTGTAGAATAAACATTTTATTTTTTGTGTGATAAAATAAATGGCGGCTATTTCAAGCTATTCCTCACCACCATAATCAGAGAACAGGCTATACGACAGGGTAATATTAACCATATTAAGGCGGGTATGCAGGGTTGTGGAGGTACCGTACGCCACCTTATTTAAGCCTGCTTCGTAGCGTATATCAAATGAAAATTGCTTTATATCTGCTCCAATGCCTAATTGCCATTCGTAGTTCAGGTCATGATAATTCAGGTCCGACGTAAGTGTTGCATTTGTAAATGCCTGGCGTTTGGCAAGCGCATATGATATTACCGGGCCGGTATAAAACCTGAAACCTGCATTGGCATTACCCATTTTTTCACCAACTAATAAAGGCATATCGCCATTCAAAAATCTGCCGTTATTAATAAAAGTATGGGCATCGGCTACCTGGGTAACGGTTAAACTTGTTGATTTAAGATATAGTTCGGGCTGGAAAAAGAAACCTGCCCCCCCAAAGCGTGCCCATGCGCCACCGATGTATCCGAAATCACCTTTATTATGCGCCCCATCAGGAGCCGGGAATAGCGAATAATCAGCGCCTGCTTTGATACCTGCCTGGAAATCGGGAAGATAATTAGTTTGCGCCGACACAATACCGGTAAAAAAAACCCCAATAATAATAGTAAGTATAAGTTTCTTCATACCAGTTTCTTAGATTTTTACTTATAACGGGAAATATAAACTTTAAGTTCGGCTTTGTTGTTCAAACTTTATGCCAAATTGAGAATACCCGGTTTACAAACCATGCTGTAAACCGGGTACCCGTAAAAGTATCTGTAATAAATGTAGAAATTTTTATTTGATATGCTAATAAATCAAATAATTATAATGATAGCTTGCCCTGGTAGTAATCTAATATTTTGCTATCGATAAAATAGTCATATTTAGCGCTTATTAAATTAACGGTAGCGCCGTCGAGGTTATTTTTAGCAATTATAAAATCGACAGAGGTTATTACACCCTCATCAAACCTCAATTTGTATATCCTATAGCTTTCTGTGTAAACTTTTACCTGTTCAACCAATGCCTCATATCGTTTGTACGCTGAGGTCATGTTATAGAATGCCTGTTCTATATTCTGCCTTAATACAATTTTGGTGTTCTCCTCCACATCGCGCGCATATAGTGCATTTACTTTTGCACGGTCGAGGTTATTCCTTTTTATGCCATTAGTAAATATGGGAATGTTTAAACCGATGGTTAAATATGAATTATAATTATTGCGGAATTGCTCACTATAGTTAATAGGCACTTCGGTTGAATCAACTAAAGATAATTTTCGTGCGGTGCTATAGTAATTTGTACCTAAACCCCCATTAAGCACTAACGATGGTGCTAAAAGCCCACGTTGCGAGCTAACATTTTTTTCGGCGGCCTGGCGGCTTAAGGTAGCGGCTTTAACGGCGGCAAATTGCTGCAAAGCTACCTGGTAAGCCTGTTCGGGATCAGTACCATAGTTTCCGGTTAAGTTTTCAGCGTTAATACCAGCAAATTTTGCGTCGGGCTGATATTGGATATTCATTTGCTGAAAAAGGCTAAGTTTTGCGGCATTCAGACTATTTTCAGCATTAACAACAGCCACCTGGTTACTGGCAAGAGCTCCTTCCTGATCGGTAAGATCGGATGCGGCCTTATTGGCCCCTTGTTCTTCCAAAACTTTTAAACGGTCGACATTTTCTTGTTGTACAGCTAACTGGCTTTTATTTGCGGTTAATATTTCTTCATTATCCAATATGGCCAGGTAGTTTTGTAATTACATTGACGGTAACTACATCTTTTGCTGCCTGAAAATTCATTTTCCCGGCCTGGTAAGCTAATGACGCCGATTTGACGGCATTGATAAGCGAAAAGCCATTGAATATTGTTACACCAGCATTTACGCCATATGAATCAGACGTTTGGGATTGGTTAACATATGTGTTAGTTGCACTTAAGCTACGGCCCTGGCTATAATTACGCGACCCGTTTGCTGATATAGACGGGATAAGGTTTTCCTTTGCCTGCCTGAAGTCGATATTGGCGAGTTGTGCATTTGTATTACTTTGTTTTACCTGAAGGTTGTTTTTAATAGCTATATCAAGGCACTCCTGAATAGTGAACGTGCTATCCTGCTGAGCATAAACGTTGCCACATGCAACTAATAAAACAACAATTATTATGTATTTACGAAACGACATTTTTAGTTTGATATATTTATTTTGCTTAGAATTTTCGCGACGATTCTATCCTGCCGTCTAACAGGTTAATGATACGGCTGCCATACTCGGCATTTTTCTCGGAGTGGGTAACCTGTATAATGGTAACCCCATCTTCCTTATTCAATTTCCTGAACAGTTCCATTATTTCTTCGCCCTGTTTGGAATTTAAGTTACCGGTTGGTTCATCAGCCAATAACAATTTCGGCTTAGCTATTAATGCACGGGCAATACCCACCAATTGCTGCTGACCACCCGACAATTGCGCGGGGAACAAATCCTTTTTACCTACTATCTGGAAACGGTCGAGAATATCGGCTACCATCGCTTTACGTTCAGCGCTTTTAAAATCCTGGTAAATAAGTGGTGTCTCGATGTTTTCGTA
>CAIWRU010000167.1 GCA_903915155.1 uncultured Mucilaginibacter sp.
AGTTGATGGAAATTATTGTTATAGAATACCCATATTTACCCATAGCCTCCAAAGATTTGACAACTTTTAAAAAGTTTTCAAATCTACCGGCGAGCAAATTGTTCTTTGAAAGATACCCATAAATACCCATGAGTTTGGCAAAGCGCGTAGCGCATGGCGCAAAGCGTCAAAAGCATTTATATATTGGCACCTGCCAGCCGGCAGGCTGACATCCGCTCATCCCGATAGCTATCGGGAACACATTACACATACCCATAAATACCCATGTGATAAGATGGAAGATGTAATCCCGATAGCCATCGGGAGGAAGACGGAAGATGTGTTTTTTTAATGTACCCATATTTACCCATGTGTTTTTATCTTTGCAGCCGTCGGCGTTTGGGGAATGACTAAATGACCCAATGATTTAATGACGCAAAAAGAATGATCCAACTGCTTACCCCTACCCACTGGAAAGATTACGAACTGATTGACTGCGGCGATTTTGAGAAACTGGAGCGCTTTGGCGAGCTGGTGTTGATTCGTCCGGAACCGCAGGCGGTGTGGGACAAGGCCTTGAGCGAATCGGAATGGCAACGCAGGCACCATATTAAATTCAGGGGCCGCTCGGCAACTTCGGGCGAGTGGGTGAAGAAGAACCAAGGGCTGCCCGACCGCTGGAACATAGGTTACCAAAACGATGATGTAAGCATCCGCATGCGAATGGCGCTCACTTCGTTTAAGCATGTGGGGGTTTTCCCGGAGCAAGCGGTTAACTGGGACTATATATCGCACCATGTCAAAAAATTCAAGACAGCGGAGCAGCCGCGGGTATTAAACCTGTTTGCCTATACCGGCGGCGCATCGTTGATAGCGAAGGCCGCCGGCGCCGATACCACTCATGTGGATTCGATAAAGCAGGTGGTTACCTGGGGCAACGAAAATATGGAGCTATCGGGCATAAAGGATATACGCTGGGTGGTTGAGGACGCGCTCAAGTTTGTAAAACGCGAGGTAAAACGCGGTAAAACCTATAACGGTATTATTTTAGACCCGCCCGCCTACGGCCACGGCCCCAACGGCGAAAAATGGAAGCTGGAAGACAGCCTGAACGAAATGATGCACGACGTGGTAAGACTATTGGACCCCGAAGAGCACTTTTTGATTCTGAATACATATTCGCTGGGCTTTTCGTCGGTTATTGTACAAAACCTGCTGCAAAGCGCTTTCCCGAAAGTACAAAACCTCGAGATAGGCGAACTTTACCTTCAGGCAACCGCAGGGCCGAAACTGCCGCTGGGTGTTTTTGGCAAGTTTTTTAAACACAAAGCATAGGCAGTTTGCATCCACAGTTAACAAAAATTGAATATTGTTAAAAACTTTTAACCCTAAGCCTTAGTTAAGCTTGGTATCTTGCACTGGTGTTATTATCGCCTCATTAAATTCAAATGAAATTGAAAACCCTTCTTTCCGCCATCGTATTATCCACATCGGTTATTGCGTTTACCAATTGCCATTCCGGCGATAAAACAG
>CAIWRU010000168.1 GCA_903915155.1 uncultured Mucilaginibacter sp.
AAGTAACTATGCTTTAATTGACGATCTCGAGATCAGTTTTGATAAAGGGTTGAACATACTTACAGGCGAAACAGGCGCAGGTAAATCAATTATACTCGGCGCGCTATCGCTAATATTGGGTCAGCGGGCCGAAAGCCGTTACTTCTTCAACCAGCAAAAAAAATGTGTTATCGAGGGGCTGTTCAAAATATCCGGCTTTCATTTAAAGTCGTTTTTTGAGGATAACGACCTGGACTATGAAGCCGAAACCCTGTTAAGGCGCGAAATATCAGCAGATGGCAAATCGAGGGCCTTTATAAATGATACGCCAGTAAATCTCACCGTGCTGAAGGCTTTGGGCGAAAAGTTGATCGACATACATTCGCAGCATGCTACTTTGGAGATAAACGACCCAGACTTCCAATTATTGGTTGTTGATTCGGTTGCCAAACATGATGGTTTGCTGAATGATTATCGTACAAAATTCAAACTATATAAAAAGTCGATAGCACAATTACAGCAATTAATTGCTGAGGCCGATAAAGCCAAAGCCGACCTGGATTATTTCCAGTTCCAGTTTGATGAGTTGGAAAATTCAAAACTTGCTGCCGATGAACAGGAATTGCTGGAGCAGGAACTTTTCACGCTAAATAATGCCGAGGAAATAAAGCGCAATTTGTTAGGCGCTTATTATTTAATGAACGAAGGTGAAACATCTGCCATTATCCAACTGCGCGAAGCGGGGCACCAGTTATCAGCGCTTGAAAAATTCAATCCCGAAATATCGGAACTGCACCAGCGCCTCAACAGTGCTATTATCGAACTAAAAGATATAGCCGCCGAAATAGAAACCATTGAGCAGCGCACCCATACTAATGAAGCCCGCGCCGAAGAAGTAAATACTCGTCTAAGCCTCATTTATATCCTGCAAAAAAAGCACCGCGTAAGCACAAATACAGAACTCCTACAACTACAGGACGAATTATCTGACAAAATACAGCAAGCTATTTTTGGCGATGAGGCGATAGAAAAACTGCAAAAACAAATAGCTGCTGATAAAACGGAATTGGAGGGTTTGGCGGCGCAATTATCTGCCAACCGAACTAAAATAATACCAACCATTGAGAAACAGGTATTGGAAACTTTGGCAGAGATGGGGATGGCGAATTCGAATTTGAAGATACAGCCCCCCCCGCCCCCTAAAGGGGGAGCTTCTGAAGTAGTATTAGGGCCGGACGGAATTGACCAAATCACATTCTTATTCTCCGCAAATAAAGGTCATGCTCTTGCCGAAATGAGCAAGGTGGCATCAGGCGGTGAATTATCACGGTTAATGCTGAGCATAAAATCGCTGGTGGCGCAAAACACAGCTCTGCCTACCATTATTTTTGATGAGATTGACACAGGCGTAAGCGGCGAAGTAGCCAATAAAGTGGGGCAGATAATGGAAAAACTGGCCGATAACCTGCAGGTGATCACCATAACCCACCTGCCGCAAATAGCCAGCAAGGGCCAAAGCCATTATTTTGTTTATAAGGACGATGAAGGCGCTACCACCTACACCCGCATAAAACAACTGAGCGAAAAAGAACGAGTAACCGAAATAGCCAAAATGCTAAGCGGCGATAAACCGGGAGAAAGCGCATTGCAGAATGCGAGGGAATTATTGAGTTTATAACCACCAATTTGTCATCCTGAACGTAGTGAAGGATCTTCTAAAATAGACAGCAGACGGCTTATTTGGCGAAGAAGATGCTTCGTACCTCAGCACAAAAGTTATTAGAACTTCGTAAGTTTGTTAATACTAAACCTCTGCCAAATGAAGATCACATTAATCTGTTCGCTCTTATTATTCACAACAGTAACCTTTGCCCAGGAAACAATTATAAGGGATACCATAAACTTACGGGGGTATATTTATCAGAGTGATGGGAAACCGGCAAAATATTTTAAAATTACTTCAAGCTATAACCAGGCCTATTACGATTACGCTAACACTAACAATGTTAAAATAGCGGCCATGACAGACACAAATGGCTATTTCGAGTTACGTGGTGCAAAACTGTATGACACTTTAACAATCAATCACCAACTACTTTACAACCCGCAATATTTTTACAACAGGGGTAGCCGGTTTATGATCATTTATTTGCCTTCATTAAAAGTTATTGACCTTACAACTAACAAGTCCGTTTTTATAATGCAACGACGTTTACATTCAAAAGCACAGGCAGTATATCACCCAATTCCAACCGGTAATGCAGAATATTTTGAAGTGCATACATTACCCAGATATATTGGTGCGGGTAATCGTAACTATGATAGGCCCCTGGCTTTTACAGATTCATTAATGGCACATATAACTTATCCACCTAAAGCTGTAGCTAATAATATTGAGGGATTGGTTAAAATTACTTTCACAGTTGACATAAAAGGGGAGCTTAACTTTAAGCTATTGCAGGGTATTGGTTACGGATGCGACGAAGAAGTGATAAATGCTATACGAAGGCTATCTGGTTGGATACCCGCAATAGATAATGGAAGGCCTATTGTTGTTGAACAAACTGTTGCTGTTGAATTTAAGCTAACTGATAAATAACATCCCCTCTTACACGTCCGCGCCGCATGTGGACGCAAATTGTCTCTCCCTTTCAACATTAACCTTAAAACAAGCCAATATTAATTTTCAGATAATTGTTGTAAAACATATTTATCTGATTTACATTTATATAATTATTAAACCTCCTTAAAAACTTAATCATTATGAAAAAACTATCATTTTTTTGCGGCCTTATTATGCTTGTTGCAACAGCATCAGGCCTTAATGCTAAAAAGGTAACACACCACCAGGCGATGGCGACCATAACACTTACCGCTGTTGCTATACATACTCCACCTGCCGGTTATCACATTGTGCTAACGCCGGCTAGCAACCCCAGCAAGCATTATACAGCTGGTTTCCCGGCAAATGGCGGTACAAATACTACCACGGTTCCTGCCGGTATTTATACAGCATCAATAATACCTACCGGCGGTGCAGGGTCAAGTCATCATTTCCACGCGCAGGATTGTGTAACAGGTTATAACATAACCGGCACACAGGCAGCATGGAGTAATTTAGACTTTACGTGCGGCAGCGGGTCATTCTCGATAAACTAACGGGATACTCCGCTTATAAATAAAGCCACTTCTATTAATTTGGAAGTGGTTTTTTTATTGCCTGCTAAAAAAAACCGTGCTTGCAAATAGCAAACTAAAAACTGCAAACTTATTTTATAACTTTGCCACACAATAAATCAAAAAACCAAATATGGCTTATAACTTATTAAAAGGCAAAAAAGGAATTATTTTTGGCGCATTGGACGAAAATTCCATCGCCTGGAAAACCGCCCAGCATTGTTATGCCGAGGGTGCTGAACTGGTATTAACCAACGCCCCTATCGCGCTGCGCATGGGTACTATTAATAAACTGGCCGAGGAAATAAACGCCCCGGTAATCCCTGCCGATGTTACCAGTGCCGAGGATATTACCAACCTGTTTATTAAAACCAAGGAACATTTTGGTGGCGGTGTTGATTTTATCCTTCACTCGATAGGCATGAGCATTAACGTGCGCAAAGCCATTCCTTATCCTGAAAATAATTACGAGTTTACCCACAAGGGCCTTGATATTTCGGCAATAAGCCTGCACCGTGTATTGCAGATGGCTATGAAACAGGATGCCATTAATGAATGGGGATCGGTTGTGGCGTTAACCTACATTGCCGGTCAGCGCGTGTTCCCTAACTATAATGATATGGCCGATGGTAAAGCAATGCTGGAAAGCATAGCCCGCAACTTTGGCTATTTTTACGGGGTTGAAAAAAAGGTGCGTATCAATACCGTATCCCAGTCGCCAACCCGCACTACGGCAGGTTCAGGTGTTAAGGGATTTGATGGCTTTATTACCTATGCCGAAAAGATGAGCCCGCTGGGCAATGCAACTGCCGACCAATGTGCCGACTACTGCGTAAGCTTGTTCTCTGACCTTACCAAAATGGTTACCATGCAAAACCTTTTCCATGATGGCGGCTTCTCCTTCACCGGCGTTTCTCAGGCTGTTATTGAGCAGATGGAGAAATAGTTGATCAGAGACTGGAGATTAGTTAATTAGAGATTAGGAAAAATCATCATAAGAAAAGGCCCACCGTAATTGAAGTGGGCCTTTTCCTTTTAGACGTGACCAAAACTAATCCCTGGTCTCCGATTAACTAATCTCTAACGACTAATTCGACGGAACTACTATTATTTTAGCTGTTAATGCTGGGGGAACAAGAATAGTTTCTGCACCATTAGCTGATTGGGCAAATAAATCAACCTCGCCGTTAGTTACAGTATAGGTATAGGATACATTGTTATATACTTCCGGTACTTGCTCATAGGTTTTACCGTTATCAAAAGTAAAATATACTAATACTGCATCCGAACTTGCACCAAAATCGCCGCCGGTAGGCGGAGTAACTGTTGTTGTGTAATTAAATCCGTTATCAGTAGTTGTCCAGTCTGATGAAGCCAGGTCAGCATAAACGGTTTGATTTGGTATAACCTGGTTATACTGTTTTGTACATGACGCCATAAATAGTGCGCCGCCGATAATTAATAAGAATAAGATTTTTTTCATAATGTGTAGTGTTACTTATTTGTATTGACCAAATTTGTTTAAAAAGGTTTAAAATAATTTAAAATAATTTTAACAATTACTATTCTCTCCCTTTAAAACAAAAAAGCCCCTATAAGAAAAACTTACAGGGGCTATAAATTATTATCCAATAATACGAATTTATTTTTGCTCTTCTTCCTCTTCGGGCTTTTTGTTTTCGCCTTTGCGGTCAATGATCTTAATTTCGTTGGCTTCTTTATCAAAATCCACTTCCATTACATCACCTTCGGTAAGCTCGCCTTTTAGTATTTCTTCAGCAATTGGGTCTTCCAAATATTTTTGGATGGCGCGTTTAAGCGGCCTTGCACCAAATTGCGAATCATAGCCTTTCTCGGCAATAAACTCTTTAGCAGCAAGCGTAAGCTCAATTTTGTAGCCTAAGCTGTTAACCCTGCCGAACAGGAAGCCCAGCTCAATATCGATGATCTTGAATATTTCGTCTTTACCTAAAGAGTTAAACACGATCACGTCATCAATACGATTCAGGAACTCAGGAGCAAAAGCGCGTTTTAAAGCATTCTCGATAACACCGCGTGAGTGAGAATCGGCCTGGTTGGTTTTTGCGTTGGTAGTGAAACCCACACCCTGGCCAAAATCCTTCAACTGGCGTGCGCCGATGTTTGATGTCATGATGATGATGGTATTCCTGAAATCAACCTTGCGGCCTAATGAATCGGTCAATTGTCCTTCATCCAACACCTGTAACAGTATGTTAAATAAATCGGGGTGTGCTTTTTCAATTTCATCCAACAATACTACGGCGTATGGTTTGCGACGTACTTTTTCGGTTAACTGTCCGCCTTCTTCATAACCCACATAGCCCGGAGGCGCTCCCACTAACCTTGATACAGCAAATTTTTCCATGTATTCGCTCATATCAATTTGTATCAGCGCGTCCTCGGTATCAAACATAAAACGGGCAAGCTCCTTAGCAAGCTCAGTTTTACCAACACCCGTAGGACCAAGGAATATAAATGAACCAATAGGTTTTTTAGGATCCTTTAATCCGGCGCGTGTACGTTGTATAGCACGGGTTAATTTCTTGATCGCATCTTCCTGGCCTATGATCTTGCTTCCAATGGTATCAGCCATAGCCAATAGTTTCATACTATCTGCCTGACCAACTTTTTGAACCGGTATACCAGTCATCATAGATACAACCTCGGCAACATTATCTTCCGTTACGGTGTAACGTTTTGATTTTGTTTCAGCTTCCCAAATTGCTTTGGCCTGGTCGAGTTCTTCCAGCAAATGCTTTTCAGTATCGCGCAGTTTAGCTGCTTCTTCATACTTCTGGCTGCGGACAACTTTGTTCTTTTCTACCTTTATCAGTTCAATCTTCTGCTCAATATCCAATATATTCTGTGGAACATGGATATTGGTTAAATGCACGCGTGAGCCTGATTCGTCCAAAGCATCGATAGCTTTATCAGGTAAAAACCTGTCGGTAATATACCTGGTGGTTAAAGTAACGCAGGCATTAATAGCTTCAGGAGTATAAGTAACACCGTGGTGCTCTTCGTATTTTTCTTTTATCCTGTTTAATATCTCTACAGTTTCATCAGGTGTGGCCGGTTCAACCATTACCTTTTGGAAACGACGGTCCAAAGCACCATCCTTTTCAATATACTGGCGATATTCATCTAAAGTTGTTGCGCCAATGCATTGTATTTCGCCCCTAGCCAAAGCCGGTTTAAACATGTTCGATGCATCAAGCGAGCCTGAAGCACCGCCTGCACCTACTATGGTGTGGATCTCGTCGATGAATAAAATTACATCGGGCGATTTTTCCAGTTCGTTCATTACCGCTTTCATGCGTTCTTCAAACTGGCCGCGGTATTTAGTACCGGCAACCAATGAAGCCAAATCAAGCGTAACTACGCGTTTGTTAAACAACACACGCGATACTTTACGCTGTACTATGCGCAACGCCAAACCTTCGGCAATGGCTGATTTACCTACACCAGGTTCACCAATTAAAATTGGGTTGTTCTTTTTACGGCGTGATAATATTTGCGAAACACGCTCAATTTCTTTTTCACGACCAACAATCGGATCAAGCCTGCCATCTTCAGCAGCTTTGGTTAAATCGCGGCCAAAATTATCAAGCACAGGAGTTTTTGATTTTATGTCAGATACTTTTTTAGGCTGGCTAAAAGAGTCATCTTCCTTAAATTCATCCTCGCCGCCTGTAGGCGAGCCGGGCATTTCGTCGGTCACATCGTTTTTATGCGATTCCACTTCACCCTTAAAAATTTCATAGTTAACATTAAACTGCATCAGTATCTGCGATGCGATATTGTCTTCATCCCTAAGGATCGACAGCAACAAATGTTCAGTACCAATTACATCACTTTTAAATATCTTAGCTTCAAGGTAAGTTATCTTCAATACTTTTTCGGCTTGTTTAGTTAATGGGATGCTACCTATGTGTACATTAGTGCCAATGGTTCCTTTTACGGCGTCTTCAACAGCGCGGCGCAATTTAGCAGTATCAACGGTTAACTCTTTTAGTAATTTAATTGCCACACCGTCGCCATCGCGTATCAGTCCAAGTAAAAGATGCTCGGTACCAATATAATCGTGTCCAAGGCGAAGCGCCTCTTCCCTGCTATATTGAATAACATCCTTAACCCGTGGCGAAAATTTAGCTTCCATATATACCTTTCTAATTATGTACGTCCCTAATTTATAAAATTGTTTCCAAAAATCGGGGCGACTTGTTTTACACTTATCAACAATATTATTGCCAACTTTTGAAACTGCCAAAAAACAGACATTGTTATGATGCGCAATCTATTAAATTAGCTCACATTCAACGAATTTTATTTGTAAAATTCAGCATTGCCACACTTAATTTACAGTAAGTCAATGTTTATAAATTTTTGAGTGTTTCCGCTTCAAATAGTTTAACAAGGTTACGCACTAAATTTCCAAAATGCGACAAATGTGGAGGAAGTTCGACACCTGTATGACAATACGGCATAAATTACTGATGAGTTGTCTGCCTTCACCATTATATATACGTAAAACCGCGGGTAAATGATTTGCCGAACGCAAAATAAAAATGCTTTTACCTATTTGTCGAAAAATATATTAAAACCAAGGGTTGTGATTTTAATTTACTAACGCCTATATTTAAATTAATTATAAGCTTCAGATCCTTTAATTTAACTATTTCAAACATGGAAACTAAAATCTTTACCAAATTCACAGCCGAATTTTTTGGCACACTTGTACTTGTTTTAATGGGTTGCGGCAGCGCGGTAATTGCGGGGGCAAACGGCACAAGCGGCGTTGGCTTGCTGGGTATAGCATTTGCCTTTGGCCTTTCGGTTGTGGCAATGGCTTACGCTATAGGGCATATTTCGGGCTGCCATATTAACCCGGCAATTTCAATAGGTATGGTTGTGGCGGGCCGCATGAAGGCAAGCGAAGCCGCCATATATATTGTAGCACAAATATTAGGCGCCATTGCAGGCGCAGGCCTATTGTTCCTCATTGCATCGGGCAAGGATGGCTATATGGTGGTAAGCAACGGCCTGGGGCAGAATGGCTTTGGCGCGGCATCGCCGGGCGGCTACAACTTAACATCGGGTTTTGTGGCCGAAACTATATTTACTTTCATATTCCTGTTCGTGATATTTGGCGCAACCTCTACAAAAAATATTCACGGGGGCTTTGCAGGCCTTTCAATAGGTTTAAGTTTAGTGCTGATACATATTGTAGGCATACCAATTACAGGCGTTTCGGTAAACCCTGCACGCAGCATAGGCCCGGCATTATTGGTAGGCGGAACAGCGATTAGCCAATTATGGTTATTTATTGTAGCGCCGATATTGGGTAGTGTGTTGAGTGCGGTAGTATGGCGCTATGTGCTGGATAAACAATAAGAATTGATATTTATATTGATCCGCTGTTTTGGTTTATGGCTAAGGCAGCGGATTTTTTTTGACCTTTAATCACCAAATTCTTGTAGGTAATCCATCAATTTTCGCTCATATTTGCCCTTACTAAAATTCACTAAATCACAAATTCAGTCCATCAATAAATATATACATGGCAGACGAAAAGATCATATTTTCAATGGCCGGGGTAAGCAAAGTATATCCCCCGCAAAAAACAGTTTTAAAAAATATTTACCTGTCGTTTTTTTATGGCGCCAAGATCGGCGTTATTGGTTTGAACGGATCAGGTAAATCATCGTTATTAAAAATTATTGCCGGCATTGATAAAACCAATATTGGCGAAGTGGTATTCTCGCCCGGTTATACCGTTGGTTATTTGAGCCAGGAGCCCGAACTCGACCCCAATAAAACCGTGCGCGAAGTAGTGGAAGAAGGCGTAAGCGAAATTACCGCCCTGCTAAAAGAATACGAGGAAATAAACGAAAAATTTGGCTTGGAGGAGTATTATGGCGATGCCGACAAGATGGATAAGCTAATGACCCGCCAGGGTGAACTACAGGATAAAATTGATGCCGTAAACGCCTGGGAGCTGGACACTAAACTGGAACGCGCCATGGATGCCCTGCGATGCCCGGAACCCGACACCAAAATTTCGGTCCTTTCGGGTGGTGAGCGCCGCCGTGTAGCGCTTTGCCGTTTATTATTAAAGGAACCTGATGTATTGCTATTAGATGAACCTACCAACCACCTTGATGCCGAATCGATAGATTGGCTGGAGCAGCACCTTAAACAATACAAAGGCACCGTTATAGCCGTAACGCACGACCGCTATTTCTTAGATAACGTAGCCGGCTGGATATTGGAACTTGACCGGGGAGAAGGCATACCGTGGAAGGGCAACTACTCGTCATGGCTCGACCAAAAGGCCAAACGCCTTGCGCAGGAGGACAAAACCGAAAGCAAGCGCCAAAAGGCATTGGAGCGTGAACTGGAATGGGTGCGCATGGGTCCAAAAGGTCGCCATACCAAATCAAAGGCCCGTTTATCTAATTACGACAAATTAGCATCGGAAGAAACGAAGGATAGGGAAGAAAAACTGGAGCTGTTCATCCCGCCCGGCCCGCGTTTGGGTAATATTGTTATTGAAGCCAATGGCGTAAGTAAATCATATGGCGATAAGCTATTGTTTGATAACCTGAGCTTCTCGTTACCGCCCGCAGGGATTGTGGGGATCATCGGCCCTAACGGCGCGGGTAAAACCACGCTGTTCCGTTTAATTACCGGGCAGGATAAACCCGATGCAGGCACTTTCCGTGTTGGCGATACCGTGGCTTTGGGTTATGTTGACCAGTTGCATGATGACCTTGACCCCAACAAATCTGTTTGGGAAAACGTAACCGGCGGTTTGGAAACCATTATGGTAGGCAACCGCCCGTTAAACTCAAGGGCCTATGTATCGCGCTTTAACTTTAATGGCGCCGATCAGCAGAAAAAGGTCGGCGTATTATCAGGTGGTGAGCGTAACCGCGTGCATTTATCCATCACCCTTAAAAAAGGGTCGAATGTATTATTGCTGGATGAGCCTACCAATGATATTGATGTAAATACGCTGCGCGCTTTGGAAGAAGCATTGGAAAACTTTGGCGGCTGCGCGGTGGTAATTAGTCACGACCGTTGGTTCCTCGATCGCATTTGTACACACATCCTTGCTTTTGAAGGTAATTCGCAGGTGTATTATTTTGAAGGAGGATATTCGGAGTATGAAGAGAATAAAAAGAAACGCCTTGGAAATGTGGAACCAAAGCGAGTTAGATATAAAAAGCTAACCGTATAATTGGTTTAGCGTTTTTATCCTGAAGCTTATATTAAAATTGGGCTAAAGCCCGCCAATTCTTACTTTTCAATAACCCCAGCCTTAAGGCTGGGGTTAAACCAACACTCTGAAAAGGGCTTTAGCCCTAACGTTTATCTTTCATTTTAATTATTCAAACCAATGAATAAAGCCAAACAAAAGAACACCAGTTTTAAATCTCCCAACCAAATAAAGCCGCAAACAGTTGAGAATAAGAATTGGCTTGTACTGTTAATTGTGATTTCTATTGCCTGCATCACGTTTATTGTTTTTTATCCTTCTTTAAAATGTGGTTTCGTTGACAGGTGGGACGATCAGGAATACGTAACTGCCAGTCCGTTGGTTATTAATACTGCCATACCTGTAAATCAAATCTTTCATACTCCCATCTCGCTGAATTACCATCCGCTTACCATACTTACTTTGGCATATAATTATAAAATAGGCAAGCTGAATCCAATGGGGTATCATCTTTGGAATGTATGGCTGCACGTTTTTAATACACTGCTCGTCTTTGTTTTTATTTATCTCCTCACAAAGCGGAATTTATTAATGGCAGCAATCGTTTCCCTCTTCTTCGGCATTCATCACATGCACGTAGAATCAGTCACATGGATAAGCGAACGCAAAGATGTACTCTATGTCTTTTTCTTTTTAGCAGCTCTTATTACTTATCTAAAGTATATCGAACAACGCAAAATAATATGGTATGCATTCACCATCATATTATTTATTCTTTCCTGTTTATCAAAAGGAATGGCAGT
>CAIWRU010000169.1 GCA_903915155.1 uncultured Mucilaginibacter sp.
AAATATTATTATATTTAGCTGCTGATATAATTATTACCTGAACATTCTTAATCTTAAAATATCACACTTAACAAATATAGCCCAATAAGCTGCTTGTATTAATGACAGATAATGTAACCACTCCCAAACGAGCCAAGATCTTTTTCCCTAATTTGAACGGTGTGCGCGCTATCGCAGCCTTTATGGTTGTTATATCTCATGTTGAGTTAACGAAAAGGGACTTCCATTATCCAATGGCTAAGTTTTTCCATATACTTGGAATGGGCAGCATTGGGGTTAGCATCTTTTTCTCGCTTAGCGGTTTCTTAATTACCTATTTGCTGCTTGAAGAAAAAAAATATTTTAACAAGGTTGATTTTAAAGACTTTTATGTAAGGCGTATACTCAGGATATGGCCTTTGTACTACTTAGTGATTATTGTGGGCTTTTTATATACCCCGGGATAGTTGCGGCGAAGCCATTATTACTATCAGTGTTCTTTCTGCCTAATATAGCTTTTACCCTGGCTTTGCTGCCTGCCATATTCGACCCGATTTGGTCGGTGGGGATTGAAGAGCAGTTCTATATTTTTCACCCCCATTTTTTCAGGATAAAGAAAAACCAGCATATACTTTATGCGCTCGTTTTATTCATTGTTTTATTTTTTGCTGCTTTCGCTGTGATAAAACATTTGCATTCGGATAGTATCGCCCTTAACCAGTTCTTTTATTTCGCCCGGTATGACGACATGATGATAGGCACCATAGTAGCTGTGATATATTTTAATACCAAAAACAAAACCTTTGATTTTATATTCCAGAAAGCATTCAATCTTTTGTTTAATAAGTACATGCAGGTACTATTATTAATAGTGTTTGTTGCTTTTGTAACTCTTTCACTATGTGTTAACATTCCGCAGGGGGATTTATTATTAGCGCTTTTATCGGCATTATTAATAGTGAACCTGTGCGAAACTAAAACCAGCGTGTTCTCATTAGACTATAAACCGTTACAGTTTATCGGCCGCATTTCATACGGCATATACCTGTTGCATAAATTCCCCTTATTGCTGGTAGTGTATCTGGTAAATAAATACATGGGGGCTCAGTCGCTATTAACGCAGAACGTAGTTATATATATAGCAACTTTCGTAAGCGCCACGGGCATTGCCGCTATCTCCTACTACGGCTATGAGCGGTACTTCTTACAGCTTAAAAAACGTTTCCAAAAAATATCCAACAACTCTGTATAAGTATATCGTCCTATTTTTATTTAATTAGGGTTGCTTTTGCAAAAATTTCTTAAAATTGCCCTGTCTTTAGTACGGGCTTACTGATCCTAAAAAAAACGACCGGTACCGGTGCAAAAAAGTTTTCTACTTACATATATAATTTAACAATACGTTATGAAAATTACAGTGGTTGGTGCCGGGGCTGTTGGCGCTACTTGTGCAGACAACATTGCCAGGAAAGAATTAGCCGAAGAATTGATATTATTAGACATCCGCGAAGGTTTTGCCGAAGGTAAGGCTATTGATATGATGCAAACCTCGGCCCTGCTGGAGTTTGATACTAAGATAAAAGGTGTTACCAATGATTATGCAGCTACTGCCGATTCGGAAGTTGTGGTAATTACATCGGGCTTACCGCGTAAACCGGGTATGACCCGCGAGGAACTGATAGGCACCAACGCTAACATTGTAAAAAGCGTAACCGAAAACATTTTAAAACATTCGCCAAATACTATCATCATAGTGGTTTCGAACCCTATGGATACTATGAACTACCTAACCCTGAAAACGTCGGGCTTACCTAAAAACCGCATATTGGGTATGGGTGGTGCGCTGGATTCGGCAAGGTTTAAATATTACCTGAGCCAGGAACTGGGCTGCTCGCCTGCCGACCTGAACGCAGTGGTTATTGGTGGCCATGGCGATACTACCATGATACCGTTAATAAAACATGCTACCTGGAACAGCATACCGGTAACCCAGTTTTTGAGTGAAGAACAACAGGAGAAAATTGTAAAGGCAACTATGGTTGGCGGCGCAACTTTAACCGGCTTAATTGGGACATCGGCTTGGTATGCACCAGGCGCAGGTACAGCGTTTATGGTCGAAGCCATTGTACGCGACCAGAAAAAACTGCTTTCGTGCGGTGTTGCACTTGACGGCGAATACGGCCAGAAAAATATATCGTTAGTTGTGCCGGTTATACTGGGCAAAAACGGCTGGGAAAAAATTGTAGACTTTAAATTAAGCGATGCTGAACAGGCTGAGTTTAACAAAAGCGCCGGGGCTGTTAGGACTATGAATAATGTTTTGAGCGAGACCGGGGTTTTGTAAGAATTTATAAATTTATTGAAAGGCGGCTTCTTTGGAAAAGGAAGCCGCTTTTTTAGTATCTATCTGCCAAACTAAAAGCAAATGATATAGTAAATTGTACACGAACAGGCCTGCCATTTTGTATACCCGGCAGCCACGGCGGACATCGTTGAATAGCCTGAACAGCTGCGTCCATCATACTTTGGTCGGGGCCTCTCAACGCTTTAACATCAGTTAGGCTTCCGTCCTTCTCAACAACAAAAGTTACAATTACTTTACCTTGCGTACCATTTTTTCTGTCAATATCCGGAAACTTGACAGCCTGACCGAGATAGGCATTAAACCCAGCCGGACCATCGTTCCCAAACTTGGGCTCAACACCATCAGTCTGATATTTATATTTTTTACCCGATTTAAAATAATAAGTGCCGGAAATGAAAGTACCATGCTTGTAAATATTTACACAAGCAACCCTTTCACCATCCATTCCATCCCATTCACCTTCTTTCAAGCTGTCTTTTACCATACCATGAAGGCTTATACACTTTTTAGGTTTAAAATCCCAATAAACCCACTCACCGTTTCCGTTTCCAGCTAAAATTTTACCGGTGGAATCCCTGCACTCAATTAGTTTTAATTTGTCGTTGCTTAGTTTTCCGGTTTGATAAATCCTGCCATTAGGATAGTACATTGTAAAATCGCCATCTGCCTTTCCATTATTATAATTATCAATGGATTCCCTATGACCATCTATATCGAAACTGATACTTGTACCATGGAATTTTAATGCCTTATAATCATTTGTAAGTGATGATGTTATTAATTTGCTGTTGCCGTTAGGATATTTTTCAAGTATTGGGTAAAGTATTTTACCTGAACTGGTATCGGCAGGAAATATAATTAGTCTGTAATCAGCATCTTCCTTGCTTTTCGCTAAAGAGTTCCCATATTTCATATAATATGCGAGTGTATCGGGCTTTTGCGCTTTGGCACTCTGCAAAATCATTAATCCTAAAAGAAATACAAATACTATTTTTTTCATGCCATTAATTATTTGCCAAACTAAATGCAAAGGCTATAGTAAATTGTACACGCACAGGTCTGCCGCCCTGCATGCCCGGTATCCATGGCGGTGATTGTTCAATAGCCTGTACCGCGGCATCCATTATAGTTTGAGTGGGTCCCCGCAAAGCTTTAATATTACTCAACGTACCATCTTTTTCAACTACAAAAGTTACAATTACTTTGCCTTGTGTGCCATTTTGCCTATCAACAGCGGGAAATTTAACCGCCCTGGCCAAGTATGCATTAAAACCCGCAGGGCCATTTTTAAAATGAGGTTCTTGCTCCACTGCCACAAATATTTGCGTTCGCCAATTTGGATCGGTAGAGGATATGGCGACAACATGTTTGTAAACCATCGTATATTTGACGGAATCATTTACTATTTCATGCCACTCACCTTCCCGAAGGCTATCCTTAACGACACCGTCCCAAACTTTATGATTAAAATCAACGTCAAAATCCACCCACCTTCCATTACCATTTTCTGCCAGAGAATTGCCTGTAGAATCGCGACAATCCAATAACAACAATTGATTGTTTGAATTATATTTCTCCATAGCATACAATTTGCCGTTAGGATAATATAACGTTACATCTCCGTCGAGTGCCCCATATTTATAATTTGTAAAGCTTTTCTTGCGCCCGTTCTGAAAATAGTCAACACGGGGTCCAATAAATTTTAAGAAAAGTACGTCCCCATTCACATATATCATTGCTGTACCAACTAATTTACACTTACGATTGGTGTAAAATTCTTGTACATTATTTATTTTAACACCGGTGCTGCTATCGGGTGGTGTCATCACGAGAAGAATATAATCGGCGCTATCACTAGTCTTAACCATTTTGCCATTGTTTTTCATATTCACCACGACGGTGTCGGGTTTTTGCGCTTTTGCGGCTTGAAGAAGTAGTACCCCGAAAATGAAAATAAATATGGCCTTTAACATGTGATAAGATTTGTGGATAAATATAATAAAGCCCTCAAATATTTGGGGATTAAATGTTAAATGCCA
>CAIWRU010000170.1 GCA_903915155.1 uncultured Mucilaginibacter sp.
TATTCAAACAAAAAGGCGATGAGCCTAAAACCCATCGCCTTTTAAAAAAGTGATATTTTAATTGCTACCAGAATATGCTGTAAAGCGCTGTTAAAATAACACCTATTACAAGCGCACCAATTGCGAATCCCCTGGTGGTTTTAAACATACTTGCGTCTATTTCCAGCCCGTGTGTTTTAAGGCCCCTTGCGTTTTCAACCATCGATATGATGTACATACCCACCATACAAATAACGAATACAAAACCCATACGGTCAAGGAATGGTATCTCGTACACTTTATCGGCATTCAACTTAGAAAACCCGTACGGCGACAGAAAAGAAAGATTCGTAAAGTAAGGCAGAAACTTAAATAAAATAGCGAATGCTAAACCCCCGATAGTAGCAAACAAGGCCGCGTTCGAAGTAGTTTTCTTCCAAAAGAAACCCAAAATAAACATGGCAAATATACCCGGCGATACAAAGCCTGTGTACTCCTGTATATACTGGAAGCCCTGCTTGCCTTCACCCATCAGCGCATCGCCGATAACACCGCACATTAGTACACCTAAAAACATTGCCACAATAACAGCCACCTTACCTGTATTTACGAGGTGCTTTTCAGACGCATCGGTCTTTATGGCTTTTTTATAAATGTCAAGTGTAAATATGGTAGCTATACTGTTTGCCTTGCCTGCCAGCGAAGCTACAATAGCCGCCGTCAGCGCTGCAAACGCCAGCCCTTTCATATATGATGGCAAAAGATTAAGCATATTAGGATACGCTTTGTTTACATCCACCACACCTTTTGAGCTTAACATCGTATCATGGAACATCCCTTTTTGATAAAGCACGTAAGCCGCGATACCGGGTAATACCACAATAACCGGCATTAATAATTTTAAGAAGGCCGCGAAAAGGATACCCCCACGGGCAGTCTTAAGGTCGGCACCGAGCGCACGTTGAGTAATGTATTGATTACATCCCCAATAGTTAAGATTAGTGATCCACATGCCACCTATCAGTACCGTTAATCCCGGCAGATCAAGGTAGTTTGCATTATCTTTATGGAATATCATATGGAAGTGGTCAGCTGCCTGGGTTTGCAATAGCTTAAATCCGTTCCATAACCCTGTAGTACCTGATTTTGCACTGATCAGGTTAAGTGCTATATAAGTAGCTGCAAGGCCGCCCAATATCAGGAAAAACACCTGTATAACATCGGTGTAACCAATAACCTTCATACCGCCCAGCGTAATGAATACCGCAAAAATTGCAAGCACTACAATAACAAAGTACAGGTTCAACCCCGATATACCTGCAATAGCCAAACCGCCCAGGTACAATATCGACATAAGATTTACCACTATATACAGCATAAGCCAGAATATGGCCATCACCATGGCAACTGTGCCATTATAGCGTTGATGCAGGAATTGCGGCATGGTGGCTATCTTGTTTTTAAGATAAACCGGTATAAAGAATACGGCCACGATAACCAAAGTTGCGGCTGCCATCCATTCATAAGTTGAAATAGCAAGCCCCATCTTGAATCCCGACCCGCTCATGCCCACCATTTGCTCGGCCGAAATATTTGATGCGATTAGCGATGCGCCAATAGCCCACCAGGTAAGCGAGCCTTCAGCTAAAAAAAAGCCTTTTGAGGTAGATGGTGATGTTTCGCCTTTGTGCTTGCTTTTATACACCCACCAGCCATACAGCGATACTACTACAAAGTATACGCCAAATACCACCCAGTCTCCATAGGATAATGTCTTCATGTTTATTAATTAGGTTTTTTAATTGGTTTTAATTTGTCGGTTTGACAATTATAAATTTTATATATCAGTTTACAAAATGAATTGCAATATATAATTTAAAAATCGGCAAATAAAAATTTTTCGACAATCGATTGCATAAAAAAATCGATAAACCTACGTTTATCGATTTTGCTCATTATAAATAGCAGAATTGTTACTTTTTTTTCAAGTCTGCGGCTGCGGCCGTGTCTAAAAACCAGCGTACATCGCCGTGGGTGGGGAATATTAATTGTGCGGGATACTCTTCAATATTTCTATTGTCTTCAAGTACATGGTGTACCGCTTCGGCTTTGCCTGCACCGTACACTAAAAATGCAATATGGTGCGCATTATTGATCAAACCCGATGTAAAGCTTATGCGGTATATCTGCTGATCATCCAAAAACACTTCCTTTACCGAAGCTGAGTTATCATGCAAAATTTCGGTATGCGGGAACAACGATGCCGTATGCGAGTTATCGCCCAAGCCAAGCAGCACCAAATCAAAATGAACTGGTTCATCATCAAAAAATAAGGTAATGGCTTTAGTGTATTCAGCAGCGGCTTCTATGGGGCTCAGATCAGTTTCAACAGCGAAAATGTTTGAATCATCAATTTGCAGCGGATCAAACAAAGCCGTTTTCACCATTAGGTAGTTGCTGTCCTTATCAGTTTGCGGCACATAGCGTTCGTCCCCAAAAAAGAAATAAACGTTTTCCCAATCAACCTTATTTTTAAAATCGATTGAGGCCAGCAGCTCATATAATTTCTTAGGCGAACTGCCACCTGATAGAGCCACCGAAAACTTGCCATTGGTGGCGATAGATTGTTCAGCCAGCGTTACAAAGTAGTGCGCTAAATTTATAACCGCATCATCGGGGCTATTTAAAATATTCAGTTTCATAGTTATTTCTTTTTACCATCATTAAGCGGCAGCGAGAACCACGTGAAACCATCGCGGGCTATCAGCGCCTCAGCGCTTTCAGGGCCCCATGAGTTAGCCGAATAGTTAGGGAAATTAAGGCTCTTTTTATTTGCCCAGGTGCTTAGTATCGGCATTATCAAATCCCATGCAGCTTCAACCTGGTCGCCGCGCATAAATAGCGTTTGGTCGCCAAGCATGGTATCCAGTAACAGGGTTTCGTAAGCTTCGGGTGCCTGGCTGGTGTAAGTGCCTTTATAATCAAATACCATATCAACAGTATTCAATATCATATCAAGGCCAGGGCGTTTTGCCTGTACCTGCAGGCGTATGCTCATTTCGGGCTGTATGCTGATGATGAGCCTGTTTTGTTGCCAGCTTTCGGCCGCCTCGGTAGGGAATACTTTGTGTGGCACATCCTTAAACTGTATGCTGATAACCGATGCCGATTGATGGAGCCTTTTACCTGTACGCAGGTAAAAAGGTATGCCTTGCCAGCGCCAGTTATCTACAAAAAATTTCACAGCAGCAAATGTTTCGGTATTTGAGTCGGGATTTACCTTTGGCTCCTCGCGATAACCCGAAACTTCTTTGCCTTCCATCCAACCTGTTCCGTATTGGCCTCTTACAGCCGATAATCTTACATCATCGGGCGAGAATTTGCGCATGGCATGCAATACATCAACTTTGCGATTGCGTACCTCATCTGCGCTAAAATTAACCGGGGTTTCCATGGCTACCAAGCACAGCAATTGCAACAAGTGATTTTGTATCATGTCGCGTAAAGCGCCTGCACCATCGTAATAATCGCCGCGCTCTTCAACGCCCAATTGCTCGGTTACCGATATTTGCACATGTTCAATGTAATTACGGTTCCAGATAGGCTCGAACAGCGAGTTGGCGAAACGGAAAGCCATAATATTCTGTACGGTTTCCTTGCCCAAATAATGGTCAATACGGTAGATCTGCCTTTCATCAAAAATACCGGCAAGCAACTGGTTAAGTTCCTTGGCAGTTTCCAAATCGTGACCAAATGGTTTTTCAATAACTATCCTTGTTCTTTCCGGGTCGACAGCCAGTTTAGCTTTTGAAATATTGGTGGCGATGATAGGGAAGAAATTTGGCGATACGGCCATGTAATAGATCACATTGGCTTTCTCGTTCCATTTGGTATTGAAGGCCTGGATGCTTTTACCAAATTCCTTATAGGTTTCATGGTCGTTAATATCCGATACCTGGTAATATATATTTTGCGAGAAATCATCCCACTTTGCTTTTTCAGCCTTACCGCTGCGCGAAAACTGGTTAATATCGTCGAGCAATATCTTCCTGAAATCATCGTCAGAAAGCTTAGTACGACCTGTGCCGATTATGGCAAATTGCTTTGGCAGCCAGTTATCCAAATAAAGGTTATACAGGGCGGGTGCCAGTTTACGGGCATTCAAGTCGCCTGTACCCCCGAAAATGATAAATATGGTTGGCTGATTTTTAGTTGATTCCATGATTATATGTGCTAAATCGGCTAAATTCTTTTTGTTTAATTAATGATCGCTTTTCGCAACCCATTGTGTGTGGAAAACGCCCTCTTTGCCTATCAATTCGTAAGTGTGGGCACCGAAATAATCGCGCTGGGCCTGTGTTAAGTTTGATGGCATACGGCCAGTACGGAAGTTATCGAAATAACTTATCGATGCGGCAAACGATGGCGCTGCAATACCCGCGGCAATTGCCGATGATATTACTTTACGTGTGCCCGGCAATGCTGCTGTAACTACTTTTTCAACGCTTGAGTCAAGCAATAAATGCGACAGTTTTGCATTGCCTTTGTAGGCGTTGTATATATCGTTCAAAAACTCCGAACGGATGATACAGCCACCGCGCCATATTTTGGCTATTTCGTCCAAGTGCAGATCGTAGTTATATTCTTTCGACGCGTTTGACAACAGGAACATACCCTGCGCATAAGTGATCACCATGCTGAAATAAAATGCCTCTTCCAACGCTTCCAGGAATTCATCGGTATTTACATCCAGTGTTGGTGCTTCTTTGCTATAAACTTTCGCGGCTTCTAAACGTGTTTCTTTATATTTTGAAAGGTCGCGCATGGATACGGCAGTATCGATAGTAGGTATAGGAGCCTGTAGGTCCATAGCCACTTGTGATGTCCATTTACCGGTGCCTTTTGCTTTAGCCTCGTCCTTTATATCATCTATCAATAAATGATCGGTGCCGGGAGCTTTGTAAGCGAAAATATCTTTGGTGATCTCGATCAGGAATGATTTCAACCTGCCTTCGTTCCATTTCACAAATACCTTGCGGATGGCTTCATTATCCAGCTTAAGGCCGGTTTTCATAATCTCATAAGCCTCTGCAATCAGCTGCATTATACCATACTCAATACCGTTATGCACCATTTTCACAAAGTGACCTGATGCACCGGGACCAATGTAAGTAACGCATGGGGCGCCATCAACCTTCGCAGCGATAGATTCCAATATCGGTTTCATTACGTTGTAGGCTTCTTTATCACCACCCGGCATCATGCTCGGGCCGCGGCGCGCACCTTCTTCACCACCCGATACGCCCATACCGAAAAAGTGAAAGCCTTTTGCTTCCAGTTCGTCCACACGGCGGTTGGTATCGGTAAAATGCGAGTTGCCGCCATCAATTATAATATCGCCCTTTTGCATCAGGGGCAGCAGTTCAGCAATTACTTCATCCACAATTTTACCGGCAGGTACCAGCATCATTACGGCCCTCGGGGTTTTAAGGCTGGCTATGAAAGGTTCAACCTGGCTAAAGCCTTTAAGGTTGTGGTGTGTGCTTTCCTGTTCCAACAAAGCGCCTTTTGAAGCGTCTTTATCAAAACCGGCGCCTTTAACGCCGTGGTCGCCCATATTAAGCAGCAGGTTACGGCCCATAGTTCCAAGGCCTATCATGCCAAAATCGTATTTATCTGTTATATCGCTCATGGTGTTTTTGAGTTTTTCATTAAAGTAATTTTTTTTCAAAAGCAATGAAGCTATCATAAGCCTTTGTTTGCTTTTTGGTAGCTTATGATGGATCTTTTTTTAAATCTTCCAGTATTTTTTTTGTGTTTGCAAAGCTGGTATGCTGATATGCCCGCATGCCTAATTTTTGAGCGGCAAGGGCAAACATTTTACGGTCGTCGAAATAAACACATTCCTGCGGCTGTGCCATTGCAATACCCATGGCCAGTTTAAATATCGCCGGATCGGGTTTGCGGATCCCTACCTCGCATGAAGAAACAAAAGCATCGAATACATCGTGCAGTTTAAACTTTTTGATGCGGTAATCATTCAGTTCCTTGCCTTCGTTGTTGATGGCTATTATCCTGAAGCCGCAATTCTTTCGCCATTCCTTTAACCATGCAAGTGTATCGGGCAACTCTTTCGACTGCTCGAACATGAAGTTTTTAAAGTCTTCGCGGGTAAAATCGCGGGGATGGTTGAATACTACGGTATCGAGATATTCATCCAGGTCGACACCGGCTGCTTCATACACATTAAAAATAAAGGTATGCAGCTCTTTTACTTCGGCATAGTCCAGCCCGAATTTACGTGCAGCTTCCTCGCGCGATTCGTGCCCCCAACCATTGGTAAGCAAAATGCCCCCAATATCAAAAAAAAGGAATTTTACAGCTAATGTTTCCAACGGAATGTTTATTTGGTTTTCTGATCTTCAATAGCCTGCAGCAATTTTTCGAACGGCTTATTGAATTTATCAATGCCCTCATCTTCCAGTTGCTGGGTTATTTTATCAATATCGATACCGGCTGCTTTCAACCTGTCTAAAGTTTCGGTTGCTTTATCCAGGCCTTGTTCTAAAGTATCTTCAGCAATACCGTGGTCGGCGAATGCTTCGATGGTTTCCAATGGAACTGTATCAACAGTTTCAGGGCCTATAAGGGCCTCAACGTATTTGGTATCTTTAAATGCAGGGTTTTTGCTGCTGGTACTTGCCCAAAGCAGGCGTTGTTTTTGTGCGCCTTCGGCTGCCAGTTTTTCCCAGCGTGGGCCGCTGAATACCCTTTTGTAAATTTCGTATGCTTTTTTTGCTGACGCGATGGCAACTTCACCTTTTAGATCGCCAAGGCCTTTTTCATCAAGTAATGGATCAACCAAAACATCAATACGGCTTAAGAAGAAGCTGGCTACTGATGATATATGCGCTATTTTATGGCCTGCTGCCAGGTGGTCTTCCAAACCGGCAATGTATGCTAAAGCAACTTCTTCATAACGTGGCAAACCGAATAACAAAGTAACGTTAATGTTAATGCCTTTGCCAATGCTTTCGCGGATAGCCTGTAAACCCGGTTGAGTACCCGGAATTTTGATCATTACGTTTTTGCGACCAACTGCTTTCCAAAGTTTTTCAGCCTGGGCAGCGGTTTCGGCAGTTTTTAATGCCAAAAACGGCGATACTTCCAAACTAACATAACCATCTTCAGCTTTTGATTCGTCATAAATGCTTTCAAATAACGCGGTAGCATTCTGGATGTCTTTTACCGCTACTTTAAAGAAAAGCTCTTCATTATCAGAAGTGGTTTTTGCCAATTCTTTAATATCAGCATCATAGTCGGTTCCGCTGGTGATCGCTTTTTCAAAAATTGCCGGGTTCGAGGTTACACCCCTGATACCTTCTTCGTTGATAAGCTTTTGCAGCTTACCCGATTTGATAATCTCACGGTCAATAAAATCAAGCCAGATGCTTTGGCCAAAGCTGTGTATTTGTTTTACTTTATTAGTTGCCATTATTTTAATATTTATTTATTCGTTTTTTGGTTAGAAATGTTGTGCAAAGCTACGGCGGTATTAAAGCTACCGTATCATATCATGGTAATTATTATGCTTTTAATATTTCAACGTTATAGTTTATAAACAGCCCACTTTCAATTACACCGGTTATTGATTTTATCTTCACCTCCATGGCATCGTCAATATCATCAAAATGTGCATCAAATATCAAGTTGCCATTTTCGGTGACTACGGGGCCGTCCTTACCTTTCGCCGGCCTTAGCAGCAAGCTTGTGGCGCCAATCTTTCTTAAGCCTTCTTCCACATGCAACGACGCCGGGGGAAAAACCTCGATAGGTACCGGGAAGTTTGTCCCCAGTTTTTGTACCAGCTTGCTATCATCAACAATAATATAATTAACCGGGCTTGAGCTGATAAGCAATTTCTC
Organism: uncultured Mucilaginibacter sp.; assembly: GCA_903915155.1. Taxonomy (GTDB): domain Bacteria; phylum Bacteroidota; class Bacteroidia; order Sphingobacteriales; family Sphingobacteriaceae; genus Mucilaginibacter. The sequence goes on from CAIWRU010000170.1 coordinate 7,905, forward strand.
TTTAAACATCGCTCCGCCTCTGCCTTTTATTAAGCTTTTATTAGGGTCCACCTCATCGGCACCATCAAACAGCCAGTCGGGCTTGTTTTCGTACAACGTAGTTAACGGTATGCCCAGCTTCGCGCAAAACATCGATATTTCTATAGATGTCGGTATCGCTTTTACATTCAGCTTTTCTTCCTTTATTCTTTTCGCGATAGCCAGTAACGCCACATAAACCGTTGAGCCCGAACCGACACCCAATACATCGCCATCCTTTACCTTCGCTGCAATTACATCGGCAACCTTTTGTTTTTCTTCAATGTTGATGATCTCGCTCGACCATGCAAGGTTTGTAAGTATGTCGCTGCTCCAATTCATTATACAATTGGTCGTTTCTATTTATTATGTTTCTTTTTGTTGTCTTCAGCAGCCCATTTGGTACGGTCATCCGCTAAACCTTTCAATATACTTAGCAGGTTGCCACCGCCGTCTGACTTTGGATATATAAAATTTAAAAACATCCATTGTCCATTTATTTTAGCTACTTCCGCTGTTAAAACAAGTGGGGCGGCTAAAACAGCTTTTTGTGACTGGCCTCGCTTTATATCGTGAACGTCTACAAAGAAATTATCGCTCTGCTGTCGTATATTCCCTGTTTGGAATCCAGTTCTGGTATCCTGTGCATTTGCTATCGGATCAAAATCTAATCCTACAATTTCACCCGGATCTTTTGCCTGAGCTTTCTCATCCTCAATTATTCCATTACGTAACTTGTCTTCAAAATATGCTGGTTTATGATTTAGGCAAATTGTCATAGGGTCTGCACCTTTTACAGGTTTGTCAGATAAAGCACCCAGGGTACCATACCAATCATAAAACTTTTGAACAAAAATACGGGCGCTCTCTTTATCACCAGCTAAAGGTTGTGCTTTTACATCCGAGATCATAGTTATAAATACTATAACCATGCTGATAATTGAAAAATGCCTTGTCTTCATCTGATTAACAGACTTACGAAGTTTTAAAAACTTCGTAAGTCCTAAGCTTTTTATATTAATTTCGTCTTGATACTAGTTGCTAAATACTATAAAAGTGCTTTTGCTCTTTTAACTACGTTATCAACTGTAAAGCCGAAATGTTTGTACAGATCATCTGCCGGGGCCGATTCACCAAAAGTTTCCATGCCAAGCATATCGCCTTCGTCGGTGGTGTATTTGTGCCAGCCCATTGGCGATGCCATTTCAACAGCTAAACGTTTACGGTAAGCTTTAGGGAATACAGATTCCTTATAAGCCGCGCTTTGTTTTTCGAACAATTCCCAGCTTGGCATACTTACCACGCGGGTTGAAATGCCTTCCGCTTCCAGTTTAGCCTGTGCTTCCATAATTAACGATACTTCCGAGCCGGTAGCCATCAATATCAAATCAGGGTTTTTACTGGCTTCAGATAATACATAAGCGCCTTTTTCAAGGTTGGTTGCTTTACCGTATTTATCCTGGTCTATGATCGGTAATCCCTGGCGGGTGAATACCAATACAACCGGGCCGTCTTTATGTTCAACGGCTGTTTTCCATGCCTGTACGGTTTCATTAGCATCGGCAGGGCGTATAACGGTAATACGCGGGATAACGCGCAATGCTGCTAATTGCTCAACCGGCTGGTGAGTAGTACCATCTTCGCCTAAACCAATACTATCGTGTGTGTAAACGAAGATCGGGCTTATTTTCATGATGGATGCCAAACGGATCGGTGGGCGCATATATTCAGAGAACATGAGGAACGTTGCGCCGAAAGGAATAACGCCTGCGGTTAATGACATACCAACCATTGCCGAACCCATTGCATGCTCGCGGATACCGAAGTGGAAGTTGCGGCCGCCACGGTTTTCAGACGTGAACGAATCAAAACTCTTTAAGTTGGTTTCTGTTGATGGGGCCAAATCGGCTGCGCCACCTATTAAGTAAGGAATCTTTTCGGCTAAAGCGTTTAATGCCTTGCCCGATGCTACGCGGGTAGCTACCTTAGGGTCTGAGGCTTTAAATACAGGCAGGTTATCGGCCCAACCTTTTGGCAATTTACCGGCAACAGCCAGTTCATATTCTTCAGCCAGTTCAGGATATTGCGCTTTGTAATCTGCAAATAACTTGTTCCATTTCTCCTCTTTACCAACACCTTTTGCACCCGCAGCATGGTAGTATTCCAATACTTCGGCAGGCACGTTGAATGATTTATCAGGGTCGAAGCCAAAAAACTCTTTAACCAGTTTCACTTCATCGGCACCAAGCGGCGAACCGTGTGAACCCGCAGTACCTGATTTGTTAGGGCTACCATAAGCAATTAACGAACGTACATTTATTAACGATGGTTTTTGATTTTCGGCTTGGGCATTGGTTATGGCTAAAGCTAATGCGTGTATGTCGTTAACATCGGGCAGGTCCTGAACATGCCAGCCGTAAGCCCTGAAACGCGCGCTTACATCTTCATTAAAAGTAATATCAGTAGCGCCTTCTATAGAGATGTGGTTATTATCGTATAAATAGATAATGTTACCCAACTCCAAATGACCGGCTAACGAAGCGGCTTCGGAAGTTACACCTTCCATCATATCGCCATCGCTTACTATTGCATATACATGGTAATCGAAAAGGTTGAAACCGGGTTTGTTATAACGTGCTGCCAAATGTTTTTGCGCTATGGCAAAACCCACCCCATTGGCAAAACCCTGGCCAAGTGGGCCTGTTGTTACATCAACACCCGGGCAAAGACCATACTCAGGGTGACCGGCGGTTTTGCTGTTCAGCTGGCGAAAATCTTTAATATCATCCAAAGTCAGATCATAACCGGTTAGGTATAAAAAGCTGTATTGTAAAATACACGCGTGGCCGCATGAAAGTATGAACCTGTCGCGGTTTGCCCAATGCGGATTTTTAGGGTTGTAGTTTAAAAACTGGGTCCAAAGCACGTGGCCCATTGGCGCAAGGGCCATTGCGGTACCCGGGTGGCCTGAATTTGCTTTCTGAACGGCATCTGCCGATAATATGCGCACGGTATCAATACCTAATTGTTCTATGCTTTCTGTTGTCGTATCCATTTTTATAGTGTTGTATATTGTATATGATCTGGATTATTTTTTTGATTTAGCTGTTGGCACCGTTGTTTCGGGTAACTCATCCATCGTCCATAGGCGGGCGCCGCCTTTTATCCCATCCTCGTTAGTTACCAGCTTCATATTATCGTCAAGCTTAAAGGTAATTTTTTTACCATTGCCCCCTCCTATATATAAAGTATCATAATTAAATACAGTTTTTAATATTTCAAAAACCTTCTCCATACGTTTATTCCACTTTTCTTTGCCTTCACTTTCAAGCGCGCGTTCGCCTATGTAATCGTCATAATCGCCTTTTTTTATAGGCAGGTGCGATATTTCCAAATGCGGCAATAAATGGCCATCGAGCAAAAAGGCGGTACCAAAACCGGTACCAAGTGTAATTACCATTTCAAAGCCTTTTCCGTCAACAACGCCGAGGCCGTGCATATCGGCATCGTTCACTACTTTTGCCGGTGCGCCAAGGGCCTTAGCAAGGTTTGCGGCCAAATCAAAATCCTTCCAGGCATCATTGCCCAGGTTGGGTGCTGTTTTTATAACGCCATTTTTTACATAACCCGGAAATCCTGCCGATATATACTCGTATGCAGGAAACTCTTTCACCAGCTGTTTGGTAGCCTCTATCAAATTTTCGGGGGTGGATGGCATTGGTGTTGCTACCTTTTCATAATCCATTTGCAGCTCACCCTGCCTGTTAAGAATAGTGGCTTTAATATGCGAGCCTCCAATATCAATTGAAAGAATTTTAGCAGCAGGAGATGTTTTTTCCATTTAGAACAGGTTGATGAGGCCCTGATATAAGGGCCCACATAGTTTGTGAAGTCCAAATATCATATTTTTAATAATAAA
>CAIWRU010000171.1 GCA_903915155.1 uncultured Mucilaginibacter sp.
AATTTATTTTAATTCATTTACATGCAATAACAAATTACTGTATGCATTGATCTCCTCCACATATTTTTTGCCGCTTACAGCACTGGAGAGCTTATTATTTTCAAAATCGAAATCAATATCTGCTTCGTAAATGTATGATGCGTTGCCTATCATCCTACCGCTAAAGTCGTCATTGACCAGGCATTTGGTGTAACCGCCTTTGTTGAACAAGGTTATCCATTCACCCTTTTTTACCAACCCATTTATTACCGCCGATACCGTTGTGGCAAACATACCGGTACCGCACGAATAGGTAATACCAACCCCGCGTTCATAGGTTGCTACATATATACTGGTATCGCTAATTATTTTCCCCAGGTTTACATTAACGCCGTTAGGCAATACCTTATGCAGGTTATTGGCTTTTTCGCCGATAGCTTTTAATTTATCTTCGTTAATTTCGTCGACAAAACCGGCTATATGGGGGTTTGGCAACGCGAGGGCTGTAAATTTTATTTCGGTTGATAGTTCAGGTATCAGCTCGTTGATTAGTTTAGGGCCCTGTATATTTATAGGCACTGCGGCGGGAGTGAAATCAGCTTTGGGAAAAGTGAGTTCGTACGCTGTTATGTCCTCATAAAAATCGCCCACAAAATTAAGCGGGTATTTTATGCCTGTGGTATTTTCAATAACAACATCAGGTTTTTCCAATTGCTCGGCAACATAGCGTGCAACTATCCTTATGCCGTTACCGCACATTTCGGCTTCCGAACCATCGGCATTAAATATTACCATCTTGCCATCGGCATCGCTGTTATCCACATATAAAATACCATCGGCGCCAAAATCAGAATTCCTGTCGCACAAAAATAAGGCAAGCTGCTTTTTCATGGCGTGCGTGATAGCGCCATTATATCCTCTTATATCTATCAGGAAAAAATCATTACCAGAACCCTGGCTTTTTAAAAGCGAAAACCTCATTGCTGTACTATTCTATTACCGCAAAAATACAATAACCCTTCAAATATCGGCTAAACAGGAATATATAATGTCATTGGCAAATAACATTTAGGCGTGCGTATTACTTATACTTTATCACCTCAGCTTCAATGCGATTATTGGCTTCAGGCATAATGATCACCGCGTCCCCACCTTCTTTTTTAGCAAAAGCAGCCATGTTATGTTCAATAGCCGACTTAATATACTTATGGCTCACTAAACGCCCCATAACCTTATAAACCCGCTTTACCTCACTGGCTGAATAATAAATATCAACCTTATTGGTCGGTGGTAATTTATCGCCCATGTAAGTGGGCGGCAAACTACAGGCTGACAGGAACGCACAAAAGATGAGAATAATGTAAACGCGCTTTTTCACATGGATATTAATAGCATAAAAGTAATAATAATAATTCCGATTAAATTGAGTAGTCAATAGTATTTCCCTTACAGTAAGCCATTTAACTACTAAAATACTTTTTAATTTATACTACCATTGGTCTAAACGGCCAAATACCCACCCCTTACGCAAAAATTTTCTTCCAATGACAACCTCATTTTTAAATAAAAAAGAAAATCCCGTTGGAAAAGTGGGAATTTTATTCCTCACAGTTAAAACCCCTTCCACATATTGCCCTGTGAGATTATTAACCCTGGTATTATATTTTTTAATGTTTTAGTTAAAAACAGAACTATTTTCCAACAATTGCCGTCGTTTTGCAACGTGCTAAAATTGTAGCATCATACTTGTCTGCTAATAAACAGGGTATGATCATCTATCCCGCTAAATTTTACAACACTATGCAAACGATCAGCAAACATCAATTCAGCAATTACAAAAGGATAGCCCTTATTATAGCTATAGTATTTGTACCCCTGTTTGGCTTTTCAAAAACCAAAACCGGGTCTATAGAATTTTTAAAAGCATGCAACGGTTTTAAAGACATAAAGTTGGGCGAGGATATCAGCGAGATACAACCTTACAAATTAGCCTTTATGGATGGAAACAGTAGCCTTGATGCCGATAGCTGCGTAAGCTATGTTTACCAGGACGAAGAATTTTTAAAGGTAGATTCGGATTTTAATTTGCAACAAGTGGCTATACGCACTTTTAAAAATAAGATAGTTAACATATACCTTATTTTTAAAATGACCGATTCATATAAAGCCCTGCGCGACTTTTTGAAAGATTATGGCCAGTTCAATGAATTACCGAAAGAATATGCCGCTATTTATAACTGGAACACCAGCGCACTAAACCTTTCATTAAAATACGAAGCAAAGACTGATTATGGTATTGCCGTTTTTACCTGCAACGACCTGGTTAAGGATATTGAAACCATGAAAGAAAGCAAATCGATAGTCGAAAATTTTACTCAATCATTCGCATCGGCCCCGGTTTACAATAATCAATCTAACGATACCCAAACCGCTAAATAATATTACCCCTATTTTCAACGATATAAAAAAGCCCTTCTCAATTTTTGAGAAGGGCTTTTTAGCTTCAATTATTTTATTAGCCAGGTAAGTCATATTCTTTAACCAATGCAGAAGGTGGTAGATGTAAAAACTTGCTAAATTTTCTGATCATGGTAAGTGATAATGGCTGCTTATAATTCAACACTTTACTTATAGTTCCTTTATCCCCATAAACTTCAGCCAAATCCGAGGCTTTATAACCAAAATCATCCATGCGAATCTTGATCATTTCAACCGGGTTAACTTCAGGGAGGTCCCAAAGGCTATTTTCATAGTTTTCAATCAAATGCACCAACAGGAGCTTTTCTTTATGCTCTTCTCCTGTTGTTACATCTTCAATTTGTTCATACCTGGCAATAGCTTGATTATACTCTTGTTCGGTTTCAATTAAAAACCATTGTGGTTTTTCGTTCATATCTTTAAGTTTTGATCACTCGCTCTATACAGAACTTGCATCAATCTCGTCATATTCAGAATGGGTTCCTATGAACCTTATCTTGACGATTCCGTCGGCATAATCAACTTCTATAATTAGTCTATATTTATTGCCTACGATTTTGAAGCGTGCTCTTTTGGCGGGGATAAGTTTTGCTTTTGGAAAATCAGCTAAAATATCTGTTCCTTTTTTCCAATCAGCATCCTGAACTACTTTTCTCCAAGTGCTGATACTATTAACTGCATCTGCATGTTTCTTTGCGAAATCCTGTAATTTCTTTTGATAGATGATTTGCATCTCTCTGGTGTTTTTGATTTGCCATTCTAACTCCTGTTTGGTCTTATTATTTGGTTGATCGAATCCACGAACATTATGGGACTTTCCCATAACAATACAAATATAAATAAAAGTTGGCAAATATCCAACTTTTATTTGGAAATTCAAGCCAACAAAAAAGCCTCTCTAATTTAGAGAAGCTCTAAGCTTTTACCTTTCAGCTTTAACCTTAAGAAGCCATTTGCCTCCTGATAATATTCAACGCGCCACCTGCTTTGAACCATTCTATCTGCTGCGCATTGTAGGTATGGTTTAC
>CAIWRU010000172.1 GCA_903915155.1 uncultured Mucilaginibacter sp.
AAATTAAATGGACTTAAAAAATTATAAAGGCGTATTGCACGGAGACCAGGTGCAGGAGCTATTTGAGGCTGCTAAAAAGCACCAGTTTGCATTACCTGCGGTAAATGTTACAGGTACCAATACCGTTAATGCTGTTTTAGAAACAGCCGCAGCGGTTAAATCGCCGGTTATTATACAATTGTCACATGGTGGCGCGCAGTTTTATGCGGGAAAATCATTAGATAACTCGGCTTTACAGGCTTGTATTTTAGGCGCTGTATCGGCTGCAAAGCACGTGCATTTATTAGCCGAGCATTATGGTGTTGCTGTTATTTTGCATACCGACCATTGTGCTAAGAAATTATTGCCATGGATCGACGGCGTTTTAGACCACGGAGAAAAGTTTTTTGCCGAAACCGGCAAACCGCTTTTCTCATCGCACATGCTCGATCTTTCTGAAGAGCCTATTGAAGAAAATATTGAAATATCGGCCAAATACCTAGCCCGAATGGCTAAAATGGGTATGACTCTCGAAATAGAATTAGGTGTAACCGGCGGTGAAGAAGACGGCGTTGATAACTCTGATGTCGACAGCTCACGTTTATATACCCAGCCCGAGGATGTTGCTTATTCATACGAGCATTTATTGGAAGTTAGTCCGCGTTTTACCGTAGCTGCTGCTTTTGGTAACGTACACGGTGTTTACAAACCGGGTAATGTGAAATTACAGCCTGTTATTCTGCATAACTCGCAGGAGTATGTGAAGAAGAAATACAATCTTACTGCCGAAAAACCAATCAACTTTGTATTCCACGGTGGTTCAGGTTCAACGCAAGAAGAAATTCGCGAAGCAATTTCATACGGTGCTATTAAAATGAATATCGATACCGACATGCAATGGGCATTTTGGGAAGGTATAAAAGATTACTACCAGGCAAATGAAGGCTACCTGCAAAGCCAGATAGGTAACCCTAAAGGCGACGACGTGCCTAACAAAAAATTCTACGATCCACGCGTATGGTTACGCAAAGGCGAAGAGCAATTTGTAAAAAGGTTAACCCAGGCTTTTGCCGATTTGAATTGCATTGATGTTACTGCTAAATTATAGCAATAACCCCTGCTGATAATTTATAAAAAGCGCCGGTGTGATAAACATTGGCGCTTTTTTTGAGTTATGCTTTTGATATTTATTCACACAAAAGCATATGAAATTCGGTAAAAATAAAAACCTGTTTGAAAAATTTGCTAACTGGGCAACTACAGCTACCGGTAGTTCTGCTGCATTTATAGTAGCGGCAGCTTTAATTATTATATGGGGAGTAACCGGCCCTGTATTCAACTACTCTACCACCTGGCAACTCATTATCAATACCGGTACTACAATAGTCACCTTCCTGATGGTTTTTTTGATACAGAAATCACAAAACAAAGATTCAAAAGCCATACATTTGAAGCTGAATGAGATATTAGCTTCGCACCAGGGCGCAAGTAACCGCATGGTTAATTTGGAAGACCTGACCGAAACAGAGCTTGATCAATTACATAAATTTTATGTAGAATTGTCAGACCTGGCTGAAGATGAAGATGATATTACCTGTACCCATTCAATTGATGCAGCTAAGGAAAATCATAAAGAGAAGGTTACATCATATAAAACAAAGCCACATTATATAAATGCCCGCAACAAGAGAAGTACAAGTAAACAGAGTAACTAACCCAGAGAGTTTAGAAAAGGTATTTGCCATAAGGCGCGAAGTGTTTGTGGGCGAACAGAATTGCCCTCCCGAACTGGAATGGGAATTTGAAGAAGAATCCAATCATTTTTTAGCCACTTTCGATGGCGAACCCGCCGGGGCCTGCCGCTGGCGCAAAACTGATAAAGGTTACAAACTGGAAAGGTTTGCCGTACTAAGTAAATTCAGGGGTTTTGGTGTAGGGCAGGCTATGGTAAAAGCTGTTTTGGATGACTTACCTAAGGACGCTGAATATGTTTACCTGCATGCACAAATACAAGCTGTACCGCTATATTTAAAATTTGGCTTTGAAAAAGTTGGGCCAGAATTTGAAGAGGCAGGGATAAGGCATTATAAGATGGTGAAAAAATGAGTAAATTTGAGAAACTGCTAATGAAGTTACTATCCGGTAGTGCTGATAGTAATTTTAGTTTTGACGATTTAAGAAATATTCTTTTTCATTTCAATTTTATTGAAAGAACAACTGGCGGTAGTCATAGAATATTTTATAAAGAAGGAATTGAAGAAATAATAAATATTCAGCCAAAAGGCGGTAAAGCAAAGCCTTACCAGGTTAAACAGGTTAGATTAATTATTTTGAAATACAAATTTATTGATGATGGAAAATAAATATGAAATTATCCTTTATTGGAGCAAAGACGACGGAGCTGTAATTGCGGAAGTGCCAGAACTTGCAGGTTGCATGGCTGATGGCAGCAATTATAAAGAAGCGTTAGTTAATATTGAAACTGTTATAGAACAGTGGATTCAAACAGCTAAAGAATTAGGCAGAGATATACCTTTGCCAAAAGGGAAATTGATGTACGCTTAACTTATTTATACTTCTTATATAAACACCTTCCCCGAATATTCCATCGCTTCCCTGAATTTATCCATATTAAGCCCTGTAGGCTCGTTTTGTTGTTCAATGTAAGCTACCAGGTTTTCTGTAGCGATGTTGCCCGTGAGCTCGTCTGCGGCCATCGGGCAGCCACCGTAGCCTTTAATGGCTGAATCGAAACGCCTGCAACCACTTTTGTAAGCCGCATCGATCTTGTTTTTCCATCCGGCAGGTGTTGCGTGAAGATGTATGCCGAATTCTGTTGCAGGGAAAGCGCTGCATAGGGCAGGGTATATGTCGGTTATCTGTTCCGGTGTTGCTACGCCTACAGTATCAGATAAGGCGATGATCTTAATGCCTTCCGCAATTAGTTGCTGCGACCAATCCTGTACTATCTCCACATTCCATTCATCGCCATAAGGATTGCCAAAGCCCATAGATAAATACACCAATAATTCTTTGTCAGCCTGGCTGCATAGTTCCCGTATTTGTTTTACGGTATCAAAGGCGTGTTGTATAGTGCTGTTAGCGTTGCGAAGTTGGAATGTTTCGGAAATAGAAAAAGGATAGCCGAGGTAGCTTATTTCATCGTACTGCGCGGCATCTTCTGCTCCGCGATAGTTGGCTATTATAGCCAGTAGTTTTGACTGGGTGTTACTAATACTTAGGTCGAGTTTTTTTAGCACCGCTGCCGTATCCTGCATCTGCGGAATGGCTTTGGGCGATACAAAACTGCCGAAATCTATGGTATCAAATCCAACCTGTAAAAGCAGGTTTATATAAGCGGCTTTTAGTTCAGTAGGGATAAAATCATGTATGCCCTGCATAGCATCGCGGGGGCATTCAGTTAGTTTTATGGGTTGGCTGCTCATGATGGGTTTATTCGCCTTTGGTTACTTCTTCGGCATTTTGTTTTACATCGCCACGCTTAAAACGCCGGATGATGAGCCTGCTGCCGCCGTTATAGCTTAAATAGTTTGCCGTCCAGTTAAGGAATACGATAAACTTGTTGCGGGTACCCAAAAGTGAGAATAAATGTACGAATATCCATATCAGCCATGCGAAAAATCCCTGGAACTTTATCTTACCTAAATCGGCCACGGCTTTGTTGCGGCCTATGGTAGCTAATGAACCTTTGTCGTTATATTTAAAAGGTTCTGTTGGTTCGCCATTTACAATGTGGATGATATTCTTGCCCACATTATCACCCATTTGTATAGCAACCTGCGCTACGCCAGGGTGTCCCTTTGGCGTTTCATCGGTTATCATAGCGGCTACATCGCCTATGGCAAATATGTTGTCATAGCCCACAACCCGGCAAATATTATCTGTACGGATACGATTGCCGCGCTCAATAAGGTCTTTTTTAATCCCGTGAGGAACTTCGCCCGTAACTCCTGCCGACCATATTACATTTTTGGTTTTAATGCTTTTGCCGCCCTCAAAATGTATAACATCGCCGTTATAGGTGTCTACCTTTGCGTTCAATAACAACTCAACACCAAGTTTGGTTAAATAATCCTGCGATGCTTTTGATGCCTGTTCGGACATGGTACTTAATACCCTTGCTTGGAAATCAGCCAGGTAAATTTTTACATGGTCTTTTTGCAGCTCAGGGTAATCTTTTTCCATCACAAAATTGCGAAATTCGGCAATGGCACCTGCCAGTTCAACGCCGGTAGGGCCGGCACCAACTAATACAAAAGTGAGATATGGTTCGCGGTCTTCCTTGGTCTTTTGTAATACTGCTTCTTCAAAATGCTGGAATATCAGGTAACGCAGGTTAAGCGCTTCGGGAATTGATTTCATGGGCATCGCATGGTGCTCAATATCCTTATTCCCGAAAAAATTGGTGGTTGAACCGGTGGCTATAACCAGGTAATCGTAGGCTATTTCGCCTATCGTTGTATCAATGGTATTATTTTCAGTGTTTATCTTCTTTAATTCGGCTATCCTGAAACGGAAATTGCTTTGTCCGCCAAAATTCTTGCGCAATGAAAACGCTATCGACTCCGATTCAAGGCTTCCGAGCGCCACCTGGTACAATAGGGGCTGAAAGGTGTGGTAATTATGCTTATCAAGCATTAATACCTCTACAGGTTTGTCTTCAAGCCTGCGGGCAACCTCAAGACCGGCAAAGCCGCCGCCAACTATTACAACTAATGGGAATTTTGATTTTGCGCTGGTCTGCATAGCATCTTCAATAAGTTGGTGTATAGTACAAAACAAAAAAGGCTCCAAATGTTCTTTGGAGCCTTTCGAAAAATATAATACTTATGTAATTATTTCAAATCTTTCTTTCCAAAGTCGACGATTACCGGTGTAGCGATACAGATTGACGAGTAGGTACCAAAACATACCCCAACCAGCAACGCGAACGAGAAGCCTTTAATAGCATCGCCACCAAATACGAACAATACGATCAACACAAATAATACGGTTAAAGCGGTAATAATAGTACGGCTTAATGTATTGTTGATGGCATGGTTAATAACCTCTTTCGGATCATCAGTTTTAGCATGGTGCAAGCTAAGGAACTCACGTATCCTGTCAAACACAACCACGGTATCGTTAATTGAATAACCGATAACTGTTAATATAGCCGCTATAAACGCCTGGTCAATGTCAAGCGAGAATGGCAATACATCTTTAAATAAGGTAAAGAATGATAATACCATCAGGGCATCATGCGCGGTTGCCACCATCGCACCCAAACTAAATTGCCATTTGCGAAACCTGATTAATATATAGCCAGATATTACAAAAATGGCGAATATCACGGTCCAGGCAGCGGATGTTTTCAACTCATCGGCAATAGTAGCACTTACTTTGTGATGGCTCAGAATATTTGATTTTTCAACGTGGGTTTTATCTCCTTTATTCAATAAATTGATTAACAGCCCTTGTACTTTGTCTTCGGCATTTTGCGAAGTATCATCAATCAGGTAATTGGTAGTAATGCTGTAGTTGTTACCATAAGTTTTAACCTCGGGTACTGCGTGCCCTAAATTTTTATCAAGGGCATTGTGAATATCAATATCATTTACGCTTTTGTTAGGGAAGTCTACTACATAGGTACGTCCACCTTCAAAATCAACACCATAATTAAAACCGCGGGTTGCCATTGAAACTATACCTGCAAGGATAAATATACCTGAGAATATATAGAATTTAAAACGGTTTTTAACAAACGCGTAATTGGCATTTTTGAAAGTGTGCGAACTCCATGGGTTCGAGAATTTAACATCCCAGCCTTTTTCTATCATCCACTCAAATATCAGCCTTGAAATTAATAAAGAACAGATCAATGATGTTACGATACCAATCATTAAAGTAACAGCAAAACCTTTTATAGGACCCGAACCAAAGAGTAATAATATTAAACCTGTAAGGAATGTGCTGATATTCGCATCCAATATAGATGATAAAGCGTGTTTGAAACCATCGTTTATCGCTATACGCAGCGATTTGCCAAGGTTCATTTCCTCTCGTACACGTTCATATATCAGTACGTTTGCATCAACTGCCATACCCAGTGTTAACACGATACCTGCTACACCCGGAACGGTTAATACCGCACCTATGCCTGCAAGTGCCCCAATAAGGAAGAACATATTAATAATTACGGCTACCACTGCTATAGTGCCAGCACGGTTATAATAGGCTACCATAAATACCAGTACCACCAACAACCCTATCAATTCAGATAGTAACCCCGCATTAATTGAAGCCTGGCCTAATGAAGGGCCCACTACGCTTTCGTCAACAATTACTGCACGTGCTGGTAAACGGCCGGCTTTCAATACGTTGGCCAAATCATGTGTGTCATCAATGGTAAAGCTACCTGATATAGATGAAGTACCACCCGGTATCTCGCCGTCAACAGTAGGGGCAGAGTAAACGTTGTCATCAAGAACAATGGCAATAGCTTGTCTTCCGGCAGGGTCGTTAGCCGCTTCGCGGGTTACGGTAGCCCATTTCTGTGCGCCTGCCGAATTCATATTCATTACCACGTCAGGCTGGCCTCTTTCGTTGGTTTCAGGGCGGGCATCGGTAATTACATCACCTGCCAGTACTGGTCCGTTGTCAACGCCATCTAATTTAATAGCATATAATTCAAAAAACTTTCCTTTTTTTATCAGTTCGCTTGGCTTAACTCCCCATAAAAATTTCATATTATGGGGGATAGCCGATTGAACTGCAGGGTTATGTAAATATGAGTTCACCTTTGCAGTATCTTTCATGTCGGCAAAACCAACTACAGGTCCCGGAGCAACTCTTTGTTGGCCACTCTGATCCTGGTAAATATTAGGCTGTAATATCGAGAACAGCGGATTTTGCTGAGCGAATTTGTCTTTACCAAGTGCTGACGATGTGTCTTTACCGGCAGTTTTCTGAACCTTGCTCAACAGCGACTGGCCGCCTTTTGGCGATGCAGCGGTATCTTTTTTAACTGAAGCAGTAACCTTACCCTTAGCAACAGTATCCTTCTTGCCAAGTAATGCAGCTACAGTATTGCCACTTTTCTTGGTAGTATCGGTAGTAGCGGTTGCTTTGGTCGAAGCAATAATTTTGTTAATGCTTTCCAAAACGCCAAAACCTTCACCCGGGCGGCCCTGCGCATCGCCGTTCTGGAAAGTTTTGTAAAACTCTAATTTAGCCGTACCCGATAATAACTTACGAACGCGTTCTTCATCCTTCACACCCGGTAACTCTATCAAAATACGGTTAGTGCCCGATTGCAGCTGGATGTTTGGCGATGTTACCCCGAATTGGTCAATACGGGTGTTTAACACCGTGTAGGTTTGTTTTACCGCGGTTAGTGCCTGGTCTTTTAACCATGTTTCAACTTCAGCATTCGACGAATTGAATTTAACATGTTCCTGGTTGTCTTTCGTCGAGAAGATAGCAGCCAATTTGCCGTTTGGATTTAGCTTTTCATATTCTTCAACAAACAAGGTAATGAAATCCTTTTGGCTGTTTTTTGTATCTTTTTCAGCATTTGCAATGGCCTGGTTAAACACCGGGTCAGGATTTTTGTTAGATAACTGCTGTACCAGTTCGGTCAACGATACTTGCATGGTAACACTCATGCCGCCTTCTAAGTCAAGGCCCAGGGCCAACGCATTATTTGCACAATAAGCATAAGTATGTCCTAATACCGGATATACCGGTATGGCCGACATAGAGTCGAGATACAACGTTTCTTTTAATTGATCACCTTTGGCATACTCCTTGGCCTTTTCTTTAACATTATGGGTAACCCACGTAAATGAAAGCTGGTACAAACACACTACTGCCAATAATATGGCGAAAAATTTAACAACCCCTTTACCTTGCATCTTATATATATGTAATTAATTAGTTTATAAGCGTTTTTTAAAATAGACGGCAAATCTAATAAAATTTCGCAAGCAGAAAATTAAAATTAAAAACAAAGTAATCGCCAGAAATGTTAGGCGCGTTCCAGGGTGATGAATGAGTACGGGTAAGCGTTTTTTTCGTCGGCATCAAAATCTTCACGCTTTACTTCTTTCCAGTCGTTCTTATCAATCGAAGGGAAAAAAGTATCAGCATCAAAAACTTTATGAATAATGGTGAGATAAATACGATCGGTAAGGGGCATAGCCAGCTTGTAAATTTGGGCGCCACCGGCTATAAATACCTCATCTTCGCCTTCACATAACACCAAAGCATCTTCTATTGATTTTACCACCTCGCAACCCGGGATGGTAATATTCTGCTGAGTAACCACAATATTTCTACGTTTAGGCAGTGGCTTCCCAACCGAATCAAACGTCTTACGCCCCATGATAATGGTACGACCCGAAGTTATATCTTTAAAATGTTTCAGATCATTCGGCATATGCCAAAGCAGTTGGTTCGATTTTCCTATGGCGTTATTTTCGGCTATGGCTACTATTGCTGATACTATCATGGGTTAATTTTTATTAATCGATCTTCGATCCATTGTTTTATTTCGTCGAAACGGATTTTTCCACTACTTGCATCGATAGTCATTTTATATTTTTCATTCTCGAAGGCCATAACATCAAATCCGTAAAAAAATAGTGTTGCTCTTAAGAAAACGTATGCAGTACGCTTATTCCCATCCATAAATGGATGATTTATAATTATGCTTTCAAAAATAGAGGCCGCTTTTTCGATATGAGTTGGGTATAGATCCCGTTGGTCGAAAGTTGCAAAGGGTCTTGCGAGAGCTGCAAGTAAAGCCCCCTCATCTCTTAATCCACGACTACCACCATATTCAGCAATAGATTTTTCGTGAATATGTAACGCCATTTCTAAATCAATAATCATTGAGCAAGCCGCCTTAAAAGCCCGTCATCTTCTTTGAAAACTTTATCAATAAACTCATAAAGTTTTTCCCTGTCGGGCGATTGATGCTGTTTGGAGTTGAGATATTCTAAAATTTCAGGCAATACATTCTCAGGCACATTATCAATTGCTTTATGTATCTCTGATTTTAATTCTATTGCAGTCATAACACAAATTTACTAAATATATTAAACTGCAACAATTCCTTTAATGTGCGGATGAGGATCATAATTCTCCAACGTGAAGTCCTCATACTTAAAGTTGAAAATATCCTTCACATCCGGATTTATTTTCATGGTTGGCAGCGGCCGGGGATCACGACTTAGCTGCAGATTGGCCTGCTCCAAATGATTGTTGTAAATATGGGCATCGCCAAAGGTGTGGATAAAATCGCCGTATTGTAAACCGCACACCTGCGCCATCATCATCGTAAGCAGGGCGTAGGAAGCAATATTGAAAGGCACCCCCAAAAATATATCGGCACTGCGCTGGTATAGTTGACACGACAGTTTCCCATCCAAAACATAAAACTGAAAAAGACTATGACAAGGCGGCAATGCCATTTGATTAACATCGGCCACATTCCATGCCGATACGATCATACGGCGCGAATCGGGGTTGTTTTTGATTTGGTTCACCACCTGCGTTATCTGGTCTATATGTCCACCATCGGGTGTAGGCCATGAGCGCCACTGGTAGCCGTAAACCGGGCCCAGGTTGCCATCGGCATCAGCCCACTCGTCCCAGATACGCACGCCATTATCTTTTAAATATTTTATATTGGTATCGCCGCTCAAAAACCATATCAGCTCATGTATAATGGATTTCAGGTGCAGCTTCTTCGTGGTTACCAATGGGAAGCCATCCTGCAAATTGAAACGCATCTGGTAGCCGAACACGCTTAGGGTACCCGTACCGGTGCGGTCGTGCTTTTGGGTGCCGGTTTCCATTACATGGCGCATAAGGTCGAGATACTGTTTCATTTTTTATATTGAGTGATGGAGTGAATGTGTGATTGAGTGAATTTATTTATTTTTTATTTTCAGAAACGGATTTCCGGGCTGTTGAAACAACTTTTAATATTTCATGAGCTTCGGTCATCAAACTACTAATTTCATTTTGCTTTATTACTTCAGCTTCTACCAAAACTTCCATCCAAAAAATGCTTTCATCAGCTTCTTCTACAACTATTGAAAGTTTTGAATGAAACTCTGCTTGTGATCTTGCGCGACAAACAGCCCTATAATTAGCGCCTACTGATGAAGATGATCTTAATAGTTGCTTACCAATAATTTTTGCTTCTTCAGTTTTTGGCAATATTCTGAATAATTTAATATTGTCAACCACGAATTTTTTAGTACGGTTTCTGAAATAATCAGCAAACTCCGATTTGTCAAGTCTTTCCATAAGTGAATATATAATTTAATAACTAAATAATAATTCACTCAATCGCTCAATCACTAATTCAATCAATAATTAAATACAAATTAAAATATTCTAAATTTACCGTCCTACGGATGTGCAAAAATACACCGTTGTTAACACATTATATGGTCATTTTTCCAAATGCAAAGATTAATATCGGCCTGAATATAACTGAACGCCGCGCCGATGGCTATCATAACCTTGAAACTATTTTTTACCCGGTAAAAATTAACGATGTGCTGGAGATAATTCCCGCCGATGAATTGAGCTTCGAGTCATCAGGGCTGGACATACCCGGTGATCTGGACGATAACCTGTGCATTAAAGCTTATCACTTGTTAAAAAAACAACATAAACTGCCACAGGTGAAGATTCACCTGCACAAGCATATCCCAATAGGGGCGGGCTTGGGTGGTGGATCAAGTGATGCCGCATTTTTTATTAAGCTGATGGATAAAGCCTTTGATCTGAAGCTGAGCATCGATGATATGCAGGATTATGCCCGGATACTGGGGGCCGACTGCGCCTTCTTTATCGAAAATAAGCCGGTGTTCGCTTTTGAGAAGGGTGACGAGTTTGAGCCGGTAAAACTCGACCTGTCCAAATATAGCATTGCGCTGGTGATGCCGCCCGAGCATGTATCCACATCGGAAGCATACAGAGGGGTGAAACCCACGCCTACAAAAACATCGTTAATTGAGCTGATCAACCTGCCCGTTTCCGAATGGCGGAAATATATCAAAAATGATTTTGAAGAATCAGTTTTCAAAAACCACGTAATTATCCGCGGTGTTAAGGCCGCGTTATACGAAGCAGGCGCACTCTTCGCCAGCATGAGTGGGAGCGGAGCATCGGTCTTCGGTATATTCGAGCAACGACCCGACCTGTCGCACCTGGAAGATGAGAACGTGGTGTTTTATGATGTTTAATCTTTTGATATCGGATTTCGGATGTTCGATTTCGGATTTGGTTTTACAGCGCAATAAATCCATTTTTGTTAATTAAAAAATTTAAAATCCGAAATCGAACATCCGAAATCCGAAATTAAACCCCCGCATCCTCACTAACACCTCTCGTTACGCCTTCAACCATGTCGCGCTCACCCCAGCCTTTGGCCACGGCGCTTAACAGGCGATTGTGCGACAGTGTAGCGGCAGGCATAGGAGTTTGACTCTGCTGCGCTAATTGAACGGCCAGGCGGGCATCCTTGTACGCTAATTTTGCGGTGAAGCTTACCGGCTCGTATTGTTTGTTGGCTACCAGCTTTCCATAATTTTGGTAGATGGGTGCATTGAAAATTGTGGAACCAAAAAACTCGGCAACCTGTACGCGATCCAGCCCATTCTTTTCGGCAAGGGTAAATGCTTCGGCCATCATTTCCAGTGAAGCGATGATCATAAAATTGCCCGCAACTTTTACCACGTTGGCACCGCCGGTGCTTTCGCCAAAATCTATTATCCGTTGGCCTAACAATTCCAATACAGGTGTCGCGATAGCCTTAGCATCCTTATCACCCGAAATGCAAATAAATAATTTTCTACTTTCAACAGCTGCCGGGCGACCGAACACCGGTGAGGCTAAATAATAGCTTCCAGCATCCTTATGCAATTTGGCGAGCTCATCAGATGTGCCGGGTGCAATGGTGCTCATGGAAATATGGACAGCGCCCTTCGGGAGGCTCTTTAATATGCCCTCGGTGCCACTAACTGTTTCGCGGACGATATCATCTTCGGAAAGAATACTGATGAGCACCTGCACGTCCTTGGCGGCCTCTGCGGGTGTCTTGCAAGTTGTAATGGATGTAGCATCCAGTTCAGCCGCTTTTGAGGCGGTACGGTTGTACACTTGTAAGTGGTAGCCCGACTCAATTAAATTCTTCGCCATTGGCATACCCATGTTACCAAGGCCTATAAACCCTATTTTGTTTTTCATATGGTTAGCTTATGTAATCCCTGTCCTCGTCGCTTAGTGTGCCGGGGCTGTTTCGTTCGTGTTCGCCTTCTATGTAATCGGCACCAATTTTTTTAACCTTGGCCGGCCGGCCAACTAACACGCCTAGGATAAACGTTACGATACCAACTACCGCCATCATCACTAATTTCGACATGCGGAACGTGGCCCATAAAAATGAAAAGTAAACCGGCTCGGTATTTTGCACCAGCACTATGGTAATCAAAACGGTTACCAGGATAATGAACATTGTTTTTATTCTCATGATATTTTGTTGGATAAACAATTCTACAATATCAGTTTTTTTAGCGTGTTATAAAAATTGGATTTTTTTTAATAGGGCAGGGAGGCGGCTCTAAAAAAGGCCGCACCTGTCCGCAGGTTATTTAATAACACCAACTCGGCAATGAACAATATTGTCGGTAGCCCTTGATATTTCCAACCGCACACTTCCCTCTGTCGTTTTTGAGGGTTGAAATGCAGCGAAATTTTATTGTGCAATTTCCATGGCTTTTTTCACCAAAACTCCCTCCATTGTAAATCCCGGTTACTTGCCCGTGATTTTTTAAAAACGGCTTAACTTCAATTCAGTACACTATCATGCCGTTTGGTGAATTACAACATTAAGTGTAGTGTTACTTTTAAATTTCAACATTAACTAATTGAATTATATAGTTTTATGATAGTTAAAACAATTGATTTTATTTAAATACTAAATTTGTTAGCTA
>CAIWRU010000173.1 GCA_903915155.1 uncultured Mucilaginibacter sp.
AATAATTATTGCGCTCATTTTTTAATACTGATGTTTGTAATGTCAAAAGCCACTACTACAGTGTATTTTTGATTTATATAAACCAATTATAGTACTCACTTATTTAAAACTTTTTGCTTGCCTATGGTAACATAGAACTGTATCAGAATTTTCGCGCGCTTTCCAAAGCCAAAAAACCAATTAAACCAATTTTAAACATTATGAGAAAAAAATTTACTTTAATCATTTTACTGCTTTTAACCACCTTGTCAACTGTTTTCGCGCAAAGCATCAAAATCAGCGGAAAGGTAACTGACAATTCAGGCGAGAGCTTGCCTGGTGTAACCATTGCAGTGAAAGGCACAAGTTTAGCCACATCAAGTGACGTAAACGGAAATTATTCAATTACAGCCCCTGCTAACACAACCCTTGTATTTTCATTCATAGGGTTTACCGCACAAGGAATTGCTGTTGGCAACCGCACAACTATCAACGTTGTTTTACAACCTACTACAAGTACTTTAAATGATGTGGTGGTAATTGGCTACGGTAGCCAAAAATCTGAAAAGGTTTCAAGTTCAATTTCTACACTTAAAAGCTCAGATATTCAAAAGGATAATCCTGTACGTGTTGAAGATGCGCTACAAGGACGCGTATCAGGTATTGAAATCATACAAAGTGGCTCGCCCGGGGCTGATCCAACAGTATTGATACGAGGGATCCCTTCTTATTCAGGAAGTAGCCCTTTAGTGATAGTTGACGGTGTTACACAAACTATAACCGATTTTAACTCCATTAACCCTGCTGACATTGAATCTGTCAGCGTTTTAAAAGATGCTGCCGCTACTGCTATATATGGTATAAGTGGCGGTTACGGCGTAATTTTAGTAACCACTAAAACAGGAAAGAAAAATACAGTGCCAAAATTTAATTTTAATGGCAGCTATGGCATTCAACAAGTATCTCATGAAGTAAGTGTGTTAAATGCTACGCAATATGGCGCAATGCTTAACGAAGGCAGCACAATGTCGGGTGGCCCGGTTTTATTCCCTGATCTGAGCAAATTAGGCCTTGGCACCAACTGGCAGGACCAGGTATTTAAAAACGCGCCACTGCAACAATACCAGCTTTCGGCAAGCGGCGGTGGCAGTAACATGACCTATTTTTTATCTTTCGGTTCAACCGAACAGGATGGTATATTAGGCGGAGGCGCAAAGTCGGTATATGATCGTAATAACTTTACTGCTAATTTTAATTTCGACCTGACGTCCAAGTTAAAATTCAACTTGGATGTAACCGACGCAATCCTTAACTCCAAAGGCGTTTCGGAAAATTCATTCAACAGTGTTTTAGGCGAAGCATTAAATTTCGACCCTACGGTTCCGGTATATAATACTGTACCAAACACCATTGGCGAATATGGTTTCAGTACGCTGGAGTTGCAGGAAGTACACAACCCGCTAACCACCTTACAAAATACCTATAACAAAAACCTGGGTAACAAATTGTACGGTAAATTTGAGTTAGTTTACGAAGTAATTAAAGGCTTGAATTTAACTACCCGCTTCGGCTATACCAAATATAATTCTAATGCCAAATCATTTAATCCGCTAATTTTCTACGGCTTAGGAAACGCAGACAATAGCATGAATGCAGATGGTACAACAGTAACGGGTGCACATAACTCGGTAAGCTCAACTCAATCATCAAATTTTAACTGGGATTGGGAAACTTACGCAAACTATGATTTTAACGTAGCTAAAGATCATCATTTCCAGGCAGTAGCAGGTACTGCCCTTATAAGAACATCAGGTAATCAGATCGGTGTGACAAGACAGGATGTACCATTCAATTCATGGGGTTATGCAGATTACACTTCTGCTACGGGTGTAAATACCGCTGATAATACCGCTGCGCAAACAGCTTATTATTACCAGTATTCCGATCAAAAACTTTCCTATTTCGGTCGGCTGAATTATGATTATAAAGAAAAATACCTGGCATCAGTAAGTGACCGCGAAGATGGCGACCAGGTTTTTGGTGCCAACAAAAGATTCGCTAATTTTTATGCAGGTTCATTGGGCTGGATCATATCTAAAGAAGATTTCTTTAAATCAAACCTGGTAACTTTCCTGAAATTAAGGGGAAGCTATGGTACATCTGGTAACAGCAATGCCGGTAATGCTCAAACATCGAGTATAATTACTGGTGGCCCTTATAACAACATAGGCAACAGCAATGGTTATACATTCGGAAATACATTCGTTCCCGGTTCAACCGTAGGGTCATTGGCTAACCCCGATCTTTCGTGGGAAACAGATAAGCAAACTGATATAGGTGTTGATATTGAGTTATCACATAAATTTACCGTTAATGTTGATGTTTATAATAAAGATGTTAGCGGTTTATTATTTACTCCAACACAATCATTGTATTTAGGCACTATTCCCGCATCATCAGCTAACATAGGCACTACAACTACCAAAGGTATTGATGCGATGGTAAGTTATAATGATCGTGTAAGCAAAGATTTTGGTATAAATACATCTGTTACCTTCAGCGCGTTTAAGAGCCTTGTAACAGCCACTAACCAGGATAACAGCGCATTGGTTCAGGGCGGATATTTCTTTAACGGGCAAAGCCAGCCGGCAACCATATTTAAGAAAGGTTATGCACCGGGCGAGTTTTACGGGTATAAAACCAACGGGCTATTCCAGAATGGCGCTGAAATTGCTGCTTCGGCAACTCAGCCCAATGCCCAGCCAGGTGATATAAGGTATGTAGATGTGAACCACGATGGTGTAATAACCAGTGCCGACCAAACCGAGCTTGGCAATCCTTTCCCTAAGTTTACTATCGGGTGGAACTTGAACCTGACTTATAAACAGTTTGATTTCACCTCGTTTGTGTATATATCCAAAGGGAACAAAATATTCACAGCATGGAACAGGAACGCAACCTACACCAACAAGCCAAGCACAATTTTAGCCAGGTGGACAGGTGAAGGGACAACCAACGATGCACAGGATCCACGCTATACATTTACCGACCCTAACGATAATGCCAGGGTTTCTGACAGGTATATCCAGGATGGCTCGTTTATAAAAATTAAAAATCTTGAGCTTGGTTATAGCTTGCCCAAATCATTACTGTCAAACAGCATGACCCTGCGTGTTTACGCACAGGTTAGAAATGCTTACACATTCACAAAATATACAGGGTTTGATCCGGAAATATCAGGTGGGATATTGAACAGCGGTGTCGATTACGGTAATTATCCGCAGGCACGTACTTTTCTTTTAGGTGTTGATTTTAAATTCTAATATGAAAAATACTGAGATGAAAAATTATTTGAAAATAGCAGGTTTAATTATCGCGATCGGTTTGATCGGGGCCTGCAAGAAATTTGTTAATTACTCGCCTAAAAGCGCCTATCTGGTTACGGCACAGGCTTATTTGGCATCACAATCCGATTACCAGACAATGGAGGTTAGTGTTTACACGCCATTGCAATGGTTAAACCAGGTGGTACCAATCGGCGACGACGCCTCTGATAACGCGGTGGCCGGCGGAGAAAGCGCTTCTGACGTGCTTGATCTTCAGCAAATTGATCATTATAGCGCCACCCCTACCAATGGCGCCCTTCAATCCATATGGCAATATGCTTACGAGGGGGTAAACAGGGCTAATTACCTTACCCAATACAAAACTACCAACCCTGCCGGGCAACAAGTTAACTTTCCGGGCAAAGATGCGATGTATGGCGAGGTATATTTCCTTAGGGCATATTATTACTTTACTTTATTAAAAATGTTTGGCGGCGTGCCGCTGTTTACCGACAAGCGCCTGGACGTTTCCGAATCAGCTACACTACAGCGTGCTACACCTGCTGCTGTATATGCACAAATAGAAGCCGATCTGAATAGCGCGATAGCGGTACTGCCTACAGTACAAACCCAGCAGGGCCGTGCTACAAAATATGCTGCACAGGCACTGTTAGGCAAAGTATATTTGTACGAGAAAAAATATACAGCTGCCGCACCTGTGCTGCAAAGCATTATTGATGCTAACGCCTTCACATTGGTAGCAAAATTCGATTCCATATTCGTAAAATCAGGCGAGAACGGGCCCGAATCAGTATTTGAAATTCAATACAGCAACACTTCACCATATTACCAATGGTCAAATCAATTGCAGGGCCAGGGCAACTACATGGTACAACAAGTAGGTGTAAGGCAAATGAGCGGTGCCCCCGCAATGCCATACGCAGCGGGCTGGAGCACTAACCTGCCTACCGTAAATCTTTATAATGCCTATGAAGATGGCGACCAGCGTAGAGAGGGAACTTTATTTGATCCGGCTGCCTACGCGGCTGCTAATCCGCAATATAATGTAACCTTTGAGGTTGCCCCGTATGAAAACACCGGGTATTACAGTAATAAATACTTACCAAGAAAAGGACAAACCAGCGGACAGCCTGAATTAAATTACCTCAATAATTTCAGAACCATACGTTATGCCGAAGTGCTGTTAATGGCTGCCGAAGCATATAACCAAACCGGTAACGATTCAAAGGCACAGCTATACCTGAACCAGGTTCGCCGCCGTGCGTTTATGGTAACAGATGCCAGTCATGATAATACTTCAACGGGTACCAGCTTGTATGCTGCCATTTTAAATGAGCGCAGATTGGAACTGGCGATGGAAGGCGACCGCTTTTTTGACCTGGTAAGAACCGGACAAGCCGCAACGGTATTAACAGGCTTTACCAAAGGTAAGAACGAGCTTTTCCCAATTCCTCAGCAGGAAATAACTGTTTCGCACTTAGCTCAAAACCCAGGTTATTAGTATTTATTTAAAAATAGATAAACATGAAATTATTAAAATATTTTACTCCTGTTGTCATCCTGATGTGCATTGCGGTAGGATGCAAGAAGGACCAGCCGTTTAATGATACGTCGTTATTATCAACGGTTACACAGGCAGGTAACCTGGCCGTGATGTTTAACATAACGCATGATAATACCGGCCTTGTAACCATTACGCCAAATGCAAACGGGGCGGCATCATACGATGTATATTTTGGCGACAGCAATCCTACTCCTGCTAAAGTAACTGCAGGTTCAAGCGTTCAGCACACCTATAAAGAAGGTAACTACCCGGTAAAGTTAGTGGCGCACGACCTTAAAGGCGGCACAACTACGCTAACACAACAATTAACCGTATCGTTCTTACAACCACAGAACCTGGATGTTAAGGTAACCGTAACCAATTTAATTGCTACCGTTACAGCAACGGCAAAGTATGCCACGCTTTTCAAAATCTCGTTTGGCGATTCAACGGCTACAAACCCGGTTCCGTCAACGTTTGCTTTAGGAGGCGCGGCAACACCGCACACCTACGCAGCCGCAGGTACCTATACCGTAACCGTTGTGGCATTGAGCGGAGGTTCAGAAACGTTAACCCAAACATCTACAGTAACAGTAGCTACGCCGTTGAACCTGCCGATAACCTTTGAAGATCCGAATGTTAACTACGCCTTTGGTGATTTTGGGGGTGAGGCAACAAGTTTAGCAACAGATCCGGCTGATAACAGCAACCATGTAGCTAAATCTATTAAAACAGCGGGCGCGGCCGTTTACGCAGGTGTTACGTTGGGCGGCGCAGGTGGCTTTGCAACAAAAATCCCGTTAACGCAGAATAATTTGAAAATGACGGTACGTGTTTATTCGCCTGCTGCAGGTTTAGATGTTAAACTGAAGTTAGATAACCATGCCAATGGGAACAACGGCTTATCTGTTGAAACGGATGTGTTAACCACCAAAGCCAACCAATGGGAAACTTTAATATTCGATTTTAGTAAAAACGCAACCGGAACACCTGCGTTTAACCCGGATAATACGTATGACGATGCGACCATCTTCTTTGATTTTGGGAACACCGGGACAGGAGCCACTTTCTATTTTGATGATATGCAGATGTATGTTGCTCCTGTGCTTACACAAATAGACCTGCCGGTTACTTTTGACAGCCCTACAGTTGATTACACCGTAGTTGATTTTGGAGGTAACGTTTCAACCCTGGTTGCCGACCCAACAAACAGCGCCAATAGTGTAATGCGGTCTGTAAAAACAAATGGAGCGGCTACTTACGCAGGTACTACTTTGGGTAGTGGTTTTGCACATCCAATTGCGCTTAGCTCAACCAGGTTAAAATTAACCGTTATGGTTTATTCACCGGCAGCAGGTATTGACGTAAAACTGAAACTGGATAACCATTCGAATGCCAACAACGGCCAGTCTGTTGAAACCGACGTACTAACGACCAAGGCCGGGCAATGGGAAACCCTTACATTTGATATGAGCCAAAACGCTTCGGGAACTCCGGCTTATAATCCGGCCAACACGTACGATCTTGCTACTATTTTCTTCGATTTTGGAAATATCGGTAAAGGTGATACCTACTATTGGGATAATGTAATACTGCTATAAACACTTAAAATATTCAAAAGACATGAAAAGAAATATAATTTATATTTTACTGTTTGCAATTGCAGCTTCACTGTTAATCGGTGGCTGTAAAAAAACAGACTATAAGTTCGGCAGCATAAAAACCCCTTCGGGTATTGTGATCACACCAGCAATACAAGGGGCAAGCGCCAACCCTACAGGCGACGGCTCAGGAAAAGTAAAAATTTCACTTACCGCTACAAATGCTATTTCCTATAAAATTTTATGGGGCGATGGCGACTCGTCATTAACTTCACTGGATACAGCCAGCCATATTTACACTACTTTAGACACTAACCTTTATACCATTACGGTTAACGCAATTGGTACAGGAGGTGCAATATCTACATTGAGTAAACAAATCAAGGTTTTGTATGAGTTTCCAATACCGGCTGACGTTATGACGGCCTTCACAGGTGGCTCAACAAAAACCTGGGTACCTTATGCAGATACGGTTGCTAATTTTGGTGTTGGCCCGGCCGCTGGTTTTACTCCCGACTATTACGCGGCACAGCCGAACGAAAAACCTGCCTGTGCTTACGATGGTTCAGTCGTCTTTACAAAAACCGGAACCAGCAGTATGACAATAAATGTTGATAATAATGGGAGCTCCTTCCTCATTGGTGCTGCAACCGCGTTTTATGGCCAATCCGGTGGCGATGGTTGTTATGTAGTAACCACGGTCAGCACACTCCCTATCAGTTTTTCAGGTGCAAATACCGGCGGCGGATCATCACCGGGTTTCCAGTTCAAAGTTCCGGGCAATGGCCTCATCGGTTTTGGTACCGGGGGCACAACCTACCAGGTTACTTTTTTAAGCAATCATACCATGATATTGCGTAACATCGGCAGCGATGGCAACGCATGGTACCAGATACTAAAAGCACAATAAACAAATTACACCGGCAGGATATGATACTTTTGCATCATTCCTGCCGGTTTTAAGCTAAAAATAATAATTCTACTATGACAAAGGTTATAAAAGGGGCCCTGGTGTTGAGTTTTTTCCTAATGGCTTGCAGTAAAAGCAATAGCACTGCAAACATAGCGCCCACTAACTTAACAGTAAATGCGGTGGCAGCAACAGATAGCACCGGGAATGTAAAGATCACTGCTAAAGCCACTAATGCCGTTTCATATGATATCAATTTCGGCGATGGCGTAATACAAACCATCCCTTCAGGGGTAGTAACCTATAAATACGCGCAATCAGGGTCTTACACAGTTAATGTGATAGCAAAAAGCTCATCCGGTCAGGTTATCTCAGGCAGCACACAAGTAACAGTTAGTGTAAAATTAGGCTTGTATTGGTCTGATGAATTTAATACCGATGGCGCGCCCGATCCAACTAAGTGGGGATACGATATCGGGGCAGGTGGCTATGGAAATAATGAGCTGGAATATTATACCAACAGGCCCGTAAATGCAATTGTACAGGGCGGTGTTTTAAAGATAAGTGCCAAGGCCGAAAGTTATTTGGGCAGCAATTACACCTCGGCCAGGTTAGTTTCTCACGGTAAATTTGATTTTACCTATGGCCATGTAGATATACGGGCCATGTTGCCTGCGGGCATTGGTACCTGGCCCGCGCTATGGATGCTGGGTAGCAATTTTGCAACAGTTCCGTGGCCCGGATGCGGCGAAATGGATATTATGGAACAAAAAGGCAGCCAGCTGAATACTATATACGGCACTTTGCACTACCCCGGTCATTCAGGGGCAAATGGAAACGGCGCCACAACTACCATCAGCAATTCCACCACACAATTTCACATTTATTCGCTCGATTGGTCACCTACTGCCATCAAAATATCTGTTGATGGCACAGTATTTCAAACGGTAGCAAATTCATCGGCCTTGCCTTTTAACCTTAACTTTTTCTTTATTCTGAATGTTGCGATGGGTGGCGATTTTACCGGGCCGGTTGATCCAAACTTTACCAGCGCAACGATGCAAGTAGATTACATAAGAGTATATAAATGATCTGCACATACAAAGTAGCCCTTAATTGGACTTGATCAGGGTAAACCGTATTTGTATCATTCAACGGACTATAAAATGTTTTGCAAGTAATCTATATAAAACAAAAAGCACTTACAGTTTTGGCTGTAAGTGCTTAATTGTTTATATGGGAGTTACTGGGTTCGAACCAGTGACCCTCCCGATTATAAATCGGGATGCCCTGAACCAGCTGAACTAATCAGAAGCAATAAGTTTCTCTATCATCTTGCGGCTTTTCCAGGCTTTTATTTGCCGTTCACGTACTAACGCACTTGTTTTATTAAGATGTTCTTCACTCCATTTGATAACCCAATCTCCCATCTTTCCGGTAAATCCTGAATGATTTGTATTATGCTTTACCAACCTTTTGTTTACATCCTCACATGCACCAACATAATATTTGTCCTTTGATAAAGAATAAATTATATAAACAAAATACATGGGATTAAAATAAACAAAAAAAGCCTAACATTTCTGTTAGACTTTCTGTGGGAGTTACTGGGTTCGAACCAGTGACCCTCTGCTTGTAAGGCAGAAAATATGCTATTTTAATGTTCCCTTTTATCTATCCGATTGTTGCGCAAATATAGCTATTTTACAGCTAATTAATAATCGATATTACCTTAATGTTATTTTGTTATTTATCATTCCTGTATGCAAA
The DNA here is from genome assembly GCA_903915155.1 of uncultured Mucilaginibacter sp. Classification (GTDB taxonomy): domain Bacteria; phylum Bacteroidota; class Bacteroidia; order Sphingobacteriales; family Sphingobacteriaceae; genus Mucilaginibacter. The sequence continues at coordinate 9,151 of CAIWRU010000173.1, forward strand.
TCGTATGCAAATTGTTTATATTTGCATACAGAGATTTACAAAAATGGAAAAAGAAGTATTTATATCGCTTTACCTGGACACCCGCAGGATCAAATCAAATAATCTTTATCCGGTTAAGATTAGAGTGTTTACGACCAGTCCCCGCGTACAAAAGCTTTACCCTACTAAGTTTGAGTTTACTCAAAAAGAATTTGAAAGTATTTGGGAAACCACAAAGCCCCGGAAAGAGCTTAAAGAAACCCGCAGGGCTTTACAAGCTGTTGAAACTTTGTTTATTGAAACAGCCGATTTAATCAGTCCCTTTAGTTTTGAACAATTTGAAAAGAAACTTTACCGGGGTAAGGGTGAAGGCGAAAATGTATTTTATCAGTATGGCTTAATCATACAAAAGTTAAATGGGAACAATCAATTAGGTACGGCCAGTAATTACGACCTAAGTTTAAAATCACTTAAACTTTTCATTTTACATTTAAAGGGGAAAGAGACAACGGACAAAAAGGAACTTGAAACAGCACTGGAAAGCATTAAAAAAATTTTATTCAGTGA
>CAIWRU010000174.1 GCA_903915155.1 uncultured Mucilaginibacter sp.
GGAAGCATGCCCTTTGTCTTGATTTTTTTGTTTCTTTTTGTATCAAGACAAAAAGAAAGACATAGCGGCAGCGATTCGAAGCAACAGGTAAGCACTACACATTAACCAATTACTAAATAAGGGCGTTACCTGCGGCCCGCGCTTTCTGCTCATACTACACCAGCATTAGCCACGCCAAATCACACCATCCACCCCACGGCCGGTATCCGCGCCAATCGCTAACGCAAAAATCCATTAGATATTAACCTGCCAGGTTTTTATACAGGAATATCGAACACCGAATGCTGAATATCGAACGCCGAAGTTCAAAACTTCATTATTCATTATTCGGTATTCAGTGTTCGATATTAAAATTTTCAAATTTTCAAATCACCAAATTTTCAAATTAAATTCCCACCTTAGTATCCATTTTACATCTATATAAATGACCACCATAAAAGCCTGCATTTTCGACCTCGACGGCGTAATCGTCGATACCGCCATATACCACTACAAAGCCTGGAAACGCCTCGCCAATTCCCTCGGCTTTGATTTTACCGAAGAACAGAACGAACAACTAAAAGGCGTAAGCCGCGTCCGCTCGCTCGAACTCATACTCGGCTGGGGTGGTGTTACCAAAACCCCTGCCGAGCAGGAGGCCCTCGCCACCCAAAAAAACACCTGGTATGTCGACATGATCAGCCACATGACGCCCGCCGAAATATTACCCGGCGCAAAAGAGTTTGTTGAAGCCTGCAGGCAGGCCGGTATAAAAACCGCGCTCGGCTCCGCCAGCAAAAACTCCATGATGATACTCGAAAAAATAAACATGGTCAGCCTGTTCGACACGGTGATAGATGGCAACAAAGTATCCAAAGCCAAACCCGACCCCGAAGTATTCCTCAAAGGCGCCGAAGCCGTAGGCGTACCCCCGGCCCAATGCGTAGTATTTGAAGACGCCATAGCCGGCATCGAAGCCGCCATCGCCGGCGGCATGAAATCGGTAGGCATCGGCTCACCAGCAGTACTCGGCAAAGCCAACCTGGTAATAAGCGGTTTAAACGAGATGACTTTGGAAAAATTGAACGAGTTATAAGCCCCACCCAAACCCTCCCCGGCCGCGTGCCGCCATAGCTTTAGCGGCGGTGCAAAGGGAGGGCTTAAAAAAGGCGGATTTAAAAGTATATTTGACTATAATGAGTGAAAATAAAAAAGTCTCCCCTACCGGGGGAGATTTAGAGGGGGCTGCGGCTCCCATCATCTACCAATTACTGCCCCGTTTATTCGGCAACACCAACACCACCAACAAACACTACGGTTCTATCGAAGAAAACGGCTGCGGCAAGTTCAACGACATTACCCCCAAAGCCCTTACCGAGATCAAACAACTCGGCATCACCCATATCTTCTATACCGGCGTCATCGAACACGCCACCATGACCGATCATTCCCCCTCCGGCATAAAAACCGACGACCCCGACGTAGTAAAGGGCCGCGCCGGTTCACCCTATGCAGTAAAGGACTATTACGACGTCGACCCCGATCTTGCCATCGACATACCCAACCGCATGGCCGAATTCGAGGCCCTGATAAAACGCACCCACGACACCGGCCTAAAAGCCATTATCGATTTTATCCCCAACCACGTTGCCCGCACCTACGCATCCGATGCCAAACCCGCCGGTATCCACGATATCGGCCAGGATGACGACCACACCAAAGCCTTCGACCCTAAAAATGATTTTTACTACATCCCCGGGCAGTCGTTCGTAGTTCCGCAAGGGTATAACCCCGGCGGCGATGGTTTCTCCAGTCCGCTAAAGGACGGAAAGTTTGATGAAAATCCTGCCAAAGCCACCGGCAACGATGTGTTTAGTGCTTCCCCCTCAATAAACGACTGGTTCGAAACCGTTAAACTAAATTATGGTGTCGACTATCTTGATCATAGAAAAACCTATTTTGATCCGGCGCCACCACTTTGGAACAAACTGTACGATATTTTAGATTTCTGGGCCAGCAAAGGCATCGATGGCTTCCGATGCGACATGATAGAAATGGTGCCCCTTGAGTTTTGGGCATGGCTCATCCCCAAACTAAAAACGGCACACCCAGATTTGATTTTCATCGGCGAAGCATACCAGGTTGGCTTATATGGCCCCTATATTCACGATGGTAAGTTTGATTACTTGTACGATAAGGTAGGTTTGTACGATGCCCTAAAAAAACTCATCCGCAACCAACCCGACGCCACCACCTGGGACATCAACAACGTTTGGAACAACCAAACCCGCGGCATCGACAGCAACATGCTCTGCTTTTTGGAAAACCACGACGAAGAACGCATTGCCAGCAACGTTTTTGCAGGTAACCCATGGCTGGCCGTCCCCGCTATGATAGTAACCGCCACGCTAAATACCGGCCCCATAATGCTGTACTCAGGGCAGGAGGTAGGCGAACCCGCCCACGGCCACCAGGGCTTCGGCGGCGATCCGCGCACCAGCATATTCGATTACTGCGGCATCCCCGAACATCAAAAATGGTTCAACAACGGTCAATGCGATGGCGGCCAGCTATCCGATGACCAAAAGAATCTCCGCAATTTCTACAGCAAGTTGCTGAACGCCGTACTAAACAACGAGGCTCTGCAAACCGGCGAATTCTACGAATTGATGGTGGCTAACGAGCATCAACCCGGTTTTGATACTAAACTATATATCTACCTGCGCTATACCAATAATAAGCGCGTATTAGCAATAACCAATTTTGGGCGATATGAACGCCACTTCCAGGTGAAGTTCCCCGGCGACCTACTGCAAAAATTAAATATCAGCGGTAGCATCGAATTTACCGACCTGCTAAGCGACACAAAATACACCACAAACAACATATCTCAGGGCGTAAATATTTTTTTACAGCCAACAAGCGGAATGTTACTGAATTTTTAGTTAATTGCTAAACCAATTATCGGATCACCCAATTTGCGTATATCTTGTAAATCCCGGCAAATCCGTTTAATCCTGGTTCACCAATTATTAAACTATGAGAGTTATCGTCCAAAAACCCCGCCTCAATTTTTGGCAAATATGGAATATGAGCTTCGGCTTCCTGGGCATCCAGTTTGGCTTTGCATTGCAAACCGGCTATGCCAGCCGTATCCTCGAAACTTTTGGCGCCGATGTGGGCAACTTGTCATTATTCTGGCTTGCTGCTCCGCTCACAGGTATGATCATCCAACCCATCATCGGCCATTACAGCGACCGCACATGGAACCGCCTGGGGCGTCGCCGTCCCTATTTTTTAACCGGCGCATTGTTATCGGGCGTGGCTTTATGCTTCCTGCCAAATTCATCAGGCCTCGCATTTCTTATCCCGCCAATAATAGTTGGTGCAGGTATGTTAATGCTGATGGATGCTTCGTTTAACGTAGCAATGGAGCCGTTTCGCGCACTTGTTGCCGATAACCTACCCGACAGCCAGCACAATGTGGGCTTCTCGTTGCAAACCTGTTTGATAGGTGTGGGTGCCATCATCGGTTCGGCATTACCATCGGTATTGGTCGATTGGTTTCATGTGCCGTCAACTGCTGCAAAAGGTATAGTTCCCGATAATCTTTTATATTCTTTCTACATCGGCGGGATCGTTCTCATAGCATGTATTGTGTGGACGGTTGTAAAAACCAAAGAATATCCGCCCGAAGTATATGCCACTTTCCACGAAGAAGACCTCGAAATATCTGAAAAGAAAAGCGGCCTCTCCGAATTTTTCCACGACCTGGCCCACATGCCAAAAACCATGAAGCAATTGGGCGTGGTGCAATTCTTCTCATGGTTCGCGTTATTTTCTATGTGGGTGTTCACCTCCTCAGCTGTCGCTGATCATGTGTACCACATACCTGCAGGCGATACCTCATCAAAAGCATTTAACGATGCAGGTAACTGGGTGGGCAATATGTTTGCTGTGTATAACGTGGTATCGGCCATTTATGCCTTATCATTGCCATGGATAGTAAAACGCATCAACCGTAAGCGTACCCATGCCTTTTCGCTAACCATGGGCGGCATTGGCTTAATATCCATATTCTTTATCCAAAACCATTACCTGCTATTATTACCAATGGTGGGCATAGGGCTCGCATGGGGAAGTATACTGGCTATGCCTTATGCCATATTATCCAGCTCTATCCCCGCCAAAAAAATTGGCGTATATATGGGCTTGTTCAACTTTTTCATCACCTTCCCGCAAATAGTAAATAGCTTATTTGGAAGTTTAATACTCAAAACTTTCTTTAACAGTGAAGCCATCTATGGTTTGGTAATAGCGGGCGTATTTATGTTCCTTGCTGCGTTCTCGGTGTTTTTTGTCGACGACAGCAAGAAAATACACATTATTGAAGCCGGTTTTGACGCAGAAGGCGCAAGATCAGTACCTTAAATTTTTAAAGTTACCCTCTGTAGTTAGTCCGGATTTATAATCCCGGACTAACTACAGAGGGGATTTGCAATCCCCAAATTCAATACCACGCCACCCCCGTAACCCCAACACCATGCAACCGCTCCACCAATTGCCCGGTATGGTGTTGCATATGCCTCAAATTGTATAAATACAGTTCCAGTTTATTCATTGGCAACCAGTAAAATCCGGATGGTGCGGTTAAATTATGCTCACCAATATTTTCATCAAGCCCCAAAACTATGGTTTGCAAATAACCGCTAAGTTCAACTTTTGAATAGCGCGTGGTAACTATAATTGGTTCGCCATCATCAGTCAATTGCCCTAAACGATTATAATTCGCCTCGTGCTTTTCCCACGCTGTAAAGTGGTCGGCGTCTTCGGCCAGGTACAGCGCGGTATAAAAAAGCGTGTGGTAAACTATCCGCCAATAAGTATTTTCATAATTAACAGCATCATCCCATAGCTTTTCGGGGCAAAGCTCAATTACATTTGCCAGCATTCGCAGCGCATTCTTATATTGTGATACCAGTTCTTGTTTCATTGTGATGATTTTGCTTAAAATTAGTCTGAATTACATAAAGAATACTACTTCAAATACCATTAAAATTTCATTACCCTCTTTCCGCCGCAAGGCGAAAAGAGGGTCGGCAAGCATAGCGATGCCGGGGTGAGTCAACGAAGCGCGTAAAAGTCACCAGCCGACACCAATGAACCAATGAACAAGTGAACCAATGAACTCCCAATTAATTCGTTTTATTTTGTTACTTTATATTGTATATTGCGTATAACATACATGCTAATACGTTTTGTTTACTGAATAATACTTTTAATGGAAGATAATATACTAAATACAGATTTGTTAATCAATAGGTTAGTTGAGGAGGAAGAAGAGTTTCACCACGTAAATAACCCGGCGGCTGATATTAAGCCAGTTATAAAAAAATATCTCGGCGTGCCCAATAAAGCCGAGCAATCGGCCAATAAATTTTATTTTAGCGATGGCGATGCAAAGGTTGAGGTTACGGTTGTTACCGACGAGATAATCCGTGTTCGCCTTGCCCCGCATGGCGTTTTTTTAGATGAATTTTCCTACGCCGTACCCAAGCTGGAACACAAGGCTGCCGAATTTACATTGCTCGAAAATGAATTTGAGTTTTGTGTTTCAACCCCGGTTGTGAACTGCCATATCCGTAAAAAAGACTTTTTTATATCGTTCTCTGATAAAAACGACCACGTAACCAGCAGTGATGCGGTGCCCATGCACTGGGAAGAAAATATAAAATTTGGTGGTTACTATGTGTTCTGTACAAAAACCTGCCAGGATGAAGAAAGCTTTTTTGGCCTGGGCGACAAACCAACCGAATTTAACCTGCGCGGTAAACGATTAAAGAACTGGAATACCGATGCATATTCTTTTGCCTGGAACCAGGACCCGTTGTATCGCAGCATCCCTTTTTACATCAGTTTAAACGATGATATAGCTCACGGTATCTTCTTTGATAATACCTTCAAGGCGCAATTCGACTTCGGTGCTGAAGATAAAACCAAAACCAGTTTTTGGGCCGATGGGGGCGAATTGCAATACTATTATATCCACGGCCCGCACATGATGGACGTGGTAAAAAGCTACCATATTTTAACCGGTACTCACCCTATGCCGCCGCTGTGGGCGCTGGGCTACCATCAATGCCGCTGGAGCTATTATCCCGAGGCAAAAGTTAGAAAAATTACCAAAGGCTTCCGCGAAAACAAAATCCCTTGCGACGGTATCTACTTAGATATTGATTACATGGACGGTTACCGGTGCTTTACCTGGAACCACAAATATTTCCCCGACCCGAAAAAGATGATAGCCGAGCTGGCTGCCGACGGCTTTAAAACCGTGGTAATTATCGATCCCGGCATACGCGTGGATGATAACTATTGGGTGTTTAAAGAGGGCAAAAAGAACCGTTATTTCTGTCGCCGCAGCGACGATTATTTTATGGAGGGCCACGTATGGCCTGGCCGCTGCCAGTTTCCTGATTTCACCAATCCCGAAGTAAGGGAGTGGTGGGGCGGTTTATTTGATGAACTGGTTGAATTGGGCGTTGCAGGTGTGTGGAACGATATGAACGAACCTGCCGTATTTGGCGCTGGCACATTCCCTGATGATGTGCGCCACCAGTACGATGGTCACCGTGGGTCGCATCGCAAGGCGCATAACGTTTATGGTATGCAAATGGTGCGTGCAACTTATGATGGGTTGCGTAAGATCATGAAAAATAAACGCCCTTTTACCATTACAAGGGCAGGTTACTCAGGCGTGCAGCGCTTTTCATCCGTGTGGACGGGTGATAACGTAGCCAGCTGGGAACACCTGAAATTAGGCAATATACAATGCCAGCGCCTGTCAATATCGGGCATATCATTCTGTGGTACCGATATAGGCGGCTTCAGCGGCGAACCTGACGGCGAACTGTTTACGCGCTGGATACAGATGGGAACTTTCTCGCCGTTTATGCGTGCCCACTCTGCGGGCGATACCAAAGAGCGCGAGCCATGGAGCTTCGGCGAACCATTCACTTCCATCAACCGTAAATTTATCGAGCTGCGTTACAGGCTCATTCCTTATTTATATTCTGTTTTCTGGGAGCACCATCGTTATGGTTTCCCTATTTTAAGGGCCATAGTAATGCAGGAGCAAGGCGTATTGCTAAACCATTTCCGCCAGGACGAGTTTACTTATGGCGATAAGATTTTGATATGCCCTGTTATGGAGCCAGGCCAAACCAGCCGTAACGTGTATTTGCCAAAAGGTAAATGGTACAACTTCTGGACAAACGAACTGGTTGATGGCGGCGCGGAAACAACCGTAGCTACACCATTGGAAACTATACCGGTTTTTGTAAAAGCAGGCTCGGTTATCCCCGAATACCCGGTAATGCAATACGTTGGTGAAAAGGAAATTGAAGAAGTGAAACTGAATATCTATTACAGCGATTACGAGGTAAACTCGTTCCTGTTTGAAGATTACGGCGAAACTTTTGCCTACGAGCAGGATATTTACCTCGAGAAAAAATTTGTAGTAAGGGGTGATGAAAAAAGCCTCACCATACAGCAGAGCATGGAAGGTTTATATACACCACGTTATGATGGCTATGCTTTTAACCTGTTAGGACTGCCTTTCAAACCATCAAAAATAATAGCCGATGGTAAGCAAATAACCAACTTCGTGGTAGATAAAAACAAGAATATAATCTTCAATTTCAGCAAAAACTTTAAGCATATCGAGATATTGAAATAAAAAATCTGTCATTTCGAACGAGGTACGAGGAGAAACTATCTCTTGAGCGCCAGCGAAAAATCTTCTACGATTTGCGTCGCGTAAATACAGGGTGTAGAAGATTTCTCGCTATCGCTCGAAATGACAAAAAAGATTATACATTTGAACTACCACTTATAACCAACCAATACCAAATGAGTACTAACAGCCGGCAGCGTGTGGTTATTGAACATGTAACACCAGGAATTGACGCGGGCAAACTATAACCAATGTATGTGTTGATGCCTGCATGCAGCCAATTGGAAATATAACAGGTATATTTAACAGCCGCTCCGGGCTTAATTTTTATCACAGCTCCTTTTGCTCGAAAAAGCAGTGTACGAGTTGGGTTACGAGCTAAACGGCAGACCTGAATGGATAAGGATACCTTTAAAAGGCATCCAGCATGTATTGTATGAGATAGAGAAGTTTAATTAGATTTCGAATTTCGAATTTACAAGATATAAAAAAATAAAGCTGGACAATTTTCAGCACGACCCATTACAAACCAAATAATTTCGAAATCGAAAATCCGAAATTCGAAATAAAGAATAAACCAAATTCGAAATTGAACATCCGAAACGGCGTAGCCCTCTTGAGTACCTATAAAAACGAACAATAGCGAGAAATCCGAAATAAGATTATGGCCAAAAAGAAAGTTGAACCAATAAGCGAGGCACCGGCAAAAAAGGCGAGCGCTAAAAAAGCTGCCCCCGTTAAAACCGAAACAGCAGCCCCCAAACCGGAAAAAAAAACCGCAGCACCTAAAAAAGCGGCAGCTTCAAAAAAAACTACAATGTCAGCAGATACCACCGAATTGCTTCGGGTAGAACCTTACAGCCGTTTTACCGATTTCGATATTGCCCTGTTCCGTTCGGGCAAGCACTTTAAGCTGTATGAAAAGCTGGGTTCGCATGTGGTGGAACATAAAGGCGTTATTGGTACCTACTTCTCTGTTTGGGCGCCAAACGCGCAATATGTGGCGGTTATAGGCAATTTTAATTATTGGGACAAAGGCACGCATTCACTAAACCCGCGTTGGGATGGTTCAGGTATTTGGGAAGGTTTTATCGCTCATGTTGGTGTGGGCGAAGTTTATAAATATTTCATCAAATCAACCAGCGGCGAAGAACTGGAAAAAAGCGACCCGTTTGCCCTTCGCTGGGAGCTGCCGCCACGTACCGGTTCAATTGTGGTGGATACATTTTACGAGTGGCATGACCAGGATTGGATGAAAAAACGCGCTGAACACAATGCTTTAGATAAACCTTATTCGGTTTATGAAATGCACGTAGGTTCATGGGCGCGTAATATCGAAAGCCCTGACGAGTTTTTAAACTATCGCGAATTGGCCGCGAAGTTAGTGCCTTATATACAGGAAATGGGCTTTACCCACGTAGAGTTTATGCCGATAATGGAACACCCATACTATCCAAGCTGGGGCTACCAGATCAGCGGTTTTTACGCGGCATCTTCACGTTATGGCTCACCGCAGGACCTGATGTATTTGATCGAAGAGCTACATAAAGCCGGAATAGGGGTGATACTGGATTGGGTCCCCTCACATTTCCCCGGCGATGCACATGCACTGTATAACTTCGACGGCACGCATTTATACGAGCATGCCGATATGCGCAAAGGCTTCCACCCGGATTGGAAATCATACATTTTCAACTACGGCCGTAACGAAGTGCGCGCGTTTTTAATAAGCAATGCCCTGTTCTGGCTTGATCGTTACCATGTGGATGGCCTGCGGGTTGATGCAGTGGCATCCATGCTGTACCTCGATTATTCGCGTAAGCATGGTGAATGGGAAGCCAATATTTATGGTGGAAATGAGAACCTCGAAGCCATATCCTTCCTTAAGGAATTTAACGAGGCGGTTTACAGCCACTTCCCCGATACACAAACTATTGCCGAAGAGTCTACTTCCTTCACAGGCGTTAGTCGGCCGGTTTATACCGGCGGTTTAGGCTTTGGTATGAAATGGATGATGGGTTGGATGCATGATTCCATTAATTATTTTGAGGAAGACCCGATCAACCGCAAATATCACCATAACGAGATAACGTTCAGCCTGATATACGCCTTTACCGAAAACTTTATGCTGCCTTTCTCGCACGATGAGGTGGTTTACGGAAAAGGCTCAATGCTGCGCAAAATGCCGGGCGACGAATGGCAGCAATTTGCCAATTTGCGCCTGTTGTACAGCTATATGTTTACCCACCCCGGCACAAAACTGCTATTTATGGGTGCCGAATTTGGCCAGGGCGTAGAATGGAACTTCCAGGAATCGCTGCAATGGTATGTACTCCAATATCCTAATCACCAGGGTATAAAAGAAACGGTAAAAGCGCTGAACAGACTATACAGGTCGGAGCCTGCGTTATACGAAAAGGCATTTGAAGGTTCAGGTTTTGAATGGATCGATGGCGGCAATGCCAACGATTCTATCCTAATATTTACCCGCAAAGGCTTTAAATCAGCTGATGACCTTGTGATCGTACTAAATATGGCCCCGGTAACCCGCCACGATTTCCGTGTAGGCGTACCCGAATCAGGCACATGGCAGGAAATATTTAACTCCGATGCCGAAGGTTTTTGGGGCAGCGGCGTAGCCAATCCTCACCCTATAAAAAGCGAAGTGGTTAACTGGCACGGCCGCCAAAACTCCATCAATATAACGGTACCGCCACTGGCTGCCAGCATATTTAAAAAAGTAAAAGAAAACAAGGACGTCCCTAAAAAATATGAGTTAAAATAACTTCAATTGTCATTGCGGGGAATGAAGTAATGACAAAAATAGCTAAAGCATAAAATTATGAATAAAAAATTCATGTACCTCTACCTCTTTGCCGGTGTGTTTGCATTGAGTTTGTTTATATACGAAATAGCAACAACCTGGCCAAAGCCAAGTTATGGTAGCCTTGCATTAGATATATTGCCCGCCATACTTTTCCTCTACCTATCTTTCAAAGCCTACCACGAAAAGAAGGATAGTGAATTAATGTGAGGTGATTTTTTTTAGCTATAATGAAATCAAAGTCTAGCAGTCGCTCGGCTCCAGCCGGGTGACTAATATCGCCA
>CAIWRU010000175.1 GCA_903915155.1 uncultured Mucilaginibacter sp.
ATTGTTAAATTTGTATATGGACACATACATAGTATATCCCACAAAAGAACAAGAAAAAGCAATCGAAGCTTTTTTTGAGGCTTTAGAGGTGCCTTTTGATAAAAGGTCCGATAATAATGAACTTCCCGAGCATGTGATTAAAGGAATAGCCGAAGGACAAGCTGATTTTGAAGCAGGTCGTACTATCACTATGGAAGAATTCAAGAAAAAACTATTGATGTATAAATAATGTTTGAAATCGTTTTTTCTAAAAGAGCTAACGAGACATTTGATTTAATTCAGTTACAGCTATTAGAAAGATGGGGAACTGCGAGCGTTATAAAATTTGAACAACGCACCATGCTGGTACTTGAAGCAATCAGCAACTCGCCATTTATGTACCAATCGATTGAGATAGATTCAGAGGTTAGGAAAGCAATTATTCATAAAAACTGTTCCTTATTTTATAGAATTAATGGTCAAAAAATCGTGCTTCTTTTCTTTTGGGATAACAGGCAAGATCCAATGTTTTAAAAACCATCTTGTTACGAATAGCTTTTTTTATCGTCATTAATATGTGAGTGGATAGCATTGTAAAGTATTCCACCCGATGCCTGTGTCCCCACAGGCATCATACTCCTGCGAAGCGCCACTCAATTCCCCTTCTTCTGCGCCCTCTCCAATTCCTTCTGCTGTTTCTTTTCCGCCCTGCGCAGTTTTCTTTCCGCCCGTTTCTTCAGCCGGTTCTGTTTATTCAACTGGTGTTCGGTTAACTGCGCCTTGGTGGCCTGTATCGTTTTATCATCCAACCCTGCCGATGGTTTTATGCCGACTAACAGCGTGTTCCATACCGTTTTGAAAAACGGCGAATCCTTTGGCCGAACATAATTTATGGAAAACGAGCGCGGGGTTTGCCCGTCCCTGTCGGGATTATCGTGTTTTAGTATAAAAATATTAGCATATAATGATTCTATCAGTTTACCTTTAAAACCATCCATGTTGGTATCAGGTGCCAGTAACTTCACCTTAAGATTGTTATATAAAAGGGTAAGCTTCCCTTTGTTTATAGTACTGTTGGCATGTATATCAAAGTCCAAGTGTTTTAAAGTGCCTCCCGTTATTTTTACCATGGCAAATGGCATGGTGGCTGTGTTTACGTCCTCCAGGTTCATCGCCCCAAGGCTGCCCTTGTAGCTGTAAGCGGGATCTTTAGCTGTAAGGTCGAAAATAAAAGATACATTAAATCCGCCCTTGTTTAAAAACAAGGTGTTCAGTTGGGCTGTGCATATATTGTTTTTTAATAATGCCGCTTTATTATTGGTTACGTTTAAAAAATGCCCGTGGGTATTATTAAAGCTTATAGTACCCGTTTGGTACGATTTGTTATTGTATTCGCTATACGCCACATTAAGGTGTTGCAACAACAGGGTGTCTATCCTAATGTCGGTAGTTAGTTGGCTTAATGCAACCTGCGGAAAGCTCTTTATTTTATCAATGCCGGGTTTGTTTAGTTTGTTCGGGTTGTTAAATAATGAAAACGAGCCCTTTTTTATAAATAAGCACGATGTGCTTATTGTGCGGTATTTATGATAGCCCAAATAATCAAAGCGGTTCAGTTGTACTGAATCAAGGTACACATCAAACCTGTCCTTATTGGTTTTATCAAAAAACTTATCCTTATTGATGGGTGCCAGCCTAAGCCCTTCAATATTAACCTGCGACGTTAGGGTTGATAATTTCAGGTGGTTTATTTTATAACTATATAAGCCGCTTGGCGATATGCCTTTATAATTAGTTAGCTCGGTCACTATATCCTTACAGTATAATAATCTCGATTTGTCGGTTTGCGTTGCCGAATCAATTAGCAGGTCGCTGGCGCTCAAATTCATTTCTTTCAGCTCGGAAATAGCCACCTTATTGCCTGAATAATCCTTATAGCGCAGCTGCACATCATTCAAAAATATTTGCCCTATATGTATCGAGCGCAAACTTTTCGACATTTTTTGCCACACGGTACGGTGGTCTTTTATCACGGTGTCTTTTGTATGATTAACCTGGTAGCTGACATCCAGTTCAGGTGCGCTTAGTATTATCTGCCCTATATTTAGTTTGTGTTTAAAGTATAAGCTAAACGGGTGTATATGGTCAAGTATCAGCCGTTTTACGTGCAGCGAAACCAGGTTATTGGGTGCAAGGTGTTGTTTTACCCGGCGGTTATAAACCGCGGTGTCGGGTGTAAGGGTAATATCGTAAAAAATTATTTGGCCACGTATTATATGTAATTCTGCACTGCTAAAGTCGGCACGGTATAAGCTGTCGCTGCTTTCCAAAACAACACTCCTTACCTTTTTAGCCAATATCGGCGACCAATAATGGTTCACCATGAAAGCCAGAATTAAAATAACAACAGTTAACCCAACAATAACGCCTGCACCGATTTTATGATGTTTCTTAATTACAATTTTGCGCGCCATTATTCTGTTTTACTTGTATCGCTTTACGTACGCCTCCGGCATAAAGTTACTTTTCTAATTCCAATTATCATGCTCAAAAAGCAATGTTTTCGTACGCTGACGCCTTTTTTCCATATGTAATGTGATGTTAATATACGGTACAACAACAAAATATGGATTTTGTTAAAGCCATGACAATATGTCACGCTATAATTGAAAATTTATGTATTTTTGCAGGCTAACTTCTAAAATATACAATGGATCTATTAGTCCCGGATAAAACACACGATGAAAGCAGGCAGGGCGAGGCGTTATTGTTAGACCCGGTTGCAGGTAAAAATAATGGGCGTAAGCTTTACATTGAAAGCTATGGCTGCGCCATGAATTTTTCCGACAGTGAGATAGTAGCTTCTATCCTAACCGAAAGTGGTTTTGAAACAACAGGGGATTTCACGGTTGCCGATGTGGTGCTGATAAATACCTGCTCCATCCGCGAGAATGCCGAGCAGCGTGTGCGTAACCGCTTAAAGGAATTTACCGTTGCCAAAGTTAAAAACCCCGGGATGGTAGTTGGTGTACTGGGCTGCATGGCCGAACGCTTGAAATCCAAATTTTTAGAAGAAGAAAAACTGGTTGATGTTGTAGTGGGCCCAGATGCCTACCGCGACCTGCCCAACTTAATCGACAGGGTTGATGACGGCCAGCGTGCCGTAAACGTATTGCTATCCCGCGAGGAAACTTATGCTGATATTAACCCGGTACGGTTAAACAGCAACGGCATAAATGCCTTCGTATCTATAATGCGTGGCTGCGATAATATGTGCTCATTCTGCGTTGTGCCGTTCACCCGTGGCCGTGAGCGCAGCCGCGAACCGCTATCCATAGTTGCCGAATGTACCGATCTGTTCAACCGCGGCTACCGCGAAGTAACTTTGTTGGGCCAGAATGTAGACAGCTACAAATGGAGCGCGGAAAGCGAAAAGATAAAAGCAGAAACTCCCAAACCGGTACTCGGTATGGATCTGCTCGATAAAATATTGGAATCGGGCGAGGATGTAAGCGGCATTAACCCGGTTGACCATAGCAAAGAAGGCGTTTCATTTGCGCAATTACTGGAGATGGTGGCTTTAATAAGTCCTGAACTTCGTGTACGTTTCTCTACCTCGCATCCGAAAGATATTACCGACGATGTGCTTTATACTATTGCCAAGTACGATAATATTTGCAAGTACATCCACCTGCCTATACAATCGGGCAATAGCCGTGTACTCAAGCTAATGAACCGTACCTATAACCGCGAATGGTATATGGATCGGGTGGCAGCCATCAACCGCATTATACCCGGTTGCGCCATATCAACAGATATAATTACCGGTTTTTGCAGCGAAACAGAGGAAGAGCACCAGGAAACCCTGAGCATGATGGATCATGTGCAATTTTATTTTGCCTATATGTTCATGTACTCGGAAAGACCAGGCACTTTAGCAGCAAAACGTTATGCCGATGATATACCTGATGCCGTTAAGAGCCGCCGCTTAAAAGAAGTGGTAGCCAAACAGCAGGAACATTCGCACGAACGCCTAAAATTGCTGGTAGGCACCACACAAAAAGTATTGATCGAGGGTTTCTCAAAGAAATCAAATAATGATTATTCGGGCCGTAGCGATCAAAATACAGTAGTAGTTTTTCCTGTGGGAGAAAATTATAAACCCGGGCAGTATGTTGATGTTCGCATCAACCGCTGTACAACTGCAACCCTTATTGGGGAAGTAGTTAATTAAGTTGGATAAGGTTGATGGATTGATTATTCACTAATTCACTCAATCACTAATTCAATAATTAAACATGGATACACAAGAAATAAAACAACGCTTTGGCATTATCGGCAACTCGCCGTTATTGAACCGGGCAATAAATATAGCCAACCAGGTTGCGCCTACCGATATTTCGGTGTTAATTACAGGCGAGAGCGGTAGCGGTAAGGAAGTATTTTCGCACATCATACACCAGATGAGCCCGCGCAAGCATGGCCCGTTCATAGCGGTTAACTGCGGCGCCATTCCCGAAGGTACTATTGACTCTGAACTCTTCGGTCACGAAAAAGGCGCTTATACCGGTGCAGTTGGTGAGCGCAAAGGCTATTTCGAAACCGTTAATGGCGGTACTATATTTTTGGATGAGATTGCCGAAATGCCCCTGGGCACCCAAGCGCGTTTACTGCGTGTGCTTGAGTCTGGGCAATATATAAAGGTAGGTTCATCAAAAGTGGAGAAAACCAATGTGCGTGTTATCGCCGCTACTAACGTTGATGTGTACGAAGCTGTAAAAAACGGCCGTTTTCGCGAGGACTTATACTATCGTTTAAATACAGTACCGTTGCGCATACCGCCGTTGCGTGATAGGAAGGAGGACATCTACCTGCTATTCCGCAAATTCACGTCCGACTTTACCGACAAATACCGCACTCCGCCGATACAACTGGACGATGAGGCACAGCAAATACTGATAAACTATTCATGGCCAGGTAACGTTCGCCAGTTAAAAAATATGGCCGAACAATTGGCTGTTTTGGAAACCGACCGCATCATCACCGGCCCAACGCTGTTAACCTACATCCCGCACGAAGTAAGCGGCCGTAATCTGCCGATGCGCCTTGAGAACAAGGGCAAAGAAGATTTTTCTGAACGCGACTTATTATACAAGGTTTTGTTTGATATGAAGCGCGATATGGTGGAGTTGAAGAAGCTAGTGGCCGATATTGTCGAACACGGCGGTGTATCGCCAAATTTTGCAGGTAATCCGCAGGCTATTAACCAGCTTTATCGCGATATTGAGATGCCCGGTAACCCCGAAGCACAATTTACCTTGCAGCAGCCCGTTAATAACTCAAATATGGCCGAGCCATATAATATAACTCATAATGCCGAAGAAGTAGAAGAGTCGTTATCATTAATTGAAAAAGAATCAGACCTTATCCGCAAGGCGCTAAAAAAACATAAGGGGAAACGTAAGCTTGCTGCTAATGAACTGGGAATATCAGAAAGAACATTATACAGGAAGATAAAAGAGTTAGATTTATAGCATCAAATGAAGAAAGCATTCCTGGTAAGTACTTTAATTTGCGTTTTGGTTTTAATAACCGTTCCGTCGTGTAAAATATCGCTCAACGGGGCCTCAACCGCAGGTTTAAAAACCATTAATATAGGTTATTTTGAAAATGATGCGCCGCTGGTAATTGCCACGCTTAGCCAGGATTTTACCGAAGCCTTAAAGGCCCGTGTACGTTCACAAACAAACTTGAGTATTGTACGTACAGAGCCAAGTGATGCTATTATGACCGGTAGTATCACAGGTTACAGCATTGCACCGGTATCCATACAGGCAACAAATTCCAACACTGCCCCTATAGCAAGTGCTTCAGCTTTAACTATTACGGTGCAGGTAAAATATACGGTTAACAGCAAAGATGCCGATAAGAAGAACAGTTTTGAGCAATCATTCAGTGAGTCGCAGAATTTTACGGGCGACCCGGCATCACAGCAAAATACCCTTATTCCGGCTATCATAAAAAAACTAACCGACGATATTTTTAACAAAGCCTTTGCAAATTGGTAAGCAATTCGTAGTTTCAACCCAAGTGGAGCAGCAACTGAACAACAGCAATACAAGCCTTTTATGGGAATTATTGGCCAATCCGGCCGATAAGAATGCATCGCATACGCCCAATTTGCAACAACTTATTCATGAATTTCCGCAAAGCGGGCTTTTACACGCGCTGTTAACCTGTAATACCGATGGGCAGAATATACAGCAGGCGGCAGCTTATTACGACCCTAAAGTATTATATAAGCTAAACAAAGACCCCGAAACGCTGCCGGTGGTAACTGACGCGCAGATCATCCAGCCTGATAATTTAATATCAGGCGCGTATTTTCATACCGAAGAAAACGATGAATTGCTCATAGCCCCCTGGACCGACGGCTTTGAAAAAACACTGCCCGGCCCCGAAGCCGAGGAAACCGCACCCGAAGAATTACCCTCGCTGGTTGAGGACCCGGGTTATGAAAAAGAACATCCGGCTGCTACCGATACATTAATTGAGGATGCCAATACGCCAACGGAAATGATCCCGGTAGAGACGCAACACCTTGCGTATCCGGAAAATACTCCGGAAAATACCACAGCCGAAGAAGAAAATATTATTGAACAGATCATTCCTTTGGATGACGGAGAGCCGCAGGTAATTCATGCTATTGATGATGAGATATACGACGAGATAGTAGGCATTGACGATATAAACAAAGCCCGCAAAGATGCCGAGGCTATAGAAGCAGAGCAACCTGTTGAAGATACTATCCAAAAAGAAGAAACGGTATTTAACCAGCGCAAAGTAGACCTGACCGATGAGGCCGAAATGCTGATATTAAACAATATTGCTGCTACCGATTTTTTTGCGTTTGACGATGCCCTGGGGGAGAAGAAAAAGACAGCTGCACCTGCTGAGGAAAGCGCCCCTGAACCTGTGCCTGTTGAAACTCCGCCTGCAACGCAGGAAAGTGCAGACAGGGAGACCAACAACCTGTCGAAGTATAACGACGAAAAAATGCCCTACAGCTTTATGTGGTGGCTTGATAAAACACGAAAGGAACACGCAGGCGTTTACCAACCCTTTGTTGAATTTAAACCTGCCGTGCAGCAAAATAAAAACCCATCGGGTGGCGATGAGTTGCAACAACAATATTACGAGAATATTTTCCACCTCTCTTCGGTAGAAGAACTGGAACGAAGCACCGAAAATAAACCGTTTGAATTTGGTACCAAAGGGCGCGAAGACGCCATAATTGAACGTTTTATACAGGAGGTGCCACAAATAAAGCCGCAAAGCGGCGATAAGCTGGATAATGAGAACAAAGCAAGGAAAAGTTCAGAGGACCAGGACGCACTGGTAACAGAAACCCTGGCCCAGATATATACTGATCAAATGCTATATCCAAAAGCTATAGCCACTTATAAAAAATTGATGTTGAAATTCCCGGAAAAAAGCCGTTACTTTGCGAGCCAAATTGAGGAGTTAGAAAAAAGAACAAATTAATATAAAAAGAAATGTATTTAGTTTTATTAATAATCGTTATTATAGTGTGTGTGCTGTTAGGCTTTATTGTATTGATACAGAACCCTAAAGGCGGAGGTTTGTCATCAAATTTTTCAAGCTCATCACAATTAATGGGTGTACAAAAAACAGGCGATTTCCTTGAAAAAGGTACCTGGATATTAGCCATTAGCTTAATGGTATTGTCGCTGGCCATAAACGTTAGCATAAAAAGCGGCGGTGGTAAGGCTGCGGTTTCGTCATCACAGCACGAGGCTAATCAAAAGGCTTCAAAACCTACTAACCCGTCGGCATCGCCATTTGGTAATGCGCCTGCAGGCGGTGCGCAACAGCAACCAACTACACCGGCTCCAACTACCCCTAAAAAATAAGGAGCCCCGGAAAATATTAAGAAAGGCCCCGTTAACAAGGAGGGCACTGAAAAAGTCCACTAAAATCAGATAAGAAAAAGGGGATGCGTCATAAACCATGAACATCCCCTTTTCTTTGAGCTGTAGCACACTCAACCGAACTATCACTTGTATAAACGATTCTCAGAGCGTCAAATTGAATTTTTTACTCTCTTTTTTCTGCCTCAAAAATTAACGGGACTTTTTCAGTGCCCTCTTAACAAGCGGGGCTTTTTTGGCTAAAATAGTTACTGACACGATGGCACTAGTGCGTTAAAATATCGTTAACTATAAATCAGTAATTAAACCTAATCGTGACAATAAAACAGTTTGTATGCCAATGTGAGGAAATTGCGGCGGCTTGGCACAGTTGATGTGCAAATGCAAGTAGAAATTTACAATTTTATAAAATTAAATTTAGAAGTATAATTATGTCATTAAACATCAAAACACCTATCGGAGATCGGATAGTAGTTGAAGCTGCTCCTGCCGAAACTAAAACGGCATCTGGTATTTACATCCCCGAAACAGCCCAGGAAAAACCTCAGCATGGTACAGTTGTAGCTGTGGGCCCTGGTAAATATGCTGAATTAACCGGAACACTGATACCGTTAACAATTAAAGTTGGCGATAAAGTTCTTTACGGAAAATATGGTGGCCAGGAGTTTACCTTAGAAGGTAAAGATTATTTAATCATGAGAGAGTCTGATATTTATATCGTATTGTAAATCAATTGTTGAAGTCTGATTAGCAATCATTAACTCAGTAATTCAATAAATCTAAAATTAAAAAAACATGTCAAAACAAGTTAAATACAATGTAGAAGCACGCGATGCTTTAAAACGCGGTGTTGATATTTTAGCCAATGCGGTTAAAGTAACTTTAGGCCCAAAAGGTCGTCACGTAATTATCGATAAAAAATTCGGTTCACCATCCATTACTAAAGACGGTGTTACGGTAGCAAAAGAAATTGAGCTAAAAGACGCTATTGAAAACATGGGCGCACAAATGGTTAAAGAAGTTGCATCAAAAACTGCTGATATAGCTGGTGATGGTACTACTTCTGCTACTGTTTTAGCCCAGGCTATTGTTACAGCAGGTATTAAGAACGTAGCTGCCGGTGCAAACCCAATGGATTTGAAACGTGGTATTGATAAAGCAGTAAGAGTTGTTGTTGAAAGCCTAAAAGCTCAGAAACAAGATGTTGGTGATGATTTCAGCAAGATAAAACAAGTTGCATCTATTTCAGCTAATAATGATGAAGTTATTGGCGAAATGATTGCTGACGCGATGAAGAAAGTTGGAACTTCAGGTGTTATCACCGTTGAAGAAGCAAAAGGAACTGAAACCGAAGTTAAAACTGTTGAAGGTATGCAGTTTGACCGTGGTTACCTGTCTCCTTACTTCGTTACCAATCCTGAAAGCATGGAAGCTGAATTAGAGAACGCATTGCTTTTGATCTACGATAAGAAGATCAGCAACATGCGCGAACTGCA
>CAIWRU010000176.1 GCA_903915155.1 uncultured Mucilaginibacter sp.
CTTGTTAAATGTGCTGATCAAAAAAAATGTAATAACACAACAGGAAGCCGATTCATTACGCTCCGATGCCGCTCTTAAAGCGCAAGCCAAAAAAGACCAGGAGGCTAAGAACGCTCTTCCCGGTGTTGGCTTTGGAAAATACCTGCGTATCGGTGGCGTATTTCAAAAGCGCTACCAGGGCTTCGAACAGTCAACTAAATTTAATTCATTCGACATTCACCGTGCCAGGTTGATCATCCAGGGAAATGTTACCGATGATTGGTCATACTACACTCAAACAGAGTTAGGAGGCGGAAGTCTTAAAACAGTTGATATTTATACAACCTATAAAATAGCCGACTACCTGAAATTTTCGGCCGGCCAATTTAAAATACCTTTCTCATTAGAAAGTTTAACATCCGATCCTGCGCTGGAATTTATCGACCGTTCACAAGTTGTTGAAGCGCTTGCCGGCAGGTCGACCGACGTAATTTCTACTACAGGTGTTGGAACAGCCTCAGCACCGGGTAACCAGCAAGGCCGCGATATTGGTATACAAATAAACGGTAGCTTTTTTAAGCTAAATAATACTTACCTGGTTGATTATACATTCGGTGTATTTAACGGTGCCGGATATGATGTAACTGGTGATAATAACAGCCGTAAAGATATTGGCGGAAGATTAGCGATTCATCCTATAAAGGATCTGGTTATTGGTGCTGATTTTTATAATGGCGTAGCCTGGTATGGTGCTACTGCTAAAAATCAGAAACGTAACCGCGGCGGGTTTGATGCAAGATATGTAATAGGCGCTTTATCGCTGCAGGCTGAATATGACAAAGGAACCGACGGCTCAATAAAAAAAGATGGCTATTACGGTCAGGCAGCATATTTTGTACTTCCTAAAAAATTACAACTTGCAGCAAAATACGATAGCTACGACCCTAATAAAGCTATCGGAACAGATCGTGCCAATATCTATACAGGCGGCGTAAATTACTTCTTCAACAACTGGGCAAAATTCACGGTTGATTATCTTTTCCGTCATGAAGAGGCTACTACCCAAATCAAGAACGATATTATTGAGGCTCAACTACAGTTAACATTCTAAACAAACCAACATGAAGAACTTTTTTTCAAAAAACAGGAAAAGCGCGATAGCAATTTCTGCACTAAGCGTTTTACTGATAGCGTCGTCATTCAGTAAACCAAAGCCTGTTGCAAAACCGGCAACTGATGACCTTGAAGGTACCATCAGTATATCAGGCGCTTTTGCCTTATACCCTATTACCGTTAAATGGGCCAGCGAGTTTAAAAAACTGCACCCAAAAGTAACATTCAACATTTCGGCAGGCGGTGCAGGCAAAGGTATCACCGACGCTCTTTCGGGTTTAGTTGATATTGGCCTGGCTTCACGCGACATCGACCCATCCGAAGTAAAAAAAGGTGCCTACACCGTATATGTTACTAAAGATGCCGTTGTGCCTACTTTTAATACCGCTAACCCTAATGCCGCAGCACTGCTGGCCAAAGGTGTTAAAAGAGCCCAGTTCCTCAACATATTTGTTACCGGCAGCATCACCAACTGGAACCAGGTAGCCGGTAAGGCATCGGTGCCTATCCACATTTACACACGTTCAGATGCCGCCGGCGCAGCAGAAACATGGGCTAAATATTTCAGCAAAAAACAGGAAGACCTGCTTGGTGTTGCAGTTTATGGCGACCCGGGTTTAGCACAAGCTGTAAAAAAAGACCCTACTGCTATTGGTTTCAATAACTTAGCTTATTTATACGACCTTAAAACCCGCAAACAGGTTGATGGCGTACATGCGCTGCCAATTGACGTAAACGGTAATGGTAAAATTGATCCGGACGAAAATTTTTACGGCACTATTGATCAGTTAACTGATGCAATTTCTGCAGGTAAATATCCTTCGCCGCCAGCCCGTAATCTTGGCTTCTTATTTAAAGGCAAACCAAAGAAAAAAGAACTGGTAGAATTTGTAAAATATGTATTAACTACCGGCCAGAAATTTGTTGATGAGAACGGTTATATCGCGCTATCACCTGCAAAAATCCAGGAGGAACTAAAGAAAGTCGACTAAAAGCTAAAAACGACAGGCAGGTTGCCACATTAACGTGGTAAACCAGCCTGTTCGCTTTATATCGACTGCTGATTCAACAAGTTCTATGCAAAAGTTACGCTTATTAACAGATAAAATAATTTCGAAACTGATGTTGCTGTTTACGGTGGCATCAGTTTCGTTGGTATTTATAATTGGTATCGGGTTATACTATAAATCCATACCTATTCTAAACAAATTATCATGGGGGCAGTTATTGGGTTCAAGTGTTTGGAAGCCATTTAAGGGCCTGTTTGGTTTTTTCCCATACATAATGGGTACCCTTTGGGTTACCGGCATCGCCATTGTCATTGCCCTTCCATTGTGTATCCTCACTTCACTTTATATTGTTGAATATGCGCCATCTCGACTACGGCGGTTTTTAATGCCATTTGTTAACCTGCTTTCAGGTATCCCTCCGGTTATTTTTGGCGTGTGGGGCGTACTTTTTATCATCCCGTTAATTCAAACATATATTGCTCCCCATTTTGTCGAATACTCAACCGGGTATTCAGTACTGGCGGGTGGCATTGTATTGGCGGTAATGATCTTCCCGCTGATAGTAAGTATTGTTAACGAGGTACTCAGAACAATGCCACAGGAGCTAAAAGATGCATCGCTTGCGCTCGGCGCTACCAAATGGGAAACCATTAAAAAGGTAATATTGCGCAAAGCGCTACCAGGAATAATAGCGGCCACGGTATTAGCCATATCGCGCGCTTTTGGCGAAACCATTGCAGTTTTAATGGTGTGCGGTAACAACGCTGTGGTGCCCCATTCCGTGTTCGATACAGGGTATCCCCTCCCGGCCCTTATCGCTAATAATTACGGCGATATGATGTCGATACCACTATACGATTCGGCGCTGATGTTTGCCGCATTGTTGCTGTTCATCATCATACTTTTATTTAATATCATATCAAGGGTTATACTAACCCGTTTGGAAAGGAGAATGGCAGGATGATTAAGCGGAAATTAGAGGAACAGTTTTTTAAATTACTGATGGTGCTGGCAACCATTGTAGTATCGGGCAGCTTCTTCCTTATAGTAGGCACCATATTTTATAAAGGTGTACCTTATATGAATTGGGATATGATAAGCAAAACGCCGGGTGGAGGCTTTTATATTGGCAAAGAAGGCGGTGTACTAAACGCTATTGTGGGCTCAATGTACATAGCTGGTGGCGCAACTATATTAGGCCTGATCATAAGCATACCTGTAGCCATATTCATTAATATGTATATGGATGGTAAAAAGTTCCTGTCGAACACTGTACGTATGGCATTCGATGTACTTTTTGGCATCCCATCTATAGTATATGGCGCGTTTGGTTTTTTATTGATGATATATTTTGGCGTAAGGGCATCATTACTGGGTGGCATTATAGCAGTAACGCTACTTGTTATCCCTATACTGGTACGTACACTTGATGAAGTAATAAGAACTGTACCCGGCGAATTGCGTGATGCAGCCTTATCGCTTGGTTCAACCCGTTGGGAAACCGCCAAAGTAGTTTTAAGGGCCATCAGGCCGGGCATTTATACCGCAATACTGCTATCATTCGGCAGGGCTATTGGCGATGTCGCTTCGGTGTTGTTTACAGCAGGTTTTAGCGACAACATACCAACATCCTTACATGAACCGGCAGCTACCCTGCCCCTGGCTATATTTTTCCAGTTAGGCAGCCCGGTTGCCGAAGTGCAGGGCCGTGGTTATGCATCGGCGCTCATACTTACCATTGTTGTACTGGTAATCACAGTGCTGTCTGAATTATTATTAAAGCGATTCTACAAAAACAAAATTTAAAATGACTTTCGAAAAACCGCATATAAGCGTACAGGGGTTAAACGTACAAATAGGTGACAACCATATTTTGAAGGATATTAATATCGATATACCTAACAAAAAGGTAACTTCTATAATAGGCCCTTCCGGCTGTGGCAAAACCACGCTGTTAAAAACATTTAACCGCCTGCTCGATAATACTTCCGATGTAAAAATTACCGGTAAGGTTTTGGTTGATGGCGAAAATATTTACGATCCGAATATCGAGATAACCCATATCCGTAAAAAAATGGGGCTGCTTTCACAACGCCCTTATCCGCTGCCTATGTCTATTTACGACAATATCGCTTACGGACCGCGCATTCATGGCAGCCCTAAAAAGAAAGACCTGGATATACTGGTTGAAGAGCAGCTAAAAAACGTAGGTTTGTGGGAAGAAGTTAAAGACCGCTTAAATGCGCCTGCAACACGCTTATCTATTGGCCAGCAACAACGTTTATGCCTGGCCCGTGGGTTGGCTGTTGGCCCTGAAATGATCCTGGGTGATGAATCAACATCAGCGCTCGATCCGCTTTCAACCCATATCATCGAAGATCTGTTCATGAAATTAAAAGAAAAATATTCTATAGTTTTAGTTACACACATCCTACGCCAGGCAGCCCGTGTTTCTGACTACATCATATTTGTTTATATGGGCAAAATAATAGAATATGGGCCAGCCGAACAGATTTTAAAGAACCCACAGGAGCAGCTAACCAAGGAATATGTCAAGGGATATATTGTCTGATTTAATCTTAAAAATATTAAAATAAACTGAAATACAGTCATTTATTGACGTTTTAAGTTATTTTACAATAAAAATCATAAATAACAGTATATAAATAGGCATATTTGCTACTGATTTGTGCACACAGCAACATAAATCCATTAAAAACATACATTTTAATGGATTCTTTGTTTTATTTTGATGTAAAATACCCATAAATGGCTTTTAATTACAAGCGCGTAATTGTTAAAATTGGCTCCAATGTTTTCACCAACTCTGAGGGCTTGCCCGACATTCCGCGCATAAATCATATAGTCGAACAAATTGCCGCGATCAAGAAACAAGGCATGGAAGTCATCTTGGTTTCATCAGGTGCAGTGGCGTCGGGCCGTAGCTTGATAACTGTAGCCGAAAAACATGATGCGGTGGCAGCTCGCCAATTATTGGCTTCTATCGGGCAGGTAAAACTCATCAACACCTACTCGCAGCTTTTCGAACGTTTTAATATACTGTGTTCTCAGGTTTTGGTTACCAAGGAAGATTTTAGGGACAGGCTGCATTACCTCAACATGAAAACATGCCTCGAACTGTTATTGCAGTATGATGTTATCCCCGTTGTAAACGAAAATGATGTTGTTTCGGTAACCGAGCTCATGTTTACCGATAATGATGAACTTGCCGGCCTCATAGCTTCAATGCTTAACGCGCAAGCGCTCATTATCCTTACCAATGTTGATGGTATTTATAATGGCGACCCAAAACTGGCGCAAAGCAGCGTTATCGACAAAATAAACGGCACTGCAATTGACTTCGCTTCGTTCGTTACTTCAGGGCGTTCCCAGTTTGGCCGTGGTGGCATGATCACCAAATCAACCATGGCGCAAAAAGTGGCCGCGCTGGGTATAGCCGTACATATTGCTAATGGCACAAAGGAAAATATTTTGACCGATGTATTGGCCGACCAAGTTGTACATACGCGCTTTGTGGCCAATAAAACAGCATCGGGCAAAAAGAAATGGCTGGCACATTCAGAAAACTATGCAATCGGCGTAGTACAGGTAAATGATGGTGCAAAAGCCGCATTAACATCAAACAAAGCCACAAGCTTGTTACCGGTGGGCTTGGTAAACATTTTATCTGACTTTAAAAAAGGCGATATTATTAAACTGATCGATAGCAATGAAAAGCTAATCGGCCTTGGTATTGCCGAATACAGCGCCGACAAGGCAAAAGAAAATATCGGCCAAAAAAATCAAAAACCATTGGTTCATTATGATTATCTTTATTTGCCATGATAGCAACAGCCAACTATACCTCTTATTTTGAAAATGCCGTAATCGCAGGCCGTAAAACAAACCTTGCCCCTGCCGTTATAAATAAGATATTGGAAGATGTAGCTGCTGAAGCCATCGCACAAACTGCTTACCTGCTGCAGGAGAACCAAAAGGACCTTGACCGCATGGATAGCGCCGATCCTAAATACGATCGCTTAAAACTCACCGCAGAGCGTATACAAGCCATTGCCGATGATATTATTGCCGTAACCAAACTGGAAAGCCCGCTGGGGCAGGTAATTTCAGAAAATACACGACCAAACGGATTGTATATTTCAAAAATACGGGTACCCTTAGGTGTTGTGGGAGTAATATACGAGGCTCGTCCAAATGTCACTTTTGATGTTTTCGCGCTTTGCTTTAAAACAGGCAATATTTGCATACTAAAAGGCGGCAGTGATGCCGATTTTAGTAACCGGGCGATTATTTCGGTTATTCACTCTGTATTACGTAGGCACAACATTGATATAAATGCCGCTACCCTGCTCCCTGCTGAGCGCGAAGCCACCGAAGCGCTGTTAAATGCCGTAGGTTATGTTGATGTACTTATCCCCCGTGGTAGCCAATCGTTAATAAATTATGTGCGCAATAACAGCAAAGTACCCGTTATTGAAACCGGTGCCGGTATAGTTCATACCTATTTCGATGAAACTGCCGATCTGGATAAAGGAATAGAAATAATATTTAATGCCAAAACCCGGCGTGTTAGCGTTTGTAATGCGCTGGATTGCTTAATAATAAACAGCGCCCGGTTAAATGACCTGCCTGCCATTGCCAATAAACTTGCCGAAAAAGAAGTAGAATTATTTGCCGACGAACAGGCATATGATACTTTGGAAAGCCGCTACCCTGCACATCTATTGCACCGGGCCGAACCGGAGCATTTCGGCACCGAATTTCTATCGTTAAAACTTGCCATTAAAACGGTTGATAATTTAAATGAGGCTCTTGATCATATCGCGCAATACAGTTCAAAGCATAGCGAAGCTATTATATCCGAAAATGCCGCAAATATCGAACGGTTTTTAAACCAAGTAGATGCTGCTGCGGTATACGCCAACGCTTCAACCGCATTCACCGATGGGGCCCAGTTTGGTTTGGGCGCCGAAATTGGTATCAGTACCCATAAACTTCTCGCCCGCGGCCCGATGGGCCTGGAAGAATTAACCAGCTACAAATGGGTGGTAAAAGGCGATGGCCAAGTAAGAAATCCTTAAAAATAAAAAAGGTGCCTATAGCTAAGCACCTCAATTTCTTTGCCGTCTCAACGGATCACACCAGGTAATCCAACGCAGCCACAAAAAAAATCGCTAAAAGGATTAGGCCTTGTAATTTTTGTTCAATTGTAAGTTGACCAATGCTTCTCATTATTTTTTTCAATTAGGGGTTGACAAATATAAATTGTAATGTATTCGTTACAACATTTTCCATCATTTTTACTAAATTTTCAAATAAAAAACCCTTTGTTTTTTATTCTCATTGGTTGTCAAAATATTTAATAAAAAAATCGCAACAAAATCAAAAAAACAGGGGAATATATGCTGTAAAAAGCGCTCTCAAATCCCACATTTTAAAGTATTTATATGCCCAAAAACATCATTTATTGCTGTATGAAATACACTATTAGTTTTTGATGCCCTAAAAATTGATAGTATCACCAAACCAAGGCTACCCCAATACTCAAATAGTTTACATTGTATAGTGGCTGTTTAGTCAAATTTTAAATATCACCATATTAAAACCCGTAACTTGGTTTTTGGGGGTCACACCCAAAATTACCATCCACTGACCCAACGCCTTATCAACCTAAAGCACAAAACCGTATCTTTGCGCCCAATATGAGTAAGCACGGCAGGATATTAGTGGCAATGAGCGGCGGGGTTGATAGCTCGGTAGCAGCAGTAATGCTGCATGAGCAGGGCTATGAAGTGATCGGCCTTACCATGAAAACCTGGGATTACGCCTCATCAGGTGGTAGTTCGAAAGAAACAGGATGCTGCAGCCTCGATAGCATTAATGATGCCCGCGCTTTAGCTGTAGGTTATGGCTTCCCACATTATATATTAGATATCAGGAACGAATTTGGCGATTTTGTGATCGACAATTTTGTTGATGAATACCTGGCCGGCCGTACCCCTAACCCATGTGTTTTGTGCAATACGCATATTAAATGGGAAGCATTACTTAAACGTGCTGATAAGCTTGACTGCGAATTCATTGCAACCGGGCATTATGCCAATATCCGCCTGCAAGATAACGGCCGATACGTAATATCAAAAGGTAAGGACGAAAATAAAGACCAATCATATGTACTGTGGGGTGTTTCTCAAAAAAACCTTGCCCGTACTAAATTCCCCTTAGGTAGTTTCTCAAAACCCGAAATAAGGCAAATGGCCATGGATATGGGGCAGATCGAACTTGCAGGTAAAAGTGAAAGCTACGAAATATGCTTTGTGCCCGATAACGATTACCGCTCGTTTCTGCGTCATAAGGTTGAAGACCTGGAAGAACGTGTTGCCGGGGGTAATTTTGTATTGACCGATGGCACCATAGTAGGTAAACATCAAGGCTACCCCTTTTATACAATTGGGCAACGTAAAGGCTTGGGCATTGCTTTGGGCCATCCGATGTTTGTTACTAGTATCGACCCGGCTACCAATACTGTGGTTTTGGGAACTGCTGATGCATTGGAACGCAAACAAGCCTGGGTTAAGAACCTCAACCTGGTTAAATATGAAAATATAAATGAACCAATTGAGGCGGTAACAAAAATAAGGTATAAGGATGCCGGTACCCAAAGCACCATACAGCAATTTGGCGACCATATGAAGGTCGACTTTCATCACAATGTTTCGGGTATAGCGCCGGGGCAATCCGCTGTGTTTTATGAAGGCAACGACCTGCTTGGCGGCGGATTTTTAATGTGATATTTACCGTTGTAAACCACAGAAAACTACTATCTTCGGCAACCTGAAAAACTGTCACCTTTACATCATTTGAAGCGCACATTCCAAAAAACAAATTTGCGTTTCCCTTTCTTTATGTTTTATTTGCAAAAAATTATCGCTTAAATGGCCAAAAATCTGTTAATAGTTGAATCACCGGCGAAAGCCAAAACCATAGAAGGATACCTCGGTAAAGACTTTACGGTAAAATCGAGTTATGGGCATATACGTGATTTGATAAAATCAGAAGACGCCATTGACATCGCTCATAATTTCGAACAAAAATACGAGGTACCTGCCGACAAAAAACAGGTAGTAAGCGATTTAAAGAAGCTTGCTAAGGAGGCCGATATGGTTTGGCTCGCATCGGACGAGGACCGCGAAGGTGAAGCCATCTCGTGGCATTTGTTCGAAACTTTGGGTTTAAAGGATGCAACTACCAAACGAATAGTATTTCACGAGATAACAAAGCCTGCCATACTCAAGGCGATAGATAATCCACGTAAAATAGATTATAACCTGGTAAATGCCCAACAGGCACGCCGTGTTTTAGACCGACTGGTGGGTTTCGAACTTTCTCCCGTTTTATGGAAAAAAGTAAAGCCATCGCTTTCAGCAGGCCGTGTACAATCAGTAGCGGTGAGGCTGATAGTTGACAGGGAGCGTGAAGTAAATAAATTCACATCAGAGGCCGCGTTTAAAATAGTAGCCATATTCGGTAAAGGCAAAGAAGCTTTTAAGGCCGAGCTTGCCGAACGCTATTCAAAACAAGAGGACGCCGAAAAATTCTTACAGGATTGTATCAATGCCGATTTTGATGTAAAGTCGCTTGACACCCGCCCTACCAAACGTTCACCGGCAGCGCCGTTCACTACATCTACTTTACAACAGGAAGCCAGTCGTAAATTAGGCTATTCTGTAGCACGTACCATGCAGGTGGCACAAAAGCTATACGAAGCGGGTCATATTACTTATATGCGTACCGATTCGGTTAACTTGTCCGACACTGCTTTAAATTCTGCTGCTGACGAGATCACGTCGGCATACGGTAATAAATATCACCAGTTACGTAAATACAAAACCAAAAGCGCTGGTGCACAGGAAGCGCATGAGGCCATCCGTCCCACCTATTTTAATCAACATACCATTGGTAGCGATGGATCGGAAAAACGGCTTTATGAACTGATATGGAAACGCGCTATTGCTTCGCAAATGAGCGAAGCGCAGTTTGAGAAAACTACCGCGAAGATCAGCATATCAACCCGTAAAGAAGAACTGGTTGCCAATGGCGAAGTGATGAAGTTTGATGGTTTTCTGAAAGTTTACCTCGAATCAAGCGATGACGATGAGGATGCACAACAACAGGATGGCGAAAACGCCATGCTGCCGCCGTTAACCCGCGGCCAGCGTTTGGCTTTGCAGGAAATGACGGCTACAGAACGTTTCTCTCGTCCACCGGCACGCTACACCGAAGCAAGTTTGGTAAAGAAACTTGAAGAGTTGGGCATTGGCCGCCCGTCAACCTACGCCCCTACTATATCAACCATACAAAACCGTGGTTATGTGGTTAAGGAAGAACGTGAAGGCAAGCAAAGGGCATTCAGGGTGCTAACGCTGAAAAATGGCAGTATAGTTAAAGAGCAAAAGACTGAAAATACAGGTGCCGAAAAAGGAAAGCTTTTCCCTACCGATATTGGTGCTGTTGTAAACGACTTCCTGGTAAACTACTTTAAGGGTATTGTCGATTTTAACTTTACCGCCAGTGTTGAGAAACAGTTTGACGAGATAGCACAGGGATTACAGGAATGGACTGACATGATCCGTAAGTTTTACGACCCATTTCATAAAGACGTACAAAGCACCATTGAAACTGCCGATAAAGCTACCGGCGAACGCGACCTGGGTATCCACCCGGTAAGCGGCAAAAAGGTATCGGTGCGTATCGGGCGTTACGGCCCGTTTGTGCAGGTTGGTGAAAACGCGACCGAAGCAGACCCAACCAAGCCCCTTTACGCCAGTTTGCGAAGCGGCCAAAGCATTGAGACTATAACCATTGAAGATGCCTTAGAACTGTTTAAACTACCCAAGAACGTTGGAATATTCGAGGACAAGGACATGACGGTGGCTATTGGCAAATTTGGCCCTTATATAAGGCATAACAGCGCCTTCGTTTCCTTACCAAAAGAGATCGACCCGCATGATGTTACCGAAGAGAAGGCAATTGAACTG
Organism: uncultured Mucilaginibacter sp.; assembly: GCA_903915155.1. Classification (GTDB taxonomy): domain Bacteria; phylum Bacteroidota; class Bacteroidia; order Sphingobacteriales; family Sphingobacteriaceae; genus Mucilaginibacter. The sequence goes on from CAIWRU010000176.1 coordinate 11,162, forward strand.
ATACTGGAAAAGCGTAAAAAGGATGCTGAAAAGCTGATAAAGACTTTTGACGAGGACCCTACAGTTAAAGTTTTGAACGGACGCTGGGGCCCATATATTGAATTTGGCAAACAAAACGTTAAAATACCCAAAGGCAAAGAACCACTGGAATTAACCTTTGAAGAAGTTAAAGCCCTTGCCGCTGCCGAGGCCAAAGAGCCGAAAAAAGGCGGCAAAAAGTTTGCAAAGAAGAAATAATTAGCAGTTGTAAGTTTTGTGTTGAATGTTGTGAGTGTTGCCGCAAATAATATTCTTACAACTTACAACCCACAACTTATAACCCAATGATTAAGGATCTTCCCGAAAATATAGTTGAGGATATAGCCATAGCCGTAGCGCTTGAAAAGGAAAGCGCGGAAACCAAATTGTGGTATGTATATCTCATCAACCTTAAAAAAGAAGCGATAGAGAACGTGCTGATCACCTCAAAAGGTTATGGCGAAAAAGACGGCGAACCTGTAAAAACTTCTGTACTGCGTCACATGTTCCCTGTAGTACCGGCCTCTTCATCGGTATTGATAGAGCCGATCGACGAACAAACATTTGGCTTGAACAACGAATACTGGCTAAGCTATTATATCGGCACACAGATATTCGACAAAAAGTTCATATTCCTACCTGAAAGCATTGTCGAAATGAATTTTATCCGCCTGCCCGTTGTGAATAAGCTGGGTGTGATGATAAGGTAAATCACTATATTTATAGCATTGTCATTTCGACCGTAGGGAGAAATCTTCTACTAAATGCTTTAACGCCATGAATATGGTCGAAATCATATAGAATTACAACATCCCCATGCTCGAACAATACGACCTGCATAACCTGATGGTACTCGACATTGAAACCGTACCACAATACAGCAGCCACGACCAGGTACCCGAACATTTGCAAAAGCTCTGGGAGCTTAAAACCCTGCATCAGCGGAAGGAAGAAACAGCAGAAAACTTTTACGAACGCGCAGGTATATGGGCCGAATTCGGCAAAATCATTTGCATATCTGTCGGCATATTCACATATGGTAAAAGAACAGGTTTAAGGGTAAAATCTTTTGCTTCTCACGATGAAAAGGAACTATTGGAGAAATTCTCAACTATGCTTGCATCGCAACCGCCCAGTCTCATACTTTGCGCGCATAACGGTAAGGAGTTCGATTTTCCCTACATCTGCCGCCGCTTGCTAATAAATGGTTTAAGGATGCCTGTACAGCTGGAAATTTCGGGCAAAAAACCATGGGAAATAAACCATTTGGACACCATGGAATTATGGAAGTTTGGCGATTATAAAAACTTCACATCCTTAAGTTTACTTACCGCTATTTTCGACATCCCTACACCGAAGGACGATATTGACGGCAGCCAGGTTGGCCATGTATACTGGAACGAAAACGACCTGCCACGCATTTGCACTTATTGCCAAAAAGATGTGGTGGCTACTGCTCAACTGTTGAGGCGCTACCGCGGCGAAGACCTGATAACCGAAGATTGTATAACCATTGTTGGCCAATGATATTACAGGTAAACGATCTGTCGGTTAAATTCAACACCCAAAACGGCCCTTTTGAGGCGGTTAAGCATATTTCATTCAACCTGGATAAAGGCGAAACAATTGGCATTGTAGGCGAATCGGGGTCGGGCAAATCGGTTACTTCACTTGCGTTAATGCGTTTACATAATGCTACCCAAACACAAATAAGTGGGAGCGTTTTGCTGAATGGCACCAATATTTTTGATTTGAGCGAAGAGGCTATGCGCGATATCCGGGGCAACCGCATGGCCATGATATTCCAGGAACCCATGACCTCGTTAAACCCGGTATTAACCTGTGGTTTCCAGGTGGCTGAAGCTATTCGTCTACATCTAAAGTTAAGCAAAGCCGACGCAAAAAAAAGGACGATCGACCTGTTTAATGAAGTGCAGTTACCCCGTCCTGAAGCAATCTTCGATAGCTACCCGCACCAAATATCAGGCGGACAAAAGCAAAGGGTAATGATTGCCATGGCGCTATCCTGCAATCCCGAGATATTGATAGCTGATGAACCTACAACAGCGCTCGATGTCACCGTCCAAAAAACCATTATTGAGCTATTGTTAAAGCTAAAAGCCGAACGCAATATGAGCCTGGTATTTATTTCGCACGATTTAGGCGTTATCCGCGAAATAGCCGACCGTGTATTAGTAATGTACAAAGGCGAAATAGTTGAGGAAGCGACCGTGAAAAAGCTCTTCACTCATCCACAGCATGCCTATACCAAAGGTTTGCTAGCTTGCCGCCCCTCGCCTGCCTGGCATTTAAAACAACTACCGGTTATAGCTGATTTTATGGATGATAATAAGCCTGTAACGATTGAAAGCATCAGGGAACGCTATAATTATCCTGCTGATGAATTAAAAGTCAGGAAGAAAGAGTTGTATAGCCATGAGCCAATTTTAAAAATCGAGGGGCTATCAAAATATTATACTGGCGGTTCTGGGATATTCAACTTGAAGAAACAAACGGTAAAAGCCGTTAACAAAGTAAGTTTCGACGTATACCCAGGTGAAACTTTGGGATTGGTTGGCGAATCCGGCTGCGGAAAAACCACATTGGGCCGCAGTATTTTACGTTTGGTTGAACCTACCGCCGGTAATATAACTTTTGAAGATACCAATATCACCAGCCTCAATAAATCGGAAATGCGCGCCATGCGCCGCGATATGCAGATCATTTTCCAGGACCCCTACTCCTCTCTTAATCCGCGCTTAACTATCGGCAATTCCATTATTGAACCCTTGCAGGTGCATCAATTATATAACAGCGATAAGCAACGCAAACAAAAAGTAATTGAACTACTGGAACGTGTGAACTTGCTGCCTGAGCATTTCAACCGCTATCCGCACGAATTTTCGGGCGGACAAAGGCAACGTATAGTTATAGCCCGCGCGTTAGCCCTGCAGCCTAAATTCATCATCTGCGATGAATCTGTATCGGCGTTGGATGTTTCCGTACAGGCACAGGTATTAAACCTGCTGCGGGAATTACAGCAGGAACTCAAACTCACGTATATTTTCATCTCGCACGATTTGGCTGTTATTAAACACATATCCGACCGCATGATGGTGATGAACAAAGGCGAAATAGTTGAAACCGGCGACCCCGATGATATCTACAATTATCCAAAAGAAGAGTATACCAAAAAACTGATAGCCGCAATACCCGGGGCTAATTGATTTGGTCAAAGAATTGATCCGACTTCAAACACAAATAACTTGTCGCCTGTATCAATATTATTTATTATAATTGAGTATGCGGTCACAGAAAAACATTATTGAGACTTACGATAAAATAGCTGCCAACTATGCGGCGCATTATATGAACGAGCTGGATCATAAGCCGCTCGACAAGTTGTTGCTGCGCGATTTTGCTTCGGAAAATAAAAACAAAGGCACCATACTTGATATTGGCTGCGGCCCGGGCCAAACCACTAAATTTTTAAGCGATGAAGGCTGCACCGATATAATCGGCACCGACCTGTCGCCCGTTATGATAACCGAAGCCAAAAGAATAAACCCACAATTGTATTTCGAGGTAGCCGATGCATTGAGCTTACAATACAACGCCAATAGCTTTACCGCCGCCGTAGCCTTTTATGCTGTAGTGAATTTGGATTACCCTGTTATCAAAACTGCATTTACCGAAATAAACCGTGTATTAAAGCCGGGCGCGCCGTTCCTGTTCTCGTTCCACACAGGCGATGAAATAGTACATTTGGATGAACTGCTTAACGAAAAGGTAAATATTGATTTTTATTTCCTTGAAGTTGATAGTATCCTTTCATTACTTAAAGAAGCCTGCTTTACCGTAACCGATGCCTTGGTAAGGTATCCTTATCCACAGGAATATCAGAGTCAGCGGGCCTATATAAAAGCCGTAAAGGAATAATCGTAACAGCAGGTTAACCCAAAACGAACTCCATTGCGGTTTTTGAATGTATGGCGATGTTATCAATAAGGGGATATTCAAATTATTACTATTCAGCAGTATTGGTATCTCGGTGCAACCTTAAATTATACCCTCCGCCCCTTGTTCTACCAGCTTACCCAGCTTGTACCGCCAACTAATCCTAAAATTTTCATGCTCAAACATATCAAATTTCTCAATTTCGACATCAGAAACCTTTCACCTTTTCTCCATGCTTTAAAACGGAATGATGACTAAATAAAACAAAAAGTATCCGAGGCTGTTTATCTGCCAAATGGATATGACAGCAGTTACGGAAAAACCTACAGATGAGGTATTTATACACCACATGATCGAGGTACGACAAAGAGCGATATGCAATAAAGATGTGGAGACTATAATTTCGCAATATGCCCCCAATGTTTCATCCCTTGATCTTTATAAACCGCAGCAAGCCACCAGTATCCATACCATAAAAACCCAGTTGCTTAAATGGTTTGCAGCCTACAGCGATACTGTGCCCTATAAGTCAAGCGGGCTGGAAGTAATTGTAGGCAATAATATTGCGTTCAGTCATTGTCTCACTTCAGCAATGGGCTTTATTAACCAGCATAAGAAAAATAATTTCTGGTGCCGTACTACTATGGGCTACCAAAAAATAAATGGCAACTGGCTTATTACACATGAGCATAACTCCGAGCCGTTTAGCTTAGCGGAATCCTCACCTGTTTCCCAGTTGCCATATTAAAGGCGGTTATAAGCCACCACCCTTATTGTTCGACACATCATCATTATTAATACCTTTTTTGTTCTTTTTAATGTCGCTGTTTAGCCTGCCAAAATTGTAGTTCAAGCTAAAATTTACCGATCTGAAATAAATTTGATTAATATTTGTCTGCTCAAAATCGGGCCCTGTAGTTTGTGTATTGCTGTAACGGAATTTTGTAAACGGATTATTCACCGCTGCCGAAACATATAGCTTGTTCTTAACCAACTCCTTGTTAACACTTAATGATGTACTGAAATAAGGATTGGTTGTACCCTGTAACGATGTTGGGTTTCGCGAATTATAATCGGCATTTACGTTCATGCTCCATCCCTTATCAAAGCGGAAGCCATTCGATACGGAAACATGGTAAAGTAACCTGTTCAATTTTGATGTACTGTCGCTACCGGTACCTTTAATCATTAGGTAAAGGGCATTCCCGTTCACACTAAGGTTATAAAGCTTGCTCGGCGAATAATTCATATTAAAATTTATCTCCTGGCCGCCGCCTTTCCCTGTATTTTCATAAATGGCGGTAGTGACGTGCGTACTTGGGTCATACCGCGTAACCTGCAGGTCGAGGTTATTCACAAAGGTGTAATCGGTGCCCATAAAAACCGATATTGTTTTACCACTGTAATTATAACCCAATTGCACAACGTTCATTGCAACCGCATGCAGGTTAGGATTACCGGTGCTTATGAAATTAGGATCTGAGCGGTCTACGTATGGGTTCAGCCTGTAAATGCTCGGCCTGCGCAGGCGCTGCACAAAACCAAAGCTAATGCTACTGTTATTTTTAAACGTTTTATTTATAGC
>CAIWRU010000177.1 GCA_903915155.1 uncultured Mucilaginibacter sp.
AAAGGAATATTCATTAAAATACGATCTAACTGAAGCAAAGGCAGGTTACCGAAGAAAAAGCGTGTTTTATACCGGCTCACCACATTATTATTACCTGCTATTAAAACCCATGACTTTCATTTACGAAAACTTTAAAAGCGAGGTAATTGAAGCACGAAGGTTTAATAAATATGCAAGCAGGGAATTGGCTTCCTATAAAGTTTCGGAGCGATATAATAACACCTTGATAAAAAACACAATTCCCGAGATACAAGATAATGAACTGGATGACTTTAAATGGCAATATATGCCCACCCTGGCGCAACTCGACAAAATGAGCGACTACGAACTAATTATTTATATCAGGAGAAATTACGCCGATTTCAAAAGCGCTGAAAATAACTGACAAATAAAAAGTCCCGCCAAAAGCGGGACTTCAATATTATCCTGTAAATCTTACAAATCCGTTTAACGGCGAAGCCCTCTTTAACACCTATTAAAAACAAATAATAAGTTAAAAATCCTGGTTCAGACAATTACGCCCACAAATTCTCCGGGTAAACACCGCTATTCACCAGGTCAGATATACATTTTTGTACAATAGGCTTATCTTCTTTATAAGTAACGCCAAACCATTTTGAAGCGGTTGGGATAACTTTAAATGATGCTGTACCGCTTTTTATCAATTCATCGGCTACCAAAGGAATAAAGAACTCTGATTTTGGTTTGTCCTCATTAGCTTCAACAAAACGTTGGAACATTGGTAAGCTTTGCTCAAAAACAGCCGGGGTAAAGCCCCAAAAGTTCATCGAAACACGGGTAGTATTCGGTAGCGGGGTTTCAACACCACCTTCTTCGTAAACTACGCTGCCATCAGGTTTAAAATACACTTGGGTGCGCTCGTTAATTTCAACCATATTACCATTATCGTCCACTTTACATACGCCGCGCGATACCGAACCATATTCAGATAAGGTTTTATCTACCTGGTAACCTACCAATGAATAAGTATCATCAGATGCCTCAGTAGTCAGGAATTTGGCCATTTTTTCAAATGAATCATAACCATAAAAATCATCGGCATTAATAACACAAAAAGGCTCTTTTACCTGGTTGCGCGCTGCCAGTACCGCATGGGCAGTTCCCCATGGTTTAGCACGTTCAACTTCTTTATCAATGCCAAACGGTTTAAGGTCGTAACTTTGGAAAACATAATCAGTTTCAACCCTGCCGGCCAATTTAGGTTCGAAAATAGCCTTAAAATTATCCTGGAATTCTTCGCGGATAATGAAGCTGATCTTACCAAAGCCTGCTTTAATGGCATCATAAATTGAGTAATCAATAATGGTTTCGCCATTTGGGCCAAAGCCGTCAACCTGCTTCATGCTACCGTAGCGACTGGCCATGCCTGCGGCCAGTATTAATAATGTTGGTTTCATTTTATGGGGGATAGTTTATAAATGTAAATATGACATTTTAATTTGCAATATTCTATTCAAGAAAAACATTTATACGCAAATTGTTTTAAAACAGTTTATTTTATATATCTAAAGTCCTGTCCCGCTTTAATATTAAGCAAGCATTCATAAATAAGGCGTATCACATTATCCACATCTTCCTTGTGTATCATCTCAACCGTAGTGTGCATATAGCGTAGCGGCAGCGATATTAAAGCCGATGGCACACCATCATTTGAATAAGCAAAAGCATCCGTATCAGTACCTGTTGAGCGCGATGATGCCTGGCGTTGGAACGGAATTTCTGCCTTTTGCGCCGTTTCTATCAGTAATTTATTCAGGTTGTTTTGCACCGCCGGAGCGTATGATACTACCGGGCCCTTGCCGCAAGCCAGGTCGCCCTGGGCTATTTTGCTGATCATTGGGGTTTGTGTGTCATGCGTAACGTCGGTTACTATGGCCACATTAGGTTTTATGTGGTGGGCTATCATCTCGGCGCCACGCAGGCCAATTTCTTCCTGCACCGCATTTACAATGTATAGGCCGAATGGCAATTTCTTCTTATTTTCCTTCAACATACGGGCAACTTCGGCTATCATAAAGCCACCGGCACGGTTATCCAATGCGCGGCCTACGTAATAGCGGTCGTTAAGCACCATAAATTCATCTTCGTAAGTTATCACACAACCAACGTGGATGCCTTTTTTCTCTACCTCTTCTTTCGAGGTGCAGCCGCAATCCAAAAATATATTTTTTAATGAGGGCGCTTCTTCTTTCTCACCGCCTAAACGGGTGTGGATGGCGGGCCAGCCGAAAACTGCTTTCACAATGCCATTATCCGTATGGATATTCACCCTTTTTGAAGGCGCTATCTGGTGATCGGAGCCGCCGTTGCGGATAACATATATCAAACCATCGCTGGTAATATAATTTACGAACCATGATATTTCATCGGCATGTGCCTCAATAACCACCTTGTATTCGGCTTTCGGGTTGATGATGCCCACGGCGGTACCGTAGTTATCAACGTAATGCTCATCAATATAAGGGGCAATGTAATCGAGCCATAGTTTTTGGCCGGTCCACTCAAAGCCGGTTGGCGATGGGTTATTGATATAGGTTTCAAAAAAAGCCAGCGCGGTTTCGTTTACAACAGGTATATGCTTCGGAGTTTCAGATTTCTTTTTAGCCATGTTTCATAAGGCGGGTTTTTTCAATCGGCCGCAGGCAAATATAATAAAGCTGCCGATAATGCTATGTATTAAAGCCAACAAGCGCAACTTTATTGGTGTGTTAACATTTAGTTAATACCATAGCGGTTACTTTGCAGCAGTAAGAATTTAGTTGTTATAAAAATTAGTTTGGTTAAAGGCCGGTTTGTGTTGCAAGCCGGCCTTTTTTTGTTCAGATGGCTTTTTCGAGTATCTCGTAATCAAAGCCATTTTTTGCGAAGAGTTTGCCGGTATGCTCAAACCCATGCTTTATGTAAAATGGGATAGCCGTAACCCGGGCATTGCACCACAAGGTTTTACCACCTTCATTTTTTGCAAAATCGGTTATATAATTCAGCAGGCTGCTGCCTATCCCCTGGTTTTGTACCGATGCATCAACCGCAAGTTTGCGAAACTGGAAACTATCATCCTTCCTGAATAGAGATACAACACCCATAATATAGTTGTCAACAAATGCGGCGAAGTGATAACCATCGGCATCTTCGTCCATTTGTACTTCAGCTATTGTTTGTTGCGGGTAAAGCACTTTTTGACGCAGTTTCCAGGTAAGCTCGTGGCGTATTTGTTCGATGTGGATGGGGTTCATTGCTATAAAATATGTCTTTTTGCAAAACTATATCTAAACTCGTATTTTAGTGTATCTAAACCACGCATGAAAAAATATTATATATACCCTTTAAAGATTTGGTTAACTGCTGTGGCTTTAGGCCCTATTATACAGGAATTGGTAGCCTATATTACGGGGCAACCTCCAAAAGATTCTCCTTTTTTTACTTACATAGTTGCAGTAACCATAGCGGGGTTGATGTATTCCGCTCCGAGTTTTTTGGTACTACTACTTGCCGCTAAGCTATTATATAACTTTAAATTAAGCTTCACAGTTAAAAAAATAATATTTACTATTCTGGGAATAATTCTTTCCACCTTACCCTTTTATATTCTTTTTGGCCCACCTGATTTTATTGCTATTACACACTCATCAGGTTTCCTTTTAATGGTTTTAAGTTATACATTATCAATAATAGCAGGTATTTGGCTTTATAAAATAGATCCCCTATATTAAAATACGAGCCTTTTATTTACTTTCCCAAACGTTAATGTCAGATTATGAACAACAGACTTGCGAAGTTTGTAAACTTCGCAAGTTAATATCTGGCTTCACGTGTGCTCTGCCAACAAAAAACCCGGCTTAAACCGGGTTCCTTTACTATTTACTTTTCCAAACGTTATTGTCGGGATTATAGTCCGGTAATACATTATCAGGATCATAAGTTACGGATTGTATCTCCTCAGTCGAAGGATATTTGAACGTCCTGATGTTAAAGCGCTCCCATATCTCCACCGGTAATTGCAAACGGGTGGTGGCCCCGCTTTTGGTTTTGATTTCGAGCGTAACCGGCATAGCCATTTTATCCAAATTTTCAATGGTGATCAATGAGCCTTGTTGCGGGTCGTTGTTAACATATTTTACGTCGGTAACCGCTACATCCAAACGCCAGTTATTTGTAAACCATCCCCTCCAGAACCATTGCAGGCTTTCGCCCGATACATTTTCCATAGTGCGGAAGAAATCATCGGGTGTAGGGTGCTTGTAAGCCCAGCGCGCTATGTAAGTTTTAAATGCAAGGTCGAAACGTTCCGGTCCCAATATCTGCTCACGCAGCAAACCAAGTCCAACGGCAGGTTTAAAATACAATAATGTACCGGTATATTTTTCGGGCAGGTTTGCAGGTGCTGTTATTACCGGCACCAAATCCGGATTGGTCATCAAGCTACCAATGTGGTGCATGTCCTGCACCTTTTTAGGTTTGTATTCGCCGTTATTAAAGTCGGCGGTTGTAAGGGTATTTATAAAGGTATTAAAGCCTTCATCCATCCATCCATATAAGCGCTCGTTCGAACCTACTATCATCGGGAACCAGGTGTGGCCAAATTCGTGATCATTCACCGACCACAATTCCTTCTTTTTATCCTTAACACCACAAAATACAATCCCGGGGTATTCCATGCCGTTAGTAATACCGGCCACCGTGGTAGCATTAGGGTATGGATATTCAAACCACTTGGCCGAGTTAAATTCAATAGATTTTTTAGTGTACTCGGTTGAACGGCCATAAGCACTGTCGCCCGCACTTTCAACGGGGTATACCGAAATCGATAACGATTTTCTTCCGCTTGGCAGGTCCATTTTGGCAGCATCCTCAATAAATGAAGCTGACGATGCCCACGAAGCATCGCGGGCGTTGGTTATTTTAAAGTGCCAGGTAAGCATAGTTTTACCTGCCGGGCGCGATGCCGGGTCGGTAACTTCTTTGGCAGTACGTATCATTACTGCTTTTTCGCTTTGCGCGGCTTCTTCCCAGCGTTTTAGCTGTTCGGGCGTATACACATCTTTGGGGTTCAGCAATTCGCCCGAGGCTACCACAATGTGGGTTGCAGGCGCGGTTATCATCAGGTCGAAATCACCATACTCCAAATAAAACTCGCCGGGACCAGTGTATGGCAAGGTGTTCCATCCCATTATATCGTCATAAACGCACATACGCGGGTACCATTGCCCAACCTGGAATATCTTACCATGTTTTGTATCAACAATGCCCATACGGTCGGAGCCATAATCAGGCGAGATAAACGAATATTCTATTTTTACTTTCACCTGCCCGCCGTTAGGTTGCACGTCTTTGGGTAAAAATATCTGCAAACGGGTATCGTTTATCAAATATTTAACGCTTAAGCCATCTACCGTAACCGATTTTATTTTGTCGCCTGCATCAAACACCTGGCCTTTTCCCCAGTTGCGGCTGCCGGTTAAAGGCACAATAGCAGTTCCGCGCGAATCCAATTTGAAAAGGTTCTGATCTAACTGCATCCATAAAAAGCCAAGTTTTTGCGGGCTGTTATTGGTATAGGTAAGTATTTCGGAGCCTGTTATTTGGTTGGTTTTGTCGTCGAGTGTAGCGGCTAACTGGTAATCGGCGCGGTTTTGCCAATATTTCGGGCCTGGCTGACCATCGGCAGCGCGATATTCATTTCCATTTTTTGTATAAAAGAAAGGGCCAAAGGCATCGCGGTAATTGTACTTGCTTGCAAGCGTATCAGAATTTTGGGCCTGGCAAATGCCGGCAATAGTAATTAAAACCGGTAACAACCCGGCAAAAAGTTTAAATTTCATTTACGGTCAGTTAAAAGTCGGGCTAAAATAATATAAAACGGGCAATAAGTTTATGGGTAAACTTATTGTTACTGCATTTTATAATAAAATAACCTGTAACGCCGAAAGTTGTTTGCTATTTGTTAAAATGCTGTTGGTAAACAGCTTCATCGAACCCGAAAAATAAAAAATTGCCGTCTTCAATAACCGGCCTTTTTATCATACTGGTTTTTTGCTGTAATAAAGGCAGTGCTTCGACTGCGCCTTTTACGCTTTCTTTAACCTCGGAATCCAGCCCCTTCCAGGTGAGGCCTTGTTTGTTCAGGAACTTTTCATATCCTGCCTTATCATTCCACTCGTTTAATTTCTGTTCGCTTACGCCCAGTTTTTTAAAGTCGTGAAATTCATAATCCACTTTATTGGCCTTAAGCCAGTCGAGCGCCTTTTTAACCGTGTTGCAATTGGTAATACCGTAAACCTTCATAAATTATTGATTTCCGTTGTTTTTTGTGCTGCCTTTTGTATCACCATTCTCAATACCATGCTGGTTCTTTTTGATGTCGCTGTTCAGCTTGCCAAATTTATAACTGAGCCTTATGGCAAAACTACGATATGTTTGGTTATAATTGGTAACCTGGTAATAATCATTGGTGCGGGTGGTAGAGTTACCGGCCCAATATTTTGAGTAAGGGTTATTCGCTACAAACGATACGCTGGCCGCCTTTTTAAGCAATTCCTTACTGAAAACAAACTGGTTAAAGATAAAATAACTCGATTTGCCCTGTAAGTTCACGTTTCCGCTAAAAAAGCCGGTATTAGTACCTATGCGATAACCCGTTGGGAACCTATAACTGATATTGGAAAACATATTGCCCACAAAACCACTGTTTGAATACTGGCCGCCATTGTAATAACCCTTTAACCAAACACGGTTAAGTAAGCCATTAATACTAAGCGATAGTTGTTTTGTAAGCGGGTAATTGGTATTAATATTTAAGCCGAGAGTTTGATTACTGCCCAGGTTTTCGTAAGTGGTGTAGGTAACGGTTTCAACGGTATCGTTAATTTTTTGTTGCTTAAGGCTGCTTACGTTTTGTATAGAGTTGTTGGAGAATGAATAGCTAAGCCCTATGTTAATCGATCCGGTAGAAAACCGACTGTAATTCAGCTCGAACACATGGTTTAATTCGGGCTTAAGGTTAGGGTTACCAGTGCTTACGAATTGTGGGTTCGACTGATCGACAAACGGGTTAAGTTGCGATATGTCGGGCCTTTGAATACGCTCGGTAAAACCAAAATTAATGCTGCTGTTTTTTAGCTGGCGCTGTATGGATACCGATGGGATAAAATTATTGTAACTGGTATTCAGGTTACTGCCTACCGAACTAAAATCGGCGTTGATGGTAGTTTCTTCCAAACGTAAACCAGCTTTACCTGTCCATTTGTCAAGCTTTAACTGGTATGAGTTGTACAGGCTATAAACATTCTGATGGTAGTTAAAATCATTTGTTTGTTGTTGATTAGGCTGATAGTCGTTACTGTTTGTAACCAGGGTGTCTAACTGAAAATTACTGAAGTTGTTCCTGAAGATGGCTTTACCGCCTGCTTCCAAACTGAATTTTTTAAATGGTTGCGCATAATCAACCTGTATGGTTTGCTCCCTGTTGCCCGAGTTATTGTATTGGCGATAATTTGGCTGCGTATACTTTACAGTGTCTGAAAAAAGGCTTTGGTTATTCTGGTCATTAGGGGAATAGTTATACCTGTACGAAAGGGTTAACAGTTGATCCTTACTTTTTTTGAAGCCCAATTGATAGTTAATGGCAGCATCTACTCCTGTATTATTTGAATTATTGAAGCTATTTTGAATGTATTGCTGTGTAATATTATAATTGGCATTTTTAGTTTGAGTGAGGCCCAGGCTTTGCTGGTCGTTTACGCCTGTTTCAATATCTACCGATGCAGTTAACAAATTCAGGCTATCAATTTCGTAGCTAAACTCGCCATCGCCATATTTATAATTACCTGTATAGGTGGATATGCCCGATTGCGACAAAACTGATTGATTGGCAAAGAAAGTTTGTGTATTGGTAAAAGGGTTACTCGTTTTGTTTTGCCTGCCAAAACCCGCATAGCCCGAAAAGCCAAATTTGCCTTCTTTTACCGTGCTATTAAGATTAACCCCCGGCCCCCATATAGTATTGTAGCGGGTGTTAATACCTATGTTATACCCCTGATCGGCATTTTTTACGGTGATGATGTTAATGATACCCGCGAGGCCTTCAGCATCGTATTTTGCAGGCGGCGTAGTGATCACCTCTATCTTCACAATATTGGTAGCCGGCATAGAGCGCAACACATCCGACGGATTTTTTGCCAGCAAAGCCGATTCTTTTCCATTCACCAATATTTTATAATTGCCGCTGCCCTTTAGCTGGATATTGTCAGAGGCATCAACGGTCAACAACGGCACCTTGCGCATCATGTCCAAAGCGGTTAATGATTTGCCTTCGGGATCGGCAGCTACATCATAGCTAATACGATCAACCTCCTGTTTCATCAGTGGTCTGGCGGCAACAATAGCAACATCCTTTAGTTGTTTGGTTGATGCCCGCAGGAATATATTGCCCAGATTTACATCAATCCCTGTGGCAGGGATAATTATTTCTTTAGTATCATAACCAACAAAAACTAAAGACAACAAATAAGATCTGCCAGAGCTGCCTTTAAGCTCGAACGAGCCATCCTCTTTTGTTAAACCGCTTCTTATAGGGACTTTGGTACCTGCATCTTCCAAAGCAACAGTAACATAGCTTACCGGCTGTTTAGTGAGCGAGTCGACTGCTATGCCTTTAACCGTTAGCATTTGCGGCGTTGTTTGCGCCATAACTGTGGCCGATAGATAGCAGCAAAATGCTAACAGTAAAAGTTTTTTCATTAGTGATGCAGAGATAGTTTTGGTAGTAGACGGAAAAAGGGAGGTATCGTTACAAAAAATGAAATATTTAACTAAGATTTAAATAAGGAATTAGTTTTTTAACACTTGTCACTTATTAAACTTCGTCATGGTAAGTTGTGTGCCGATGGTGGCAAAACTCTTTATCATTTCGATGGAACGATCGATAAGCGCGGGCAGTTCGGGTTGTTCATCATCATCAAATCCGCTTAACACGTAATCAACCTGGCGGCCTTTGGGGAAGTTATCGCCCACACCAAAACGCAGGCGGGCATAATTGCTATGGCCCAGGGTCATTTCTATATGTTTTAGCCCGTTATGCCCGGCGGCGCTGCCCTGGGGCTTTAGCCGCAATGTGCCTAATGGCAAAGCAATATCATCAACCACTATCAGCACGTTTTCAACCGGAATCTTTAATTCGTTCATCCAGTAGTTTACCGCCTTGCCGCTTAAGTTCATGTAGGTGGTAGGCTTTATGAGGTGCAGCATGCGGCCCTTATAGGGTACTTCGGCATAATAGGCCAGGCGCATATTGTAAAACTTGTTGTTTTCCTGTTTTACCAACTCATCCAATATCATAAAACCTATGTTATGCCGGGTATCGGCATATTCAGGCCCTATATTTCCTAAACCTACTATTAAGTATTTCATACACCCTAGCCCCCTGAAGGGGGAACTTTTGATTAGCGTGGCGATCAACCACTTTATTAATATTTTTTTGCGAAGATATACATTTAAACAAAAACAGCATAAGTAACTTATAGCTGTTTAGCACCTTTTGTTCCCCCTTCAGGGGGTTAGGGGGCAAACAAAAAGCAGCGATAAGTAAACTTATCGCTGCTTTTAAATTACCCTTTTATTCCCCCTTTAGGGGGTTAGGGGGCTTATTTTTTACCTGCTGCTGCTTCTTGTTCAGCCTGGCGTAATGCACGTGAAGTGGTTACCGATACAATGGTATCTTCAGGAGCATTGGTAATGGTAAGGTTAGGGAAAGATATTTCAGCAACGCGTACTGATTTACCAACTTCCAATTCTTCAATGCTTACTTCAATGTTATCCAAATGGTCTTTTGGTAACGCTTTGATGCGCAGTTTTCTTAGTTTTTGAACCAGTTTACCACCAGTTTTAACACCTGGAGAAGTTCCGGTTAATTTGATAGGAATTTCGATAGTTACCGGTTTCTTTGGGTCTAACAACAGAAAATCCACGTGGATGATCTGTTCAGTTAAGGGGTGAAACTGAATATCTTTAATAATAGCCTGTGAAGTAACACCGGCAATTTGCAGATCGATGAAATGAACAACCGGCGTATAAACTACGGCTTTCAAATCAGCTGCGGACACTGAAAAGTGGGATTGTGTTGGCCCACCGTAAAGTACTGCCGGTACCAGGCTCTGGTAACGCAGTTCCTTAGCGTCTCTTTTCCCTACGTTCTCTCTTGGAGAACCGCTAATAGCAATTGATTTCATTATTTATGTTTATTTATTTGTTAGCCTCACCCCAACCCCTCTCCAAAGGAGAGGGGCTTAAGCAAGAAATTAATTCTTCTTTATAAAGCCTTTTCAAGTCCTCTCCTTTGGAGAGGATTTAGGTGAGGCTTAATCTACCTTAAACAACTGGCTTATCGAGCCGTGCTCATTTACATTTTCAATAGCTTTGGCAAACAGTTTAGCGGTTGATAATACCCTTATCTTATCGCTGTGGTGTTTTAACGGTATAGTATCGGTAACTATTAGTTCAGTTAATACCGAGTTCTCGATAGTTTCATACGCCTTGCCCGATAATACCGGGTGTGTACAAACCGCCCTTACACTACGTGCGCCACGGTCCATAATTAAACTCGCCGCTTTAGCCAATGTTCCGGCAGTATCGCAAATGTCATCTATCAGCACTATGTCCTGGTCGGTTACGTCACCTATCAGGGTCATGCTTTCAATTTCATTGGCGCGTTTACGGCGTTTATCGCAAATTACTACCTCTGCATTAAAAAACTTGGCGAAACTGCGTGCCCTGTATGAGCCCCCCATATCCGGCGAGGCAATAGTTAAATTACCCAAACCCAGGCTTTTTATGTAAGGTACGAATATGATAGATGCATCAAGGTGGTCAACCGGGATATCAAAAAAACCCTGTATCTGCGCTGCGTGCAAATCCATGGTCATGATGCGGTTAATGCCAGCGGCAACCAACAAATTGGCAACCAGTTTAGCACCGATGGCCACACGTGGCTTATCCTTCCTGTCCTGCCGTGCTAAACCGAAATAAGGAATAACAGCGGTTACATAATGTGAAGATGCACGGCGTGCGGCGTCTATCATCATCAGCAGTTCCATTAAATTATCGGTTGGTGGGTTGGTTGATTGTATTAAAAACACATCGCAACCGCGAACTGATTCATTAAAATGCGGCTGAAACTCGCCATCGCTAAACTTTGAAAGAACAACTTCGCCTAATTCGCGCCCATAAGCATCAGCAATGTTTTGTCCCAATACCGTAGTACCTGAACCTGCAAATAACTTAATGGGGTTAAATTGTAAAGGCATTTTTTTATTTCGAATTGCGGATGTTCGATTTCGGATTTATTTCCTATTCAACACAGCTTCAGTACCTATTATAAAAATTTCGGATTTCAATTTTTCAAATCAGACAAATCCGAAATTGAAATTTGAAATCCGAAATCCTAATGTTGCCCGACCAGGATTCGAACCTAGACAAACGGTACCAAAAACCGTCGTACTACCATTATACTATCAGGCAATCTCCTGCGGGATGTTGTGCACCCCAAAAAGGAATGCAAATATAGGACGATTTTTTTAACTTTAAAAGGCTAATTTCAAAAAAGTGAAAACCCTAATTTTTTGCCGGTAAACTGGTATTGGTTGCATCCAACAACAGATCTACCAAAGGCTGTTTATTGGGTAAGTATTTATTGCAAAGAAAAATGCCCCCTAAACCCGTAGCCGGATTAAAAAATAAAAATGAAATAACTCCGGGGTCATCCCCATCGTGCCCAATGGTACCATCGTTATATAAGTTCCAGAAAATCCCCTTATTTCTATGCGTTAGTTTGATGCCCAGCGGCGGATTTTCATTACTAAACTGTTTGGTGAACATTGTTTTATATGAGGCATTGCTTAATAAAGTGGTATCGCCGTTATATCCGTTCATTATGCCTATGAGGTATTTGCTCAGATCAGCGGTGCATGTTCTTAGCCCTCCTTCGGGATAAGTGATCCATGAATACATGGGAAAGCTACGATCAAGATCATAATAAGGCCTGGCCATAGTTGTTAATTTACCAGTATCTAATACCCAGCCCGAATGGGCCATTTTCATGGGTCTTAAAATGTATTTTGTTGTAAACGCTGCGTACGAAAGGCCCGATTTTACCTCAATAAGGTAAGCGGCTAAAGCCGATGCACCATTACTATAGGAAGAAGTACTGCCGGGGCTGCCTTTGCCAAAATTTTCGCTCTTATAATATTTTCCGCCGGGGGAAAGATAATTGGGGAAAAAGTCCTTCATGGAGGTATCAGTTACTTTCTGGCGGTAGCCCAGGCTTTGCAAAACATCATAGGCAGACTGGCTATAGGAACGTATCGCTGGGAAAAACTTATAGGTATCAGGATAAATGGCGGGATTATCAACAATACCCGAGGTATGGTTGGTTAACTCCCTTACCGTAATTCTCCCATTCGGCGCATTGGGGTTGACTACTTTGAAAGGCAGAATATCATTAATATCAGTTTCTAGTGTGAAATATTTAAGCTCGACAGCCTTCATTATTGCTACCGCGATAAGGGTTTTACTTACAGAACCAATATTTTGAATAGTAGCGGTGGTATAGGGGACTTTATTTGCTATATCGGCATAACCAAAGTTTTTTTGATAAACAATCCCTTTGGTATTTACCAAAACCACTGATAAACCGGGCAAACTATCATTAAGGAATAACGTCTGCATGCGTTTGGTTAACGTATCGAACTTGCTTTGCCCCTTAGCCCCGCCCGATGCTAATAGTGAAACAATAATTATGAAAGAAATGAATTTTAGATATCGTTTGATGATAGGTGACATAGCGTAAAGATTGAAATACTTAATAAAAGAAAATTCAAATCTAAACCAATATTTATTGCGGTAATTGTAAAAATGCGAAATGCTAACGGAAAGGTAATAGATAGTTGCTGCTGTTAAAATTAGCAGGAAGATCATACATTATTTTGTTGTACGACTTTATAAAGTGTGACTGATCATAATAGCCATATTTGTGCGTGAGGTAGCTTAAAGATGAGTTATTTGGCATGCTTAACTCATTTATCAGCACCCGCAATTGCAGTATCTTCTGAATTTCTTTTGGTGACAGGCCAATAAGCTGGCTGAATTTCTGTTCCACGCGCCTTTGGGAGTAGCCGGAACTTACAGCTATACCGCTTACTTTGGTTGGGTTTGTTAATGTATTAGTTTGAAGCAGGCTGAAAGCAGCTTTAACGAAGTTTGAATCATTAGTCGGGCGGAGATAATTTGCTAATTCCCGGTAAAACATCCGAATCACAAACCTTTCATCTGACAGATCAGCGCCCGTAAAAGCCTGGTGCAAATCTTTATTTACCAGGCTAAAATCTAAAACCTGGTTTGTCGCTTCATGTAAGGGAAAGTTGGTGATAAGCGCCGGTGTCCAGGGCTTCAGTTGCACCATAATAGCTTTGGTATAAGGTTGGACTGTTATTTTAACCTTCTTACTAATTTGTCCAACAAAATACATACCGGCATTTACGGTAGTAGTTCTGTCCTTATTTTCTATTATTACGCCGTTGCCTGATATGAATGCCACTGTAAAGCAACCATTGGGGAGCGCATATTTGCCCTGTGTAAGTACCAGACTTTGTGAATTATCCAGCACCCAAAACTTTTGGATGTAATCAACGAGTGCTCTTTCTGCGGCTATCTCATCATATTTTACATCCATTACTGAACTCATAACAAGTGATTAATCCTCAACAACCACACCCATAGCGCAGAATTTGTCTATGCGTTCGGTTACTACTTCGTCAATATTTTTTTCTTTCAGGATTTTAAGGTCTTTCAGCAGTTGCTTTTTCAGGGTTGATGCCATGGCAACTGGGTCCTGGTGGGCGCCGCCTAGTGGCTCTTTGATAATGCCGTCGATGAGTTTGTTCTTCAGCATTTCGGTCGAGGTAAGTTTAAGTACTTCTGCCGCGCGTTCTTTATTTTCCCATGTTTTCCACAGGATGGTTGAACAGTTCTCGGGCGAAATAACCGAATACCATGAGTTTTCGAGCATCAATACCCTGTCGCCTATGCCTATGCCTAATGCACCACCGCTGGCACCCTCGCCGATGATAACGCAAATGATGGGCACTTTTAGTATCGACATTTCTAACAAGTTACGGGCTATAGCCTCGCCTTGTCCGCGTTCTTCAGCCTCAAGGCCGGGGAATGCGCCGGGGGTATCGATCAAAGTAATAACGGGCTTGTTGAATTTTTCGGCCATTTTCATCAGCCTTAATGCTTTGCGGTAACCTTCGGGGTTAGCCATACCGAAATTGCGGTACTGCCGCTCCTTGGTATTCTTACCTTTCTGGTGACCGATGATCATTACGGTTTGGCCGTTGATGGTGCCGAAGCCGCCTACGATGGCTTTATCGTCGCCAACGGTACGGTCGCCGTGGAGTTCAATAAAATCATCGCACATCAGCTCAATATACTGCAAGGTGTACGGCCTTTCAGGATGGCGCGATATCTGCACCTTTTGCCAGCCGGTGAGGTTGGCATATATCTCCTTTTGGGTGGTTTGCAGTTTTTCCTCCAGTTCGGCAATAGTGGCCGACATGTCGAGGTTATTTTTATCTTCAACCTGCTTAACTTTTTCAATCTGCTGCTGCAGTTCGGTTAAGGGCTTTTCAAAATCAAACGTAAACTTCATACAGTTAATATGGGGTTGCAAATTTACATAAATAAAAACGGGATATTAATTATTTATGATTTTCCAGTTCTTCCAGTTTTTTTGCCTGTGCCGGGCTAAGCAATTTTTCGGTAGCATAACAGGCCTGCAAAATAGCGTTCCTTATCTCGCCCTGGTATAAACCATAACGGTTGGCATAAAATATAAGTGTTCCGTCATCAATATTATGCGTGCGGAAAAGGCTGTCGAGCATATTTTCATTTTTTATAATGATAGGGCCCATTTCTACCCGCTTACGATGCAACTCCTTCCCTATTGCCGCTATCTTGCTTATTTGCACAGGACTAAGATCCAAGCCCTTTTTATATTTTATTACGTCATCGGGCAATAGGTAATGGTTTAATGTAGCGGGCAGGGCCATATCGTACAAGTCCTCCCCCTTCATCAATGCATCATATTGTTTGTAGGTCAATGTTTTTACGGGCGATTTTTTTTCAACTACTTTATCAGCGTTTACAATAACCGGGGCGGCAACTTTTGCAACTGTATCTTTTTTAGCCGTCACAGTATCCTTTTGCACCACAATCGGGTTCCCTGTTTTTGCAACAGTATCCTTTTTTACTATTGTGCTATCTATCTTATTTACCGCCTTTTTGGTAAGGGTGTCTTTTGAAGCAATGGTATCTTTTTTTACTACCGTGCTGTCTGTTTGAGCGTTGGCGTAGCTAATAAACCCTACCATTATCATTAACAAGAGTATTTTTTTCAGCATAGGTATTAATCTGATTTGCAACACAAAGGTAACATTAGTAAATTATAAATCTTTTGACGCCCCTGCAAAGTTCGCGATTGCTTCGTCGTCCCTCCTCTCAATGACAATATTCCTTAAAACCAGAGAACCCGCTCTTTATTGAAGCAGGTTCTCTTTATATATGTTGAGTTTAATAATATTAAAATTCCTCGGCGTATACAGGTTTTTTAACCCCGTTATCATAAGCCTTAAGGCTTTTCTTTAATAACTTGCGGGCTACGTGTATACGTGTTTTAACTGTGCCGATAGGGATAGTTAAATGATCGGCTATCTCGTGGTATTTGTGACCTTCGAAATACATGGTGAAGGGTACATAGTAATCAGCAGGTAAACGGTCCATCGCTCTTTTAATATCATCCATCACAAATTTTGCTTCTCCCTGGTTTTTGGTTGAACTGAATACCAGGTTTGGTGATGATATCTCATCGCTCTTGGTAACAAAAGTGCTCATTTTAACAAAACGGCGATAATTGTTGATGAACGTATTTTTCATGATGGTGTACAACCATCCTTTTAAATTTGTGCCTTCTTTAAACTTATTGTAATAAGTTATGGCTTTCAACATTGTATCCTGGACAAGGTCGTTAGCATCGTCTGCGTCATGCGTAAAATGTAAGGCATATGACCTTAGTGAAGTTGCCTGACGTAATACTAGGGTGTTAAACTCAATCTTTGTCATTCTGTTAATGTTTTGTATTGATAACAAGTCAAACATGATACCACGTTGGCAAAAGATTTTGGCACCAAGACACACTTTAGCCGATAATTTTGGTTTGGAGAAGCGGAAAAAGCACATTGGACCACTGAATTATTAACCTACTGGAAAACAAACGTTTACCACACGATAACTTTTAGGTTTTTAACTTCGAAAGAGGGGAAATAAGAGCAGGGTAAAAATTGTTTTAAAAAAAGATTTTTCAGCCAATGATGTTGACCTCCCGTTCGAGCATTACGCCAAATTTAGTGTACACACTGTCTATGATTTGCGACGATAAGCTGTACACTTCCTGTCCGGTGGCACCTCCGTGGTTCACTAAAACAAGCGCCTGGTTTTTCCAGGTACCAGTATGGCCAACCACTTTTCCCTTCCATCCGCACTGCTCAATAAGCCAGCCCGCAGCCAGTTTTGTAAAGCCGTCGCCGGCTGGATAATGCACCACTTCGGGGAAAGCGGTGTGTACTTTATTAAATTCTTCGGTGCTGATAACCGGGTTTTTGAAAAAACTGCCTGCATTGCCAATGGTTGAAGGATCGGGCAGTTTGGATACACGGATATGCGAAACCACCTGCGATACATCCTTTATTGTAGGCGATGTTATATTCCGTTTTGCAAGTTCATCTTGTATAGCCCCATAATGCAGTTTTACATCGGGCACTAATGATAAACGGAATTTTACCGAGGTAATAATGTATTGCCCTTTAAGTTCAGTTTTAAATATACTGTCGCGATAACCGAAGCGGCAATCGTGTTTGGAGAAAGTTTTAATAGCGCCTGTGGCAATTTCAAAAGCATTGCAGCTATAAAATACATCCTTCAGCTCCACGCCATAAGCGCCTATGTTTTGTATGGGCGATGCGCCTACGGAGCCGGGTATCAAACTTAAATTTTCAAGTCCGGCATATTCGCGGGCCACGCAAAAGTTTACCAGGTCGTTCCAAACCTCGCCGCCGCCGGCCGCAACAAATACCTCGTTTTTACTTATGCGATGTTCAATCCCCCGGATATTCACACGGATAACCAGCCCATCAAAATCAGTTTTGAACAGCATATTACTGCCGCCACCTAAGATCAACCGTTCAGTTTGGAACCATTGGGGATCCATAAATAGTTCCACCAATTCGTCCTCGTGGTTTATCTCAACAAAATACCGGGCAAAAACTTCAATACCAAAAGTGTTAAAATTTTTAAGCGAAACGTTTTGTTGGATTTGCAGCATACGGGCGAATTTCGGAAAATAAATTTAGTACTTGCAGAATTGATCAATTAAATACTTTTCGAATGAAACACCTCTTAAATTATTTAAGTTTCTATGGCCAATATTAAGGTGCCGATATGTCGGATGAGTAATGAAGACAAGATTCGTAGTGTAATTAGGTATTTCTTCAAACTCAATTTTAGGAATAGCTGCCAAACCAATATGGTCTAATTTCTTGAATGATTTTACTTTTGACAATTCGGATGAATTCGGCAATAGTGTTGAGATGAATTTTATTGTATGTAAGCCTAAAGAGAGTATCAACTTTGGCCTTTGAGCATTGATTTGTTTGATTAACAACTCTTTACAATCATGTAAAAACTCCTCATTCCTGAACGCCGGACTTTCTCCAATTGCGCTTATGCCGTCTATTCTTATACCCATAATACAATTTGTAAAAAAGCAATCAGCTTTATCTATATTATAATCATCCAGCATAATTTGAAGATTTTTCCAGGTTAATGCCTGCATATTTTCTTGTCTATTCTCAACTGATCGGGAGTAGTCTTTTTTCGCACCGAAATCATGCCCTAAAATCATAACAGGTTTATTCGACAAAGTTTCATCGTTATCATTCCATAAGCCTCTTGCTCCAGGAAAAAAACCCACTCCCGATATTCCGCAATCAACTTCTTCTAATTCTGACGGGTATGATTTTATTTTCTTTAACTCAGTTCGCAAATTTTCAATATCCGTCATGTTTTCTATTGTTTGAAATAACTAATATAAATATTTGACCTATGCTTTACCTTTTTTCTTGTCACCGCGGGGTCTCTCGCAGAGGATCCTGCGTACACATGTTAGATTTTCAGCCAAACGCACAACCGCGCAGGGTCCTCTGCGAGAGACCCTGCGAAGACTTAAAAAATTTATTGAGATGGTATTGGAAATTGCGGTAATACGACTTCCATATCTAATCAAACAAACGTATGCGCAAATATTTTGTACCATTAGCCAACTGAATACCTTATTTTTATTATCACTATGCAGATTAAACTTTTTTAATTATTTTAGAAACTTCGATCACTTATTAAAAAATTTAAAGAACTATTGATATGACAGCCGGAACAAACCACGAAACAAAAAAATCAGCAATAAGCCCCGTTATAATTATTAGTGTACTGTTTTTCATATTTGGTTTTGTAACCTGGCTAAATTCCGCCCTCATTCCTTATTTAAGGATAGCCTGCCAACTAAATAATCTCGAGGCTTATTTAATAGCGTCTGCCTTTTATATCGCTTACTTGGTAATGGCCAAACCATCGGCATGGGTGTTAAAACTATTTGGCTTTAAAAATGCAATGGCCGTTGGCTTATTAATTATGGCAGCAGGTGCGCTTATATTTATACCGGCGGCTTTAACCCGTACCTATCCCATATTTTTGCTGGGGCAATTTGTACAGGGATCGGGATTAGCGATCCTGCAATCTGCCTCAAACCCATATATTACCATCCTTGGTCCGCCTGAAAAAGCTGTTAAACGCATCAGTATAATGGGTATTTTTAATAAGGGCGCAGGTGTACTGGCCCCTATCGCCCTGGGATTAGTGGTGCTTAAAAACATTGACGCGTTTAATGCCAAACTGGCTACCCTTAGCGGTGCCGAAAGAATAGCGCAATTAAATGAACTGGCCTCAAGAGTGATATTGCCTTATGTACTTATAGTTATAGCGCTGGTTATACTGGCGGTGCTTATTTATTTTTCGGGTTTGCCTGAAATAGATACTGATCATGAAGATGAAGCTGTTGCGGCGGCAAATTCAGGCAAGAACAGCATTCTTGATTTCCCCCATTTAATTATAGGCGTTTTCGCTTTATTTTTTTATGTAGGTGCCGAGGTTATCGCAGGCGATTCCATTATTAATTATGGCGTAGCACATCATATCCCGTTGTCACTGGCGAAGTTCTTTGCATCGGGCACACTGATCTGTATGGTGATAGGTTATATTGCCGGCATTTTATTTATCCCTAAATATATATCACAACAAAAGGCTTTAGTGTATTCGGCAGTATTGGGTGTGTTGTTAACCATACTTGCTTTGTTTACCCCTAAATATGTTTCAGTAGCATGCATTGCATTACTTGGGTTAGCAAATTCTTTAATGTGGCCGGCGATATGGCCGCTGGCATTATCGGGCCTTGGTAGGTTTACTAAAATTGGCGCTTCAATGCTCGTAATGGGTATCGCAGGCGCGGCAGTGTTCCCGCCCTTATATGGTGTGTTGATCGATGCCACAAAATCAACATTAGGCCCTGAAATGGCCGCACAGATCTCTTACTGGATATTGATACCGATATATTTATTCATTTGGTATTTTGCGGCGGCGGGATATAAAAAAGGGAAGCATATTATAGCGGTGTAAGGGATGAATGGTACAAGGTGTTCAGCCGTGTTTACTCGCGATGAACGCAGGAAAATATTAATATGCTGGTAGTTAATGTACTAAGTGTTTGTGGGTGTATGGGTTCCGTTTATGTTAGTTTCGGCTTGTTTGGGCTTGTTTAGGCTGTGTTCATGGGGTGTTTGGGTACTGTTTAGGTGCGTTTAGGCTATGTTTAGGTTATGCTAAATTATTGATATACAGCAAATAATGAACACAGAGATAAAGCAAAAAAAGCCGTATCAAATAAAGATGATACGACTTTT
Source organism: uncultured Mucilaginibacter sp. (assembly GCA_903915155.1). Classification (GTDB taxonomy): domain Bacteria; phylum Bacteroidota; class Bacteroidia; order Sphingobacteriales; family Sphingobacteriaceae; genus Mucilaginibacter. The sequence continues at coordinate 20,133 of CAIWRU010000177.1, forward strand.
TGCTTTTAAAATTTCAAATAAATCCGAAATCGAAAATTCGAAATTCGAAATCTAAATATGTATCGGCCTGTTATCGGTGGCTGCCAAACAAGCCTCGCGCATGGCTTCGGTGTAAGTTGGGTGCGCATGGCTGGCCCGCGATACATCCTCGGCAGAGGCACGGAATTCCATGGCTATAACTGCCTCGGCTATCATATCCGCAGTACGCGGGCCTATCATGTGTACGCCTAAAATTTCGTCGGTAGTAGCATCAGCCAAAACTTTAACAAAGCCATCCAAATCACCACTGGCTACTGCCCTGCCCGCTGCGCGGAACGGGAACGAGCCTGCTTTATATTTTATGCCTTGTTCTTTTAGCTGTTCTTCGGTTTGACCTACTGAAGCAACTTCTGGCCAGGTGTACACTACTCCCGGTATCAGGTTGTAATTAATGTGTGGTTTTTGGCCGGCAATTTGTTCGGCCACTAAAGTACCTTCGTCTTCGGCTTTGTGAGCCAGCATAGCACCGCGGATCACGTCGCCAATGGCATAAACACCTTTAACGCTAGTCTCCAAATGCTCATTAACGGTTATTTTTCTGCCACGTTCTTCAACAGTAAGGCCTATTTTATCTAAGCCTAAATTGTCAGTGTAAGCAATACGGCCTACTGCAACAAGGCAGTAATCGCCTTTTAATTCTTTTTTATCGCCGTTAGGTGCATCAAAGGTTACGGTAACTTCCTTACCTTTTACAGTGGCGCCGGTAACTTTATGGCCGGTATAAAATTTCATACCCTGTTTCGAAAGTACACGTTGCAATTCTTTACCAAGGCCTTTATCCATAGTTGGAATAATGCCGTCCATATACTCAATTACCGAAACTTCAGCGCCTAAACGCGAGTAAACAGAGCCCAACTCAAGGCCGATAACACCGCCACCTATTAATATCAGGTGTTTAGGTACTTCAGTAAGCGTTAATGCTTCGGTTGAGGTGATGATACGTTTTTTATCGATCTTTATAAATGGCAGGCTCGATGGTTTTGAACCTGTAGCAATAATTATATTGGTGCCGGTTATCTCCTGTTCGGTGCCGTCAGGTTTTTTTATGTTGATGGTATTCTTATCCTTGAACGAACCGATACCCTGGAACGAATCGATCTTATTTTTTTTGAAAAGAAAAGCAATACCGCTGGTGTTTTTGTTAACAACATCTACCTTACGCTTCATCATTTGCGCCATATCTACCGATAAACTATCAAGGTTGATACCGTGTGTTTTGAACGAATGCGAGGCGTTATAGTAATGTTCGGATGAATCGAGCAGCGCCTTTGAGGGTATACAGCCCACATTAAGGCAGGTGCCCCCAAAAGTTGAATATTTTTCGATACAGGCAGTTTTTAAACCAAGTTGGGCACAACGTATAGCGGCAACGTAGCCTCCGGGGCCCGAACCGATAACGATAACATCATATTGCATAGTTGTATAATTTGCAGCAAAGTTAAGCATTATCAGTTGCTAACAAAGCGGATTAATGTTAGTGGAAAGTCAATTATAATTATTGAAAGTTTAGTAGTTATCAATCAACACCTTTCTCCGGCTCTGAGCTGGTTGGACTTTTGGAATCGTCTTTTATCCTTTCATCCTGTCCAGGTAATTCAGTATCGGTAGTTTCCTTTGTGGCTTTTCTAAGTTTAGATAAAACATATAAACTCCCCACGGGGATACCAAATGCAAATATGGAATTCAAGTACCCCATAAATGAGCAACTAATGCCAAACATAAACTGAATTTCAAATATGGACAAGGATAGTCCGTTAACCAGGCTATAGGTAATAGTTGGAGCGTTTAAAAAAACAATAAACAGGTATTGTAACCATTTCTTTTTAAGCGAACTGCGTTTAACCCTAACAATCATATAAATATTGAAGGCTAAAACGCACAATGTTATTAACCCAAATATCCAAAAACCTACCATTCCGGGTATGGGTTCTTTTATAGAAAGAACATCAAAAGAGTTTATTTTTAGCGTCTTATCATTGTATAACATTTTAACCACGCCAAAATCCGTCTTATTTGATATTTGGATTTCAACCTCTGTTTCGCCAGCTGGGGTATTATTTGAATCCGTTGTAGAAAACCGCTTCGTTGCACTCTCAAATGTGTAATCCAACTTATCGCCAAAATTGTTTTTTATAATATTATGCAAGTTTACAAGAGAGGATTTTATGGCCCCTGTATTAACATTCCTTCCAGCAGTATCCATCAAAGAAATACTTTTATCATAATTCTCATGTAAAAGAGACTCTACAAAATCCTTGGTTTTCCTTTTATATTGAAATGTATTTCCAATAAAGCTACAGCCACCAAATAATACGGCCAGAAAAAGTAAAGAAGTAGTTAACTTGATTTTTGTCATTCGGATAAAGTTTGAGGTTTTTATCAATTTAAATTAAGCTAACATATTAAAATTTAAAGAAATTCTAAAGCTTTCAGTAATTTAGCTTTTTAACTGAAGTAATACCTCATTATACAACACGCCTTCAAATGAAATTGAACAGATTTTTATTGCTCTTTTTAGGGATAATTTCCCTTAATGCACACGCCCAACTGGGACAGCCCAAAGCGGCTTTTACCAAAGCTGATACGCTACGTGGTAACATCAACTCACCACTGCGCACTTGCTACGACATCAATTATTATCATCTTGACGTTAAGTTCGACATTGATCATAAATTCATCAGCGGCAGTAATCTTTTTAAATTTACTGCTACGCAGGATTTTACAAAATTACAGTTCGACCTATTCTCGAATCTAAAGGTGGAAAAGGTTGTGTACAAAGGGCAGGAAGTCCCATTCACCCGCGAGTTTAACGCCGTATTTGTAACCTTTCCGCAAACCATAACCAAAGGCAGCAGGGACGAGTTTACCGTTTATTATTCGGGCAACCCTACCGAAGCCGTGAACGCTCCCTGGGATGGCGGTATAGTTTTTACCACCGACTCTGTAGGTAAACCTTGGGTAGCTACCGCATGCCAGGGTATAGGCGCCAGCATATGGTGGCCCAATAAAGATCAGCAAGCCGATGAGGTAGACAGTGCCCTTATCAGCATAACCGTCCCTAAGGGATTAAAAGATGCATCAAACGGCAGGTTACGCAAAGTAACCGACCTGAAGGATGGCTACACCCGTTTCGACTGGTTTGTGGCTAACCCGATAAACAATTATGACATTGAGGCTAACATCGGCGACTACACACATTTTAATGACAGCTACGACGGCGAAAAAGGCAAGTTGACCGTTGATTATTGGGTATTGCCCTATGACCTGCAGAAAGCTAAAAAACAGTTCGGCGAAAATGTAAAACGGATGCTGAAATCGCATGAGCATTGGTTCGGCCCGTATCCTTTTTATGAGGATGGCTATAAACTGATCGAAACCCCTTATTTAGGGATGGAACATCAAAGCGGCACCACTTATGGTAATCATTTTGTTAATGGCTATTATGCAGGCAAACGTGGCGGCATCGATCTTTCAAACACCGGCTGGGGGCTTAAATGGGATTACATCATTATACACGAAAGCGGCCACGAGTGGTTCGGGAATAACATCACCTCGAAAGACCTGGGCGATATGTGGATACACGAATCATTCACCGATTATTCTGAATCGCTATTTGTCGAGAGCTATTATGGCAAACAGGCCGGGCAAGAGTACACACACGGGCAGCGCATGGGCATTGCTAATGATAGACCAATTGTAGGGCCGTATGGTGTAAATAAAGAAGGCTCGGAGGACATGTACGCCAAAGGTGCGGTGATATTAAACATGATAAGGACTATTATTAACGATGATGAAAAATGGCGCCAAATATTGCGAGGGCTGAATAAAAATTTCTATCATCAAACAGTTACTTATAACGACATAACCGGATACATAAGTAAGGAATCGGGCATTGACCTGTCGGCTGTGTTCGACCAGTACCTCCGCACAGCCAGCCTGCCTGTTTTAAATATCTACCAAAGTAACGGCAAAATATATTGTATGTGGACCGGCTGTGTGCCTAATTTCAATATGCCGGTACGCATAAGGGTAAAAGGTGGCGAATACAAATTTTTCACCCCTACATCGTCAAATCATAACGGGCCCGTAAGTTCACGGTCGAGGCCGGCAGAGATAGACCTTCCGGGTGCTAATATTGATAATATTGAGGTGGATACCTTTAACTACTATATAGGCGTATTAAAAAATTAAAAGCGATTTGAGCTAAAAAAAATCGCTCATCATGCAACCTGTTCTATATTATTGCGTCATATATATCAAATAATACAAAACTTATAGAGTCATGAAATCAATAAATACAATTTTATTATCTGCAGCCCTGTTATCAGGTGCTGCTTACACCTACGCTATGCCTGCCGCAACTGTTAAAGTTGATGCAGCTAACGAGGTGCAGGACCGCCATCTTTCCGGCTTTAACGCTGTTGATGTAGAGGGATCTGTTGATGTATATATTGTCCAGGGGCAAACAGAATCAGTAAAAGTTGAGGCACCCGCCGATGTTATGGACCATGTTATAACCGAAGTTAATGGCACCACGCTGCGGATACGCGACAAAAACAGTTCAGGCTGGCATTGGAGCGACTGGTGGGGCAATAACCATAAAAAGGTTGCAATATATGTTAGTGTACGCGAGATACACGAAATAGGCATCACCGGTTCAGGAGATGTATTTTTCAAAGAAGGCATCAATGCAAACAGCCTGCGCATACGGGTAAGCGGTTCGGGCGACGTATTGGGTAAGGTTGAAACAAAAAACCTTGATTGCAGCATATCAGGCTCAGGCGATATGAAACTTGTTGGCCATGCCGAGCAATCAAATGTTAGCGTATCAGGTTCAGGCGATTACAGCGCACGTGGCCTGGCCACTCAAAATACCTCTGTGCGTGTATCAGGCTCGGGCGATGCCAATATCAATGTAAGCAACAACCTTGAAGCAGCCGTATCAGGTTCAGGCGATGTAACCTATACCGGCGGCGCACAGCACGTTGTGAAATCAAAATCAGGCAGCGGCGATATCAGCGGCCATTAATTCTTGCATCAAAATTTATAAAAAAGAGGTTACCTTAACTGGTTAACCTCTTTTTTTTTTTGCAGTATGAATTACCATTTTGTTTAATTAATTTGGATAACTAATTATCACCATTATGAAAAGATCGCTCTTACTTATTATTTTACTCGCTGCAAACCAGTGCTTTGCACAAAAAATTTACATCCAGTGCGGCAAGCTGATAGATGGCAACAGTAACTCCGCTCAAACACAAATGACAATTGTTGTGGAAGGCAATCAAATAACCGACATTCAGAAAGGGTACACCAGCGGCAGCGGCACCGATAAAGTTATCGACCTGCACAACAACACTGTAATGCCGGGGCTTATTGATTGCCACGTGCATATTGAGTCGCAGGGGAGCGGTAAGGATGCAATGCTGGCCGGCTTTACCATGACCGATGCCGACATTGCCTACCAGGCAACCGTTTATGCCAAAGCTACCCTGCTAGCAGGCTTTACAACTGTACGCGACCTGGGCGGCACAGGCGTTAATATCAGTATGCGCAAAGCTGTTGCCCGGGGATTCATCATCGGCCCGCGGATATTGACCGCAGGCAGGGCCATATCAGCAAGTGGCGGTCACATGGATCCATCTGATGGTTTTCGCGACGATATAATGCATAAAATGGGACCGGACGATGGCGTTGCCGATGGCCGCGATGAGTTGATAAAAGCCGTTCGCCTGCAAATAAAACGCGGTTCAGATGTTATAAAGATAGCATCCACAGGTGGTGTGCTCGACCTTACCGAAAATAGTTCCGGCGCTGAATTTACAATCGACGAGATAAAAGCAGTGGTTGAAACCGCTAAGGATTATGGCTTAAGAGTGGCTTGCCATGCGCATGGTGCCGAAGGCATCCGTCGTGCCATATTAGGTGGTGTTACGTCCATAGAGCATGGCAGCATGATGGACGACGAGGATATTAAGCTGGCAAAGCAATATGGTACCTATTATGTGCCCACGCTCATAGCAGGCAGGTCAACGGCCGATTCAGCAAAAATACCGGGTTACTTTCCACCGGTTATCGCCCGTAAAGTAATTGAGGTATCTACAAAAATGCAGGGAACTTTTGGCCGTGCTTATAAGGCCGGTGTAAAAATAGCATTTGGCATCGATGCCGGGGTGTATGACCATGGCAAGAACTACTTGGAATTTCAATATATGGTTGAAGGCGGCATGCCGCCAATGGAGGCCATCAAATCAGCCACCGTAAGTGCAGCCGACCTCTTAGGCATAAGTAACATTACCGGCAGCATTACAAAAGGAAAATCGGCTGATATTGTTGCCGTAAGCGGTGATCCGCTGCAGGACATTAAAGCAATGAAGGATATGGTTTTTGTGATGAAAGAAGGAATTCAGTATAAATAGCATACTATTTGTTAAGCACATAAACAAAAAGGCCTTGTTCAAATGAACAAGGCCTTTTCTTTATTCTAAAAGAGAATTAATTATTCTCCTTTTTCAGCGTTTTCTTCGTTGTCAGCAGCTGGTGCTTGTTCTTCGGTAGCAGCAGGTGCTTCAGCAACTGGCGCTTCTTCAGCAGCAACTTCAGCCACAGGAGCTTCAGCTACTGGTGCTTTGTCAACAACTGGTGCTTCAACAACTTCTTCGGCAACAGGTGCAGCAGCTTCAGCTTTAGCAGCCGGTGCGGCAACTTTTGCTTTACCACCACGACGGCGGGTTGTCTTTTTAGCGGTTTGTGCATTATCACCACCGTAAACAGTGTTATAATCCACTAATTCTATGATCGCCATTTCAGCGTTATCGCCTAAACGGTTTTCTAATTTAATAATGCGGGTATAACCACCCGGGCGGCTTGCAATTTTTTCAGCAATATCCCTAAACAAAATGCTTACTGCATCTTTATCCTGCAAGTAGCTAAATACTGTACGACGTGAGTGCGTAGTATCGCTTTTTGATTTTGTAAGGATTGGCTCAACATAAACGCGTAAAGCTTTTGCTTTAGCTAAAGTTGTAGTAATGCGTTTGTGTAAAATAAGCGAAGTTGCCATGTTACCCATCATCGCTTTGCGGTGACTGTTGGTACGGCCTAAGTGATTAACTTTTTTTCCGTGTCTCATTGTTTTTTGTTGTTACTGGCACGTGCATACCGTTGGACGGCGGTTTTATCGTCAAGTCCTCGGAATTATGCCGATGTTAGCGACTGGTTAGTTAAAGATCAGGAATTAGTCACTATTATCTTCCCGACCCGTTTGTTATTAAATGAAAAGAGGTTAAAGACTATTTACCTAATCTCTAACCTCTAATCACTATATTATTCTTCGTCCAGTTTAAATTTAGACAAGTTCATACCAAAAGATAAACCTTTTGATTTAACCAGGTCCTGGATCTCAGTTAATGATTTTTTACCGAAGTTCCTGAATTTTAACATATCAGCAACATCATAAGAAACCAGATCAGCCAGGCTGCGGATGTCGGCAGCTTTAAGGCAGTTCAGTGCACGTACTGAAAGATCAAGGTCAACCAATTCGGTTTTCAGGATCTTGCGCATGTGCAATATTTCTTCATCAACTTCTTTTGTTTCTTCCTTAGCCTGTGCTTCAAGCATCATGTTCTCATCGCTGAACAGCATAAAGTGCTGGATCAGGATCTTGGCTGCTTCTTTAAGCGCATCTTCAGGATGTATCGAACCATCAGTAGTAATATCCAGTACTAATTTTTCATAGTCTGTTTTTTGTTCTACACGATAGTTTTCGATAGTGAATTTTACGTTCTTTATCGGGGTGAAAATAGAGTCGATAGCTATTACACCTACATTAGCATCCGGGTTCTTGTTTTCTTCGCTTGGAATGTAACCACGGCCCTTGTTGATAGTAAGCTCGATTTCAAGCGTTACTGAAGAGTCCATGTTACAAATAACAAGCTCAGGATTTAAAACCGTAAAGTTGTTTGAGAACTTGGTAATGTCGCCGGCTTTGAAGGCATCCTGACCATTGATGATCACAAATATCTTTTCGCTGTCGCCAGATTCGCCTGATTTCTTAAACCTTACTTGTTTCAGGTTTAATATAATTTCGGTTACATCTTCAACAACGCCTTTAATGGTCGAAAACTCATGCATCACTCCCGAAAAACGTACCGAAGTGATCGCATAACCTTCTAATGATGAAAGTAAGATACGACGCAGAGCATTACCGATGGTTACACCGAAACCTGGTTCTAACGGGCGAAACTCAAACGTGCCATCAAAATCAGTTGATTTCTGCATGATAACCTTGTCTGGTTTTTGAAATGCTAAAATTGCCATTTATATCCTTTGTTTATTGTTTACTAATTGATTTGATTAAACCACAAAAATGATTGGCAACGTGTGCCAACCATTATGTGTTATAATATCGTTATTATTTAGAGTATAGCTCGACGATAAGGTTTTCCTTGATATTTTCAGGGATCTCATCGCGGTTTGGATAGTTAAGGAATTTGCCTGTTAAATTGGCGGCATCCCATTCAAGCCAGCTAAACTTGTTTATCTTTCTTCCGGCTACCGAATTGGTGATAGCTTCTAAAGATTTTGATTTTTCGCGCACCGAAACTACATCGCCTGCTTTTAACTGGTACGAAGCAATGTTTACTACTTCACCATTAACATTGATGTGTTTGTGGCCAACCAACTGGCGTGCTGCCGAGCGTGTTGGAGCTATGCCTAAGCGGTAAACCGCGTTATCAAGGCGTGCCTCTAAAAATTTCAATAAGTTTTCGCCGGTAATACCTTCTTTTGATGAAGCGCGGTGAAACAGGTTTTCAAACTGTTTTTCCAATACACCGTAGGTGTATTTTACTTTTTGTTTCTCCATCAACTGAGTTGAATACTCAGATTGTTTTCCCCTTCTTTTGGAAACGCCATGCATTCCCGGTGGGTAGTTCTTTCTTTCCAGCGCTTTGTCCGGACCGAAGATCGGTTCGCGGAAACGGCGCGCAATTTTTGATTTTGGGCCTGTGTATCTTGCCATTTTTGTGTTGTTTTAAAGTATCATTCGGCCTTTAGCCGATGAATCTTAGCTTTAAAAATCTGTTAATTAAACTCTTCTCCTTTTTGAAGGGCGGCAACCGTTATGCGGAAGCGGTGTAATATCTTTTATGGTTGTTACCTCAATACCGGCAGTTTGCAAAGTACGGATAGCCGACTCGCGACCGGCACCCGGGCCTTTTACAAATACTTCAACCTTACGTAAGCCTAAATCATAAGCAACTTTACCGCAATCGGCAGCAGCTTGTCCGGCAGCATAAGGGGTATTCTTTTTTGAACCTTTAAAACCCATTTTACCGGCTGATGACCATGATATGGCCTGGCCTGTTTTGTTGGTAAGGGTAATGATGATGTTGTTAAAAGTAGCGTTGATGTGTGCTTCGCCGATTGACTCAACAATCACTATACGCTTTTTGGTAACTTTTTTAGCTTTAGCCATTTTTGTTTTTAATTATTGATTTAATGAATTACTGAATTAATGAATAATTCGGACCCATCAACCATTTTTAATTTTTCTATTCCTAATGATCAAGATCTTCGATAAGCAAATAACTAATCTCTGACCTCCAACCACTAATCACTATTTAGTAGCTTTCTTTTTGTTAGCAACTGTTTTACGTTTTCCTTTACGGGTACGTGAGTTGTTTTTGGTGCGCTGGCCACGTAATGGTAAACCTTTACGATGGCGTGTACCGCGGTAACAACCTATATCCATTAAACGCTTGATGTTAAGCTGAACTTCCGAACGCAGGGCACCTTCAACCTTAATCTGGTCGTTGATGATATTACGAATAGCTGCCAACTGGTCATCATTCCAATCCTGAACTTTAGTATCAAAGCTGATACCTGCCTGAGTTAAAATTTCCTGAGCGGTTGAACGGCCAATGCCGTATATATAGGTTAAACCTATCTCTCCTCTTTTGTTATTTGGTAAATCAATACCTGATATCCTTGCCATATTTTTTATTTGCTCTTTTACGTAATAACCGAACGGCGGGCCACCGTTGTACGGACCATTACAATTTTTTTAATTATCCCTGACGCTGTTTGTACTTTGGGTTCTTTTTGTTAATAACATAAAGTTTCCCGTTGCGGCGGATGATCTTGCAATCAACACTGCGTTTTTTAATGGATGCTCTAACTTTCATCTCGTTTATTATTTATATCTATAGGTTATTCTACCTTTTGTTAAATCATACGGGCTCATTTCCAATTTTACTCTGTCGCCAGGTAAAATCTTTATATAATGCATCCGCATTTTCCCTGATATGTGCGCAATAATCTCATGTCCGTTCTCCAGTTCAACCCTGAACATAGCATTTGATAATGCTTCCCGAATTGTTCCGTCCTGTTCAATCGAAGATTGTTTAGCCATATTTTACTGATTATTACTTAATTATCACCCCCAAAAGCGGGATGCAAAATTAATAAAAATATTTTAATTATTATTTTTTTCTTTCAAAACATTATCAACGTATGAAAATGATGAAAGAATATCTACTTTTCCCTTTTTTACAGCCACCGTATGCTCATAATGGGCCGATGGTTTTTTATCGCTGGTTGATACTGTCCAGCCATCATCCCAAAACTTAACACCGGCACGGCCCGCGTTTATCATCGGCTCAATGGCTATCACCATTCCCTCTTCCAGTTTAATGCCCGAACCGCGTTTACCGTAGTTTGGCACTTCAGGCTTTTCATGCAAGTGTAACCCTACGCCATGGCCTACCAGTTCTTTCACTACGCCAAAACCATGCTTCTCGGCATGTTCCTGTACAGCGTAACCTATATCGCCAATGCGCATGCCCACTACAGCTTTCTCAACACCCAGGTCTAAACATTCGCGTGTAACACGCATCAGTGTTTTTACGGTATCGCTTACTTCGCCAATGGCAAAGGTAAAGGCCGAATCGCCATAGTATTTATTCAGGATCACCCCGCAATCAACCGACACTAAATCGCCTTCAACCAATACATGCTTCCCGGGGAAACCATGTACTACCTGGTCATTAAGCGATATGCACAATGAATATGGGAAGCCATGATAATTTAAAAATGCAGGAACCCCTCCGTTATCACGGATATAGGTTTCTGCAAGTTTATTTAATTCGATGGTTGTAATTCCCGGGCCTATAACTTTCGCTATCTCGCCAAGGGTTTTGGAAACAAGTAAAGAACTTTCTCTTATGAGTTCTATCTCTTCGACAGACTTATAATTGATCTTTGACATGCTTACTGATTTAGATAACCGAAGACGTTGAGCTGGCACCAGATGGCATAGCGGAACGTCCTTTGATTCTTCCTGTTTTCATTAATCCGTCATAGTGGCGCATTAACAAGTGGCTTTCTATTTGTTGTAAAGTATCTAAAATTACACCTACTAATATGATAAGCGATGTACCACCGAAAAACCTGGCGAATGCACTGCTCACACCTATTGAACTTGCAATAGCTGGTATTATAGCAATAATAGCCAGTGCTATCGCACCCGGAAGAGTAATCTTAGAAATAATATCATCGATAAAGTTAGAAGTGGCCTGGCCCGGTTTAACACCTGGTATAAAGCCACCGTTCTTCTTCATATCGTCCGACATTTGTTTCGGGTTAACAGTAATAGCTGTATAGAAGTAAGTGAATAATATGATCAATACCGCGAACAACAAGTTATGCCCCCATGAGGTGTAGTTGCCTAATGACATTACTACCGGGTTGGTTGCTATACTTGGGAAAAGCGATGGTATATATGCAGGTATAAACATTAATGCCTGGGCAAATATAATAGGCATAACACCTGCAGCATTTACCTTTAAAGGTATATACTGGCGCACACCACCATATTGTTTGTTCCCTACTATACGCTTAGCATATTGTACCGATATTTTGCGGGTACCCTGTACTATCAGTATAGTAAACATTACTATTAAAATGTAAGCTACAATCTCAACCACAAAAGTAATCAAACCACCATTGCCGCCTGTACGGGTCACAAACTCAATACCTACCGCGCTTGGCAATTGTGCAATAATACCTATCATTATAATTAATGATATACCGTTGCCAATACCTTTATCGGTAATACGTTCGCCCAGCCACATTACAAACAATGTACCGGCTGTTAACACAAATACGTCGACTATAGCAAAAAACGGATCAGGCAATGACACCTGTGATTTCAGGTAGCCCATAGCCTGCAAAGCGGTAATAGCAATAGTAAGGTAACGTGTCCACTGGTTTATTTTGTTCTGGCCGCTTTCGCCTTCCTTTTGCAGCTTGGCAAAGTATGGCACCGCTATACCTAATAATTGCACCACAATTGAGGCCGAAATGTATGGCATTACGCCCAATGCAAAAATCGACGCGTGTTGAAACGCACCGCCTGCAAACATATTCAAAAGGCCTAATATGCCTTCCTGTGCGTGGCTGCTTAATGATGCCGGGTCTACACCAGGTAAAACCACAACACAACCTATACGGTATATTAAAAGAAATAAGAGTGTGTTGGTTATACGCACTCTTAAATCCTCGATTTTCCAAATATTGGATAATGTGGTGAAAAAATTCTTCATCCTAAAATTATAGCTTAACTATGGTACCACCGGCTGCTTCTATCGCTTTTTGCGCTGTTGCAGTAAATGCATGTGCTTTAACTTCTAAAGTGGCTTTAAGTTCGCCACGACCAAGGATCTTAACCAGGTCATTGCGCGATACCAAACCATGTTCTTTCAGGGTAGCAAAATCAATTGATTTAACTGAATGTTGCTCAACCAGTTTTTGTAAAACATCAAGGTTTACACCTACATATTCCACACGGTTAGGGTTTTTAAAACCAACCTTAGGCACACGGCGCTGTAATGGCATCTGGCCACCTTCAAAACCAACCTTACTTGAGTTACCTGAACGTGAACCGGCACCTTTATGGCCACGGGTTGATGTACCGCCACGGCCTGAGCCTGTACCACGGCCTATTCTTTTTCTATTTTTAGTAGAACCTTCTGCAGGTTTAAGATTACTTAAATTCATGATATTAAATATTTTCTACCGCTACCAAATGATTAACTTTCTTTACCATCCCTATGATAGCCGGTGTAGCTTCAACTTCAACGCTATGGTTTATTTTGCGTAAACCTAAAGCTTCGATGGTTTTTTTCTGGCGTTCACTTCTGTCGATCACGCTTTTTATCTGTGTTATTTTGATTTTTGCCATCACTTCTTATCCGTTAAATACTTTACCTAAGTTAACGCCGCGATGTTGTGCTACAGTATAAGCATCACGCAATTGCGATAATGCCGATACAGTTGCCTTAACCACGTTGTGCGGGTTTGATGAACCTTTTGATTTTGCCAATACGTTATGCACACCTGCCGATTCTAATACGGCACGCATTGCACCACCTGCAATTACACCGGTACCGTTAGCAGCTGGTTTTATGAAAACAAAACCACCCGAAAACTTACCAATTTGCTCATGAGGTACAGTACCGTTTATGATAGGTACTTTTACCAGGTTCTTTTTAGCATCATCAATACCTTTAGCAATAGCTTCAGTTACTTCTTTCGCTTTACCAAGGCCATAACCTACAACACCGTTCTCATCACCTACTACTACGATAGCAGAAAAGCTGAATGTACGGCCACCTTTGGTTACTTTGGCTACACGTTGTATGCTTACCAGGCGATCTTTTAATTCGATCTCGCTGGTTTTTACTCTTTTTATGTTGATTGTTGACATTTCCTGTTTCGATTAAAAGTTTAAACCGCCTTCACGTGCACCTTCAGCCAGTGATTTAACACGGCCATGGTACAAATAACCATTCCTGTCGAAAACCACATCTTTAATACCTGCTGCAACAGCTTTCTCAGCTACCAGTTTGCCTACGGCTACTGATTGATCTGACTTGGTGCCGTTGGTAGCAACAAAATCTTTTGATAAAGATGATGCCGATACTAAAGTTTTTCCTGTAACATCGTCAATTATCTGGGCATAAATACCTTTATTGCTCCTGTATACCGACAAGCGCGGACGCGCTGTTGATCCTGAAAGGCGCTTCCTGATACCTTTTTTGATCCTGTCTCTTCTTGATAGTTTAACTCCCATGACGATTATTTTTTAGATGCTGATTTACCTGCTTTTCTCCTCAATATTTCGCCTACAAACTTAATACCTTTACCTTTGTAAGGTTCTGGTGCACGCAGCGAGCGTATTTTTGCAGCTACCTGACCGATCAATTGCTTGTCAATTGATTCAAGGATGATAGTTGGGTTTTTACCTTTTTCAGCAGTTGTTGTAACTTTAATTTCTTGTGGCAATTCAAATACCCAGTGGTGAGAATAACCCAACACTAAATCTAAAGTATTACCTGTATTGGTTGCGCGGTAACCTACACCCACTAATTCCTGCTCCACTTTGTAACCTGTGGTTACACCTACAACCATATTATTTAAAAGCGCACGGTATAAGCCGTGTAATGCTTTGTGGCGTTTTTGTTCAGAAGGGCGTTTAACTAATAAGTTGCCTTCTTCCTGCTCAACAATGATATCACTGTCTACAGCCTGCGTTAATTCACCTTTGGGGCCTTTAACTGTAACCACGTTCTCTGGCGATACAGTTATAGTTACTCCCTGTGGTAACGCTATCGGTGCTTTTCCTACTCTTGACATTACTTAATTTCCTCCTATTAATAAACGTAGCATAAAACCTCACCACCTATGTTCTGTGTACGGGCTTCTTTATCGGTCATTACACCTTTTGAAGTCGACAGGATGGCGATACCTAAACCATTTAATACTCTTGGCAAATTGTCCATGCCTGCGTATTTTCTCAAACCTGGTTTACTTATACGTGCTATGCTGCGTATAGCTGAAATTTTAGTTATAGGGTGGTATTTTAATGCCACTTTAATGATGCCTTGCGGACCATTTTCCTCAAACTTGTAATTCGCGATGTAACCTTTGTCGAAAAGCACTTTCGTGATTTCCTTCTTTAGATTTGATGCAGGAATTTCAACAACCCTATGGTTGGCCTTAATAGCATTCCTTACTCTTGTAAGATAATCTGCGATTGGATCTGTATTCATTTTTCTATTTTATGGTAGTGGTTTCCTTCCCGTAACATCCGGGGCGACCTTCTACCGGTTAATTCTTTTATTAGTATCAAGTAGCTAGTACATAGTATCTAGTACTTTGTAGCTGGTTTGATACTAGTTTAGTACCCGGTATCATTTGACTTTCTGCCTTGATACTTGATACTAAATACTTGCTACTCCTGTAATTACCAGCTTGCTTTCCTTACTCCCGGG
Organism: uncultured Mucilaginibacter sp.; assembly: GCA_903915155.1. Classification (GTDB taxonomy): domain Bacteria; phylum Bacteroidota; class Bacteroidia; order Sphingobacteriales; family Sphingobacteriaceae; genus Mucilaginibacter. The sequence goes on from CAIWRU010000177.1 coordinate 35,507, forward strand.
ATCTTGCCTTCTAAAGCCATTTCGCGGAATGTAACGCGCGAAATGCCGAACTGGCGCATATAACCACGTGGGCGGCCGGTTAATTTACAACGGTTGTGTAATTTTACCGGTGACGATGCTTTTGGTAAAGCATCTAATGCTGCAAAATCACCTGCTGCTTTAAGGGCGGCCCTTTTTTCAGCATACTTAGCTACTAATTTGGCACGTTTTACTTCGCGTGCTTTTATACCTTCTTTAGCCATTATTTAGTCTGATTTTTAAATGGTAATCCAAATTGTTTCAGTAATTCCAAGGCTTCAACATCATTGCTTGCCGAGGTTACAAAGGTAATATCCATACCCTGTATTTTATTTATCTTATCGATATTTATCTCAGGGAATATGATCTGCTCTGTAATACCCAGTGTGTAGTTTCCACGGCCGTCAAAACCTTTATCGTTAATACCTTTGAAGTCACGTATACGTGGCAGGGCAACAGCAATTAAGCGGTCTAAAAACTCATACATTGTATTATCGCGTAAAGTAACACGTACGCCTATCGGCATATTTTTACGCAATTTAAAGTTCGAAATATCTTTCTTTGATTTTGAAGAAACTGCCTGCTGACCAGTAATGGTGGTTAATTCGGTAATGGTGTTCTCGATAAGTTTTTTATCGGTAGTAGCACCACCTACACCCTGGTTAATAGCAATTTTTTGCAGTTTAGGAACTTGCATAACGCTTTTGTACTGAAATTTATCTTTCAGCGCGGTACGAATTTCATCCTTGTATTTTGATTTTAATCTTGGTGTGTAAGTCATTACTTAATTTCCTCCCCTGATTTTTTTGCTACCCTTACTAATTTACCGGCATCATTCAATTTACGGCCTACGCGTGTTGCTTTACCCGATTTTGGGTCAACCAATGCAAGGTTTGAAATATGAATAGGAGCCTCTTTCTTTATAATACCACCGTTAGGGGTTGCAGCGTTAGGTTTTGTATGTTTCGATACTAAGTTAGCACCTTCAACAATAGCTCTTCCATCAGCTAATATTACTTCAACTATTTTGCCCTGCGTACCTTTTGAGTCGCCGGCTATAACCTTAACCAGGTCGCCTTTGCGAAGCTTGATCTTGGTTGGTTGTGCGTGTTTTTTCTTTTCCATGTTACAATACCTCCGGTGCTAATGATACAATTTTCATAAATTGTTTCTCACGCAGTTCCCTTGCAACAGGGCCAAAGATACGGGTACCTCTTGGTTCGTCCTGGTTATTTAATAACACTGCTGCGTTATCGTCGAAACGTATATATGAACCATCCTTACGACGGATCTCTTTTTTAGTTCTTACCACTACTGCTTTTGACACAGTACCTTTTTTCACGTTGCCTGAAGGCAAAGCGCTCTTTACGGTAACTACTATCTTATCGCCAATAGAAGCATATCTTTTACCGGTACCGCCTAACACGCGGATCACTAAAACTTCTTTAGCACCGCTATTATCAGCTACGTTTAATCTTGATTCCTGTTGTACCATTTTATTTAGCCCTTTCTAAAATTTGAACTAATCTCCAGTTTTTGCTTTTGCTCAATGGGCGGGTCTCCATAATCAATACGGTGTCGCCAATACCACAGGTATTAGTTTCGTCATGAGCCATAAATTTGGTAGTTTTCTTCACAAACTTACCGTAGATCGGGTGCTTCACCTTCCGCTCAACAGCCACAACTATGGATTTTTCCATTTTGTTG
>CAIWRU010000178.1 GCA_903915155.1 uncultured Mucilaginibacter sp.
ATTATTTAAATTATGTGATAAATAGTTTAATCGAATTGATATTTTATTAATAAATATTCAAAACGACGAAAATCTGCTTACGGTTGGCAAAGCAAGTGCCTGTATGCGGTTTATTTTCTTTTACAGGTTTATTCCTGTTTGTTTTAGCAATTGTATTTAAGGCAGTTATGGCCCGCTTTTGCCTATGGGGGATTTTTTTTGGAGAGGAGTTACCGGGGCGAGATCTCAGCCGGAATTAAATATAATGCGTAACAAATTGAAAAATTGGCACCTGCATTTATTTGTGCGTTATGCTTACTATAACGGAATATACTGTAGCTTATTAACTAAGAATTGGCGTGCCAGTAATGTGGTGGTGGTTGGTTTTATGTGGCCTTTGTGGCGTAGTATTTAGATTAAGGCACACGCGGCACGCGTGCCGCCAGCGGGGGGAAAAAGTAATTTTAGTCCCCGCAGGGTCTTTCTGTCGCCGCAGGGTCTCTCGCGGAGGACCCTGCTCACACGCTTATCACGAGGATATACTCATCAAGCTAATCTTCCACGCAGGGTCCTCTGCGAGAGACCCCGCGAAGACGAAAAAAAGCTGCCTCGTTTTGGAGGCAGCTTGAAACTTATGGTATTGATATTACTTAATTACGGTAACCTTCAAATAGGTAGCCTTTATGCAGGTACTGTCCGTATTGCTTATATTTTGACTTTTGAACAACGCCTCCAGTTCCTGCTGAAGTTCATGGCTTCTATTATTTTTTTCAGCGGCGTCGAAAGCATTCATAGTTGGCCCGTAATAGTTTTTAAACACCTGGACAAACTCAGCAGGCTTATATGGCGCTTTAAAAGTAAAAGTTTCTTTGGCGAAGGAAATGTTTTCCTTCTTGATACCAGCTCCCGTAAAACGTTCTACCACATTATCCTCAATGCCCCATAGCATCGGGCTTACAAAGCCCTCAGGTGGTGGCGGCATATAGGCCGAACTAATTTTGAGTATTTGTGCAACCAGTGTTGGGTCTCCTGGTATCCAGTTACCCATAACAATTTTGCCACCGGGACGTGTAACACGTACCATTTCTTTAGCAACGTCAAACGGTTTTGGGGCGAACATGGCGCCAAAAATGCTGATTGCCAGATCGAAAGAATTGTCTTTTAAGCTATTAAGGTCGGTTGCATCGCCCTCATAGAATTTACATTGGGTTAGCCCCTCGGCTTTTGCCCGAGCGTTTCCTGCTTCAACCAGGTTAGCGGCTATGTCAACGCCTATTACTTCAGCGCCGATCCTGGCTTCCGGTATGGCGGTTGTGCCGTCGCCGCAGCCGAGGTCAAGTACTTTAAGGCCCTTGGTTATTCCCAATTTCCCAACCAGCTCAGCACCGCTTTCGCGCATCGTTGCTGCAATTTGGGTGAAGTCACCCTTTTCCCATAATGCTTTGTTTGGATTCATGATTTTTAGTGATTTAAACTATTAATTGCCATTCTTTTACGTTCTTTTCAATAAGTCAAAATTAAGTGCGAAAGACAAAAAAAATTTGTCTAAAAAGTCCAAAATAGTGATGATAAAGTCCAAAAATGATTAACTTTAATTTTTAGCTGTTTTATGATCAATTTGTACGAAAGCTTGCTACAGCACCCAAATTATCACCGGCAGTTTAACTGCAATGAATCGCTGATCACTGTGTTTAGCTGCCCGGCTGAAGCGCGACTGATGAAGAACAAATTTTCTGCGCTTTGGACGCAATTCAATTACCTTTTTTATGTGGTGGAGGGGAGGAAGATATGGCATACGTCCGAAGGTTCTTATGACATTGGTACCGGCAGTTGCGTGTTCGTAAGGAAAGGCGCATTTGTGCTGGAGCAATTTTTCGACGTAGGTTTTTGCCTGGTTTTGTTCTTTATACCAGATGACTTTATTTGCCAAACCCTTGGCAAAAAATTCAACGCGCCCGTTAAACGTGCCGGAAGCCGACAAGTGATCACCTTAAACTCCAGCGAAACCCTGGCCGGTTTTTTCCTTTCAATGGCATCCTATTTTAGTGAAGCGAGGGAACCGGCGCAATCTTTATTAGAATTAAAGTTTAAGGAGCTGATCCTTACCATAGCCGATAACCCCGGTAATGCTGAGCTGCTGTCCTACTTTTGCTCGCTTATAAATGAGCCGGGCACGGTAGCGCTGGAAAGAATAATGACGGATAATTACCGCTATAATCTTAAACTGGAACAGTTCGCGCAATTGAGTAACCGCAGTCTTTCCGCATTTAAAAGAGATTTTCAAACTATATTCAACAACACACCAGGGAAATGGCTATTGGAGAAGCGTTTATTATATGCTAAAAGCCTATTAAATATTCATAGCAAAAAGCTAATCAGCGAGGTAGCTTTTGAGAGCGGGTTTGAAACAGTGGCCCACTTCAGCAGGTCGTTTAAACAGCGGTTTGGTGTAACGCCGTCCTCAACGAGTAATTATGATGCGGTGTTGGAATAAAAGCGAGGTTTAATCGAGCTAACCTGCCCCGCAGAGGACCCTTTTAGTCCCCGCAGGGTCTTCTGAAAGAGACCCTGCGAAAACGAACGGCCTTATCAACGCAAGGTCCTCTATCGAGAGACCCTGCGGGCGCATTAAAAAGAGTCCGGGTTTTCTTCAGGCGTATTAAATATTGCGCAAAGGCGGCCGTTTCAATATATATTTACCTTTTAATTAACTTTAACAAAGTAAAGCCCGTATAATTGCCTGTGCTGCCTATGTTAAAAAAAATAAATGATGTGTGGTTTAGGCTGGTGGGCGAGGGTACTGATTTCCCGTTAGAGAGCCGCATTTTTCATTCCATAAGTATTGGGTTAATTATTGTGGCCGGTTTTTATGTGCCTTATAATTTTTTCGCCGGTCTTTACATTGCTGCTTTATCAAGCCTGTTTTTTAGCGGTTTTTTTGCCTACCAGTATTATAACTCGCGGTTTCGGGGCAAGCGGCACAGCAATTTGCTGTTTGGCTTGCTGGGGCTGGTTATCCTGTCGTTCAACTATTTTGCCAATTCAGGCATTAGCGGCTCAACCGATGTAATATGGCCGGCTTACCTGTTGCTGGTGTTTGTAATTTCGCCGTACCGGCAGCACATTTTTTGGTTACTGGCTTATTTGGTGACGTTTGTGGCGGTGCATTTTGCGGCCTATTACTATCCGGAGCTGGTGAAATACCCGTTCGTTGCAGGCAAAGGCGAGCTAATAGACCGGGTTACAGCGTTTCCCCTGCCGGTTATGGTAATTTATATGGTGATAAAGTTTATAAGGCGCAGCTACGACAAGGAGAAAACAATAGCCGAAGAAAAGGCAATAGCCATTGAAGCGCAAAACCAGCAAATATTACAGCAAAAGCGGCTGCTGGAGGAAAGCAATGCCGAGAAGGATAAGCTGATGTCGATCATATCGCACGACATGCGCACCCCGCTTATTAATATACAAGGCTACCTTGAATTGCTGGATGACGCCGACCTGGACCTGCAGCAAGGCATTGCGCTGCGAAAAGGACTGCTTGAGGCCACCAACGGCACTATGGATATGCTTACGAATTTGCTGCAATGGTCGAAATCGCAAATGGAGGGGCCCACGATAAATATTTTACCGGTTAACCTGGGCGCGGCTATAAAAAGTACACTGGAAATGGGGCAGGCACAGGCAGCCCGGAAAGATATTACGCTGAGTTACCATATCGGCGATGAATTGGTGGTTTTGGCCGATGTTGATATGCTGCAATTGGTTGTGCGTAACCTGGTTAGTAATGCCGTTAAATTTACCCCGCCCGGGGGCAGCATAAATATAGATGCCCGGTTAGTACAGGACGAATGCAAACTTACGGTGAGCGATACCGGCAAGGGTATTGATGAACAGAAACAGGAAAAGATATTTTCGATAAATACCGAAGCGGGCTTTGGTACCAATAACGAGAAAGGCGTAGGCTTAGGGCTGCTGCTTTGCAAAGAGTTTATTGAGCGCCAGGGTGGCCGGATTGGGTTTGAAAGTACTTTTGGCCGGGGATCGAGCTTTTTTATTTTTATACCGTACTCAGCTCCATAGGAGTCCTTAACCGCGCCCCGTTGGCTCACCCGACTGCGCTGCGCTGGTCGACCTCTTCGCCTGCGGCGGAAAGAGGTTGGGAAAGGGCGTTCAAAAGTGTTTCATCTCCCGTGAACGCCGGAAAATATTAATGTGCTGATAGTTAGCTTGCTAAGTGTTTGGGGGTGTATGGGTAGCGTTTTTGTTTGTTTCGGTGTGTTTGGGCTTGTTTGGGCCGTGTTTATGGGGTGTTTATGTACTGTTTGGGCTCTGTTTAGGTGCGTTTAGGCCCTGTTTAGGTTATGCTATTTTGTTGATATACATTAAAATGTGAACAGGCCTTTCAGCCTCATAAATGAGGGGTTTTTGTTGGTGTAATTACATGGCGATATCCTGACCGGGGCGGGGGTCTTCGGGTAGTATTTCCATTTCGGGGCAGCCGATGTAGTCGGCATACCATTGTATGGCGCCAACAACGTCGAGGGCGTCTTCGGCTACAATGTTTATGGTTTCGAAGGCGTAGAGTTTTCGGAAGGCGTAGCCATACAGCTGTATCTCGTTATCAAGCGCGCTGAATTTGTCCTCATCAAGGCAAAATACCCTGATCTTTAAACCGGTATCGCGGGAGTGTATAACATCACGGCAGGGGTTACTTGGGTCGGTGGCTAACAGATAAACATTGTGATCCATAAAAGTTTCAACAACGTTTGGGGCAGATAGTTTGAGCGGATTTATTTTACCGTTTCGAGAACCTCAGGGTGCAATGTCGTTAAGTTAAGGAATTTAATATCGAACACTGAATGTCGAATACCGAATAATGAAGTTGAACTTCGGCGTTCATTATTCAAAATTCATTATTCGATATTATTTGATTTTCATTAACTACCCTGCTACCTAGGGTGACAGCCTACTCGCCGTTTATCAGCTCTTCCAGGCCCTCTACGCTAAGGCTTATGCCGTCGGCAATGTAGTCGGATTGCAGGTAATAATCTTCGCGTTCGGCGAGTTTTTCGGTGATGAAAGCCAGTAGTTCATCGCCATGCTTATCGCGCAGCAAAGGGCGCTTGGCTTTGCCTTTTTCCAGGCGGTCGACAAGCGTTTTGGGCGATAATTTGATATAAACGGTTTTGCCGTGGGCGTTCATCCAGTTCATGTTATCGAAAAAACAGGGCAGGCCCCCACCGGTGGAGATCACGGTATTGTTTGAATAGGCGGTCTGCTTCAAAACCTCTGATTCCAGTATGCGGAATGCTTCTTCGCCATAGGATGCGAAATACTCGGCAATGGTCATGCCAGCCTGCTCTTCCAGCAGGTGGTCAAGGTCGATAAAATCATAGCCAAGGTGTGCCGCAAGCTTGCGGCTCCAGGTGGTTTTACCACAGCCCATAAATCCGGTAAAAAATATCAGGTCCATATATTAAGTAAGCTTTACGCGGGGGTCGATCCAAACATAAACAACATCCACCAAAATATTTATCACCACAAATATAAAGGCTATAAATAATATTGAACCCATCACCACCGGGAAATCCGACATCTCCAGCGCATCCACCGTTGTTTTACCCAGCCCGTTATAACCAAAAATATACTCCACAAAAAACGACCCCGCCAGCAGCGATGCGAACCAGTTGGCAATAGCGGTAACCACCGGGTTAAGCGCGTTTTTTAAAGCATGGCGATATATAATGGCATTATTGCTCAAGCCCTTCGCCTTTGCGGTGCGGATATAATCCTGACCTAAAACATCCAACATGGCGTTGCGGGTAAGCTGCACAATAATGGCAAGCGGTCGCAATGCCAGGGTTACCATGGGCAGTATCAGATTTTTTATGCTGATGACTTCGCCCTTAAAGGGGTCATAGCTATATAAACTGCCGGACATATTTAGCCCGGTATATTTACTAAGCAAAAACCCGAATATCCAGGCAATGATTATCCCCGCAAAAAACGATGGCGCGGATATGCCTAAAGTAGAGAAGCCAACGGCAGCGCGATCTATCCAGGTATCCTTATGCACGGCGCTTATCACCCCTAAAAATACACCGATAACAATGGCAAAAAACATGGCGCTGACGGCAAGCACGAGCGTGTTGGGTACTACCTCCATTAGCAATGAAGCCACATCTTTGCGGGTTTGATAGGAGCGCCGCAAGTACGGCCATTTGAGCGCCAGTACGTTGGTTGATGATACCTTGAACAAGGCGGCGTAGTGGTATCGCTGCTGTTCTTCGGGTGTATTGACGTGGATGCCTATTGGCGAAAGATCATTAATATAATAGGCGAATTGTACGGGCAATGGTTTATCCAAACCAAACTCCTTGCGCACGGCTTGTAACGATTGTACATCGGCACGCTGCCCCTGCGTCATTCGTGCGGGATCAACCGGCAATACATTGAACAGGAAAAAAACTACCACCACAATGCCCAGCATCACCGCCAGTCCGTACACTATTTTGCGGATGAGGTAGCTGATCATGGCATTACTTTTTTAAATATTGATTTACCAGTTCATCATAGGTTGGTACATTGTGGTAATGCCATTTGTTGATGATTGTGCCGTTTTTTATCAGCATAATACCTGGGTTAGCACGCACCATTGATTTTAAGGGGACGCCATCAGCATAAAATAATTCGCTCACCAAATGGTTCTGTTTGGCAAAAGCCTGCGCATCGGGCGCTGAATTTGAGGTGATGAGTATGGTGCGGATATTATAATTCTGGGTAAGGTTAATGCAAAGTGCGTTCAGCTTGTCAATAGCCGTTGTGTCAGTCTTATTAAGATCATCAGCAATAATAAACAAGCTATAATAGGGGTTTGATAACAGTTCTTTGGTGTAGTCGTTACGCTGCGCATCCTGTATGCTCAGGTCCTGTATTTTGGGCGAAAAACCTTTTTTAACCAGGCGACTTTCGGGGTTACCTACTACCACCCAGTTATTATCTTTCCATATACCGGTTTTCATGTACTCCTTATCGGTCATTACCTTGGTCGCGCCTGTCTTATTGTTTTTAAGGTGATAGGTTTGCTCATACTCGTCGGGCATAGCACCGGGCGGGGTCTTCATTTCATCGGGGATGTTTGCACCCACTTTATACGCTAAAAAATCAAGCACCGGTAAAAAGTTGTAACTGTAAATACCCACACCTAACGATAATATAGCTGTTACAATTAGTAGCCTGTCACTCGTTTTTGAGCTGAATACAGGATGGATCTTAGTCCTGTTTTTAAACAGGACAATAATGAGCAACAGCAGCACCAAATCCTTGCTGAACGATTGCCACGGAGTAAGCACAATAGCATCGCCAAAGCAGCCACAGGTTTGCACCACCTTAAACGCCGCAGAATAAAAGGTGAGGAACGCGAAGAAAATAATAAGCAGCAATAAACCCCATGCTACCTGTTTACTACGCACACCAATAAGCAATGCAAAACCCAGTATCATTTCGAGCGAGCAGAGTACAATTGCCATGCTTAGCGCCAGGGAGTTTAAAAAGGTAATATGAAAAACCTCGAAATATTCAACCAGCTTATACGAGAACCCGAGTGGGTCGTTAGCCTTTATCAGCCCTGAAAAAATAAACAGCAGGCCCACAAAAATGCGTGCCACCCATATCCAAACTGATACTGAACTATTATTTGATTTTTTATTTGCCATAATATTTGTTCCCCCTTTAGGGGGTTAGGGGGCTAAGGGGTTAGTTTTATCAATGCGAACACCGAATAATTCAGCATATCCTGGTAATTAGCCTTAATACCTTCCGACGCCAGTGTTTGCCCTTTGTTATCTTCTATTTGTTTTACACGAAGTATCTTCATCAATATCAAGTCAGTCAATGAGCTGATACGCATATCGCGCCATGCTTCGCCATAATCATGGTTCTTGGCAAACATCAGGTCCTTGGTTTCCTTTACCTTTTCGTCAAACATGCGACTAACATCGTCGGCAAGTATTTCCAGTGGTGTTTCGGGGCCACTATCCAACTGCATCATGGCAATAACGCAATAATTCACAATGCCAATATATTCGCTGGTGATATCTTCGCCAACTTTCGATATTTTCTTTTCTTCAAGGGTACGGATGCGCTGGGCTTTGATAAATATCTGGTCGGTAATGGATTCCGGCCGCAATATGCGCCAGGCAGTACCATAGTCGATGGTCTTTTTTATAAACAGCCCTTTGCAGGTATTAATTACTGCGTCGTATTCAGTTGATGTGTTGCTCAAGTTTGTAATGTTATGTGTTGTATGTTGCAGGCCCGTTGTTGTTAAAGATATAATTAACTTTATAGCTTTAAAACGTGATCAACCTACAACAAAATATCCGTGGCTAAAGATACATTTTTTCATAAAAAGGTAACCCTGAACGCAGGTGGTAAATTGATAGACCTCAGCACCCCGAAAGTGATGGGCATTATCAACCTTACACCAGACTCATTTTATGCCGACAGCCGCAAACAGAATATGGATGCCATATTGCTCCAGGCCCAAAAAATGCTGACGGATGGTGCCACTTTTTTAGACCTAGGCGCTTACTCCTCGCGTCCTGGTGCAACTGATATTTCAGTACAGGAAGAAACGGACAGGTTGTTACCAGCGGTTGAGGCTATTGCAAAGGATTTTCCGGATGCTGTTTTGTCGATAGATACCTTCCGTGCCACAGTTGCACAGGAAGCTATTAAAGCGGGTGCGCATATTATTAATGATATTTCAGGTGGTGAGCTGGATGCTGATATGTTTTCAACCGTGGCGGATTTGCACGTGCCTTATATTTTAATGCACATGAAAGGCACCCCGCAGAATATGAAACAAATGGCTAATTATGAAAATGTATTTGATGAAGTGTTTGATTATTTTACTGATAAATACCATCAGTTAAAAGAGCTTGGCGTGAAGGATGTGATCCTCGACCCCGGCTTCGGCTTTGCCAAAAAAGCGGAACACAGCTATGCGCTGATGCAGCGCTTACAGGATTTTAATGTACTGCAATTGCCATTGTTGGTTGGTGTATCGCGCAAAAATATGATCTATAAAACCCTGGGCATAACCGCCGATGAGGCTTTGAATGGCACTACAGCCCTGAATGCAATAGCCCTAACCAAAGGCGCTAATATTTTACGGGTGCATGATGTGAAGGAAGCGGTTGAAACGGTGAAGCTATGGGAGATGTGCAGGTAGTTAATAACTATCTCATGGCACCTTAGCATACAAATAGGCTGTCCCGCCATTATAAGTAAGGCCTAAGGAAAGCGTATTGCCATTGGCAACCTGTACTACCTGCGTAGTTGCGCTATTACCGTCGAAAGTGATGGTATTGTAGCTGACGTGGTCAACCGTGGTGGCGTTGGGATTAATAACAAAAGTGCCTTTTGAAATTAAAACCGTATCGTCTTTAAACTTAGCGTAAGTGTTGTTGCTGTTAAACTGGTAAACGTTGCCGTTCCCAGCAGCATAGGTCGAATCGCTGCTTGAGCTGCCGTTGATAATGTTGCGCAATTCCCATAAGCCGGTGATAGATGGCGGCGTAACATTGTTCTTTTTACAGCCGAAAAAACATAGGGCAACAATTAATATAGATAGAATTACTTTCATCTCTTTTTTCAATAAATAAACAGGAATATGCAGGTTAATTATGGTATACAAATATAACGGAAAATCCTGCTAAAACGTATTGTTATACAGGGAAGAAATGTTTTGATTACCCCACCAACTCCATCATCTTTAAAATACTGTCTACATATTCGCGATTATTAGCCAGGCGTGGGACTTTATTTTGACCGCCAAGTTTGCCTTTTTCTTTCAGCCAGTTAAAAAAAGTGCCTTCAGGGGCACGGCGCACTATGGGGCGGCGTAATGCCATATCCTTAAAACGTTTGGCATCGTAATCCGAATTTATGCGCCGCAAGGTTTCATCCAGCAGGTCGATAAAACGATCGAACTCCGCCGGCTTTTTCTCAAACTCTATGATCCATTCATGCGCACCGCATTCGTCGCCGTTAAAATAAACCGGCGCGGCGGTATAATCGCGGATGATGGCCCCGGTCTGGCTGCAGGCTTCGGCCAAGGCACGTTCAGCGTTATCGATGATCAGCTCCTCGCCAAAGGCATTGATGAAATGTTTGGTACGACCTGTGATTTGTATGCGATAAGGCGCAAGCGATGTAAAGCGTACCGTATCGCCTATCATATAACGCCACAGACCCGCGTTAGTGCTGATGATAAGCGCGTAATTTTTATCCAGCTCTACCTCGTCAAGGGTTAGTGTTTTGGGGTTATCATCGTGCAGATGTTCCAGCGGTAAAAACTCGTAAAATATGCCGTAATCCAGCATAAGCAGCATATCGCCACTGTCGAAGCTGTCCTGTATCCCAAAAAAGCCTTCGGAGGCGTTATAGGTTTCCAGGTAATACATATCATCGTTAGGTATCAGCTTTTTAAACTGCTCGCGATAGGGGGTGAAATTAACCGCGCCGTGAAAATAGAGTTCCAGGTTTGGCCATACTTCAAGCAGGTTCTTTTTGCCGGTTATCTCCAGTATACGCTTAAATAATAATAAGTTCCAGGTAGGTACGCCGCTGATGCTCGTTACATTTACATCAATGGTGGCATGCGCCATTTTTTCTATCTTTTCCTCGAAGTCTTCTATCAGCGCAATATCTAAATGGGGTGTACGGTAAAACTCGGCCCAAAGCGGCAGATTCTTCATAATTACTGCCGATAGATCGCCAAACGAAGCATCGGGATGCAATTGGTTAACCTGGTTACTGCCGCCGAGGGTAAGGCTTTTGCCCGTAAATATGCGGGCGTCGGGCCTTTCATTAAAATACAGCGTAAGCATATCCTTGCCGCCCTTTAAGTGGCATTCCTCTAATGATTCCTCACTTACCGGGATAAATTTACTGCGATCGCTCGTAGTGCCCGATGATTTGGCAAACCACCTAATACCCGAATGCCATAACACATTCTGCTCGCCCTTAAGCATGCGTTCGATATAGGGTTTAAGGGTATCGTAGTTTTGGATGGGTACACGTTGTTTAAACTGGGTAAGGGTATTAATGCTTTTGTATTGGTAAAGCTTGCCCCACTCGGTTTGTTCGGCACCCGATATCAATTGTTCAAACCATTCTTCCTGTACCTCGTTAGGGTATTTCATAAAAAGCTCTATCTGGTGGATACGCTTTTTCATGAACCAGGTAAAAACGGAGTTAAAAATTGGCATAAACGGTTATTTTGGTTTATTGGGCGAAAGTTTTCCTTTTCAGCACAAAGTTAGCACCAAGATACACTTTCCGAACCATTTCATTAGCAGCAAGTACTTCCGGCACACCCGATTCCAGTATCTTCCCCTCAAAAAGCAGGTAAGCACGGTCGGTAATCGACAGCGTTTCCTGCACGTTGTGGTCGGTTATCAAAATACCGATGTTGCGGTGCCTTAACTTGGCAACCATGGCTTGTATCTCCTCTACCGCAATAGGGTCAACCCCGGCAAAGGGCTCATCCAACAATATAAAATTAGGTTCGGCGGCAAGCGCGCGGGCTATCTCGGTACGGCGGCGTTCACCACCCGAAAGCAGGTCGCCCCGGTTACGGCGCACTTTGTGCAAACTAAATTCGTCTATCAGTTCTTCCAGTTTTTCCTGCTGGCGCTCACGGGTCATGTCGCCCATTTCCAGTACCGCCTTTATGTTATCTTCAACCGACAGTTTCCTGAAAACCGACGCTTCCTGCGCCAAATAACCGATCCCTTTTTGGGCACGACGGTACATCGGGTCGGTAGTAATGTTCTGATCATCCAGGTAAATTGTACCCTCGTTAGGTTTTATCAACCCCACTATCATATAGAATGAGGTGGTTTTACCCGCGCCATTCGGCCCCAATAAACCCACTATCTCGCCTTGTGAAACCTCGAACGATACATCGTTCACCACTGTGCGCTGCTTATATTTTTTTAATAGATGATCTGCTCTTAACTTCATTGAAGCCCCCTCTAAATCTCCCCCGGTAGGGGAGACTTTTTTATAATTAGTTTTTAAAGCCCTCCCTACCGGGGAGGGTTTGGGAGGGGCTGAACCCTGATCCCCTTTACATTCAACTGTATAGAACGTTTTTCCCGCCAAATATTTTCCTCAATGCTATAACAAATATCAAAAGGTACATCTTTTTTTATTTTATCGGCATATTCGCCGTGACTAAAGGCTATGCAATCAAACGCCGGCGTGCCTTTTTGCATCACCGCCATTTTCAAATGCTTGCCGCCAACCACGTTGGCATAGCCGCTAACATACACATTTTTAGTTATGAATACGGGCGACATGTTCTCGGGCCCGAACGGCGCAAACTGGTTCAGCACCCTGAAAAACTTAGGCTGAATTTGTGCCAGCTCCAATTCCGCGTCAATTTGTATTTGCTGAATCAATTGCTCGGGAGTAATGCTGGCGCTCACAACTTCCTCAAACCGGTCGATAAACGCTTCCACATTTTCGGGTTCCATGGTGAGGCCCGCTGCGTATTTATGCCCGCCAAATTGCAGCAGCAGATCGCTGCAACCACACAGCGCCTCATACAAATCATACCCCAACACCGACCGCGCTGAACCCGCCACATGCCCATTTGAGCGGGTTAGCACCACTGTAGGGCGGTAATATTTTTCCGTAAGCCGCGATGCTACAATGCCTATTACCCCTTTGTGCCAATTCTCGTTAAATACTACGGTCGATTTGCGCCTTATCAATACATCATCATTATCTATCATGCTCAACGCCTCATCGGTTATGGACAGGTCGTGCCCTTTGCGTTCCGTATTTTTTAGGTTGATGAGGTCGCTTTTTAATTTTGCATGGTCCTCGTTACAGGCGATGAGCAGTTCAACGGCGTGCTTGGCATCATCAATACGCCCGGCAGCGTTAATACGCGGCCCCAATAAAAACACAATGTCGGATATTGTATAATTGGTGCTTTTGCCGGCCACATCCATCAGTGTTTTTACACCCATGCAGGGATTATTGTTTATTTTATGCAAGCCGTAGTAAGCCAATACCCGGTTCTCACCGGTAATATGCACAATATCGCAGGCAATACTTATGGCCACCAAGTCGAAATAGCAGCTCACTTCATCAAACGGAATATCATTATGTTCGGCAAATGCCTGTATCAGCTTAAAGCCTATACCACAGCCCGATAATTCCTTGTAAGGGTATTCACAATCCGCGCGTTTGGGGTCGAGCACCGCAACCGCAGCAGGTATTTCTTCGCCAGGCGTATGGTGGTCGCAAATGATAAAATCGATGCCTTTTTCAGCTGCATAAGCCACCTTATCCACCGATTTTATGCCGCAATCCAATGCTATTATCAGCGTAAAGCCATTATCGGCAGCGTAATCGATGCCTTGCGTTGATATGCCGTAACCTTCCTTATAACGGTCGGGCACATAATATTCCAGGTTATGGTGATGATGTTTAAAAAAGCCATAGACCAATGCCACCGCCGTGGTGCCGTCAACGTCATAGTCACCATATATCAAAACCTTTTCATTCTGTAGTAAAGCACTTTCGATACGTTCGACGGCCTTCTCCATATCCTTCATCAGGAAGGGATCATGCAGGTGCCTGTGGTCGGGCCGGAAGAAGTATTTTGCATCGTCGTAATTATCAATACCCCTTTGTACCAACAGTTTACTTAAAACAGCATCAATATTAAGCCCGGCAGCTAAAAGGCTTATCGCCTCTTCATCGGTATTTTCCCGTATCGCCCACCGTTTTTGCATATTTTTGTTGCTTTAAACAGTAAATATAAGGCAAAATGTGCGGATATGCAGATGTGCAAATGTGCGGATGTGCAGATTTTTCGCCCAAATCATGGATAACTTACTAATTGAAAATCATTTGCGAATCTGCATATTTTACATCAATTAAACATCTGCATATCCACAAATCTGCATATTTGCACATATACTAATAACCATGCAAATTTTCCCCCTCGGCGAAGGCTCCTATTCAGTTGATGCATCGAAAAAGTTTGTGCCTTTTGATCCGCAAACCGATAACCCTAAAGACAGGCCCGCTTCATTATTTATACATGTAAACCCTGTTTTGGTTAAAACTGATACCGATCTGCTATTGCTCGATACCGGTCTTGGCTATAAGGATACCCGCGATGAACTTTTTCTGCATCAGCATATCCGCAACGCGGGCTTCGAGCCTGAGGATGTTACGCAGGTATTGATGTCGCATTTGCATTATGACCATTCGGGTGGCCTGGTAGTTGAACGAAACGGCAAGTTGGAACCCAGTTTCCCGCATGCAAAGCATGTGATACAAAAGGGCGAGTGGGAATTTGGTTTAACGGGTAAGTCATCATCATACCACAAAGAAATTTTTGAAGCTTTGCAAGATAAGGTAGAAATACAACTGGTTGATGGCTCTGGCGAATTGCAACCGGATATAAAGTATGAACTTTCAGGCGGACATTGCCCTTATCACCAAGTATTTTGGATTGAAAGTGAAGGACAAAAAGCTTTTTTTGGTGGCGATGAGTTGCCCGAACCCGAACAATTGATACGGAGATTTATAGCCAAATATGATTACGATGGCCGAAAATCAATGGAACTGCGTGAAATTTATGGTAAAAAAGCGGCCGCCGAAGGGTGGATATGTTTATTTTATCATGCAAAGTCGATAACCGTAGGAGAGGTTATTTATGCCGATGAACACTTTACAGTTAAACCTGCCTAAAGCTGTTTTTCGGTTTCAAACATCTCTTTTATCTTCTCAACGCTTAATGGTTTCGAGATAAAGCTTTTTACGAGCGGGTATGAACGTGCCTTGTTGATGTCGTTGCTGAAAACCGACGATGAAATAATGTATATCTTGCTTTTGCCTAACGGATCGATGTTCAGGCGTTTATATTCGTCCAAAAACTCCCAGCCGTTCATAATGGGCATGTTTATATCGAGCAAAATATAATCAGGTAATTTCGAAGGGTCTTTTTTCTGGATGCTTAATAGCTGATCGATAGCGAACCTTCCGTTAAGGCAAGCCATGATCTCGGTGTTCAATAAGGCTTTTTTTATTAGTTTGATTGAAATAAAGTTGTTTATCTCGTCGTCATCAACTAATAATATGCTTACGGGCTGGTTAATACTGCTCATGTTTTTTAAATTCCTATTCGTTATACGCAACTATAAAATAAAAAGTTATACAGCTAAAACGGTGATAAACGAAAAACTTGTATTAATAGTTAAATAATAAATATACGCATAAGTATTGCCATAAGTTACAATGTAAAAACAAAAAACCTTAACGGTAAAACCAGCGGGAGGATGTTTTAAGCCTGTGGCAAAGGTTACAGCCCTGATGCTGTGGCATATGAATAATTCTAAAATCAGGGCGTATGGTACTAGTTTGCCATATTATAGCTAAAATATCACCTTTTCACTTTTGAATTGAAACAAAAAAAGACCTCCGGTGAGGAGGTCTTTTGTAATAAAAAATTTACAAACAGGGCTTAATTTCAGGTGCCGTATTCGGGTGTGGTTACTTCACTTTCCTCAAACTCGTAGTCTGTTAACGGCGGACATGAGCATATCAGCGTTCTGTCGCCATAGGTATCGTTAACCCTGCCAACTGACGGCCAGAATTTGTAGGCCGCCACGTAAGGCAGCGGGAAGGCTGCTTTTTGGCGGGTGT
Organism: uncultured Mucilaginibacter sp.; assembly: GCA_903915155.1. Lineage (GTDB taxonomy): Bacteria > Bacteroidota > Bacteroidia > Sphingobacteriales > Sphingobacteriaceae > Mucilaginibacter. The sequence goes on from CAIWRU010000178.1 coordinate 15,721, forward strand.
AAGGATGTGCCCATTCGTTAGCTGTAATTACAGCGGCTGTATGTGGCGCATTTTTTAACGGGTTGTCTGTTTTGTATGATAATCCTTTTTCCACGTCGTCGATTTCGTGGCGTATGGCTATCATGGCATCACAGAACCTATCCAGCTCGTGCTTTGGTTCTGATTCGGTAGGCTCAACCATAACAGTGCCAGCAACCGGGAATGATACAGTAGGAGCGTGGAAGCCATAATCCATCAAACGTTTGGCAATATCAGTAACCTCAATACCAAAGCTCTTGAACGCGCGACAATCCAGTATCATTTCATGCGCGCAACGGCCATGCGAACCTGTGTATAGCACAGGGTAATGGTGTTGCAACCGTGTTTTGATATAGTTGGCATTTAAAATAGCATAACGTGTAGCATTGGTTAAACCATCGCCGCCCATCATGGCTATATAAGCGTGCGATATAATTAATATTGATGCCGAACCCCACGGTGCCGATGATACGGCGTGGATAGATTTACCCTTATCAATATCAACAACAGCGTGGCCCGGTAAAAATGGAACCAGGTGTTTGGCAACGCCGATTGGCCCCATGCCCGGCCCGCCGCCGCCATGCGGTATGCAGAAGGTTTTATGCAAGTTTAAGTGACAAACATCGGCGCCTATATTGGCCGGGCTGGTGAGCCCCACCTGCGCGTTCATGTTGGCGCCATCCATATATACCTGTCCGCCATTCTGGTGTATGATGTCACAGATCTCGATGATCGATTCCTCGAAAACACCATGTGTTGATGGGTAAGTAACCATCAGGCACGATAATTCATTTTTATACTGTTCGGCTTTGGCTTTCAGGTCGGCAACGTCAATATTGCCATTATCATCGCAGCGCACTACAACTATCTTCATCCCTGCCATAGCAGCCGATGCAGGGTTAGTGCCATGTGCCGATGATGGTATAAGGGCAATATTGCGGTGCCCCTCGCCTCTGTCGTTATGAAAAGCGCGGATAACCATTAGCCCGGCATATTCGCCTTGTGCGCCGGCATTTGGTTGCAGGCTCATAGCGGCAAAGCCGGTAATCTCGCTTAGCCAGTTATTCAGTTCATCAAACAGCTGCATATAACCGCCGGTTTGGTCGGCAGGAGCAAAGGGGTGCATTTTGCTGAATTCCGCCCAGGTAACCGGTACCATTTCGGTGGTGGCGTTCAGTTTCATAGTACATGAACCCAGTGCGATCATGGAATGGCAAAGCGAAAGGTCCTTGGTTTCCAATGATTTTATATAACGCAGCATTTCATGTTCTGAATGGTGCGTATTGAATAACGGGTGTGTTAAATAAGCTGATGTACGTTGTTGCGCGGCAGGGATAACGGTTTTAATGTTGCCTTTCAGCTCATCAATATTTACGTCATTAAGATTTTTGCCTTTCACTTTGGCAAAGAACCTAACTATGGTTTTTATATCCTCCGGCGATGTGGTCTCATCCAGAGAAATAGTAACTATCGAACCCTTATAGTGCAGGTTCATTTCATTGTTAAGCGCTTCGCCGTGTATCGGGCCAACCAAATCGCCCAGGTCAAACTTCACGGTGTCGAAGAATGATTTGTTCAGCTGTTTGTAGCCTAATTCTTCTAACGAATCGGCCAGTAATACAGCTAAGCCATGTATTCTTTGGGCTATCATTTTCAAACCTTCAGGGCCATGGTAAACAGCATACATACCGGCCATAATAGCCAGTAATGCCTGTGCGGTACAAATGTTCGAGGTAGCTTTATCCCTGCGGATATGCTGCTCACGGGTTTGTAAAGCCATGCGCAGGGCATAATCGCCCGCACTATCAATGGTGACCCCGATTATACGGCCGGGCATAGAGCGTTTATATTCTTCTTTAGTAGCGAAAAATGCAGCATGTGGGCCACCAAAGCCCATCGGTACACCAAACCGCTGGGTATTACCAACAACAATATCAGCACCCCATTCGCCCGGAGGCGTTAAAAGCACCAGGCTCATCAGGTCGGCAACTACGGTTAGTTTTATACCTTTTTCGTGTGCTTTGGCAGCATAATCAGTATAGTTGTAAACTTCGCCTTCGCCTGCTGGATATTGCACTATCGCACCAAACATGTTTTCGGTAAGTTCGGTGGTTTGGTGATCGCCTATCAGCAACTCAATGCCGTAAGGCTGAGCGCGGGTTTTTAAAATATCAATGGTTTGCGGGTATAATTCCTGCGATACAAAGAAAATGTTCGCGTTTTGGTTCTTGCGCAAGCTGTATTGCATAAACATAGCCTCGGCAGCAGCGGTGCCTTCATCTAATAACGATGCATTGGCAATTTCCATCCCGGTAAGATCTACCACCATGGTTTGGAAATTTAATAGCGCCTGTAGACGGCCCTGAGCTATCTCGGCCTGGTAGGGAGTATATTGGGTATACCATCCGGGGTTTTCCAGTATATTACGCTGTATTACGCCCGGTACTATCACATCATAATAACCCTGGCCTATGTACGATTTAAATACTTTGTTTTTTGATGCGGTTTGTTTTAGTGTGTTCAGGTAATCGAACTCACTTTTCGCCGCGGGTAAGTTTAATGGCTTTTTTAGCCTTATACCCGCAGGAACGGTTTGATCTATCAATTCATCGAGCGAGTTTACGCCGATGGTTTTTAACATTTGGGCAGTATCGGCCGGGTTAGGGGCAATATGCCTCGACTGGAATTTCTCCTGGTAATCTATGTTTAGCTTCATGCGAACTATGAGGGCAGTTAATTAGCCGCAAAGGTACAATTTTAGACAATGAGTAACAATGAGTAAACACACGCTTGCGTGGTTTTTACATTGCATTAATATAGTATTCTTTGTTCGATTAAAATTGTTTCAAACGCCTAAGTTCAAGCACTAGCCAATTGCCTTAAATACATCTGCACAGTATTTTCCAAACCATAGTATAAGGCATCGCTTATTAAAGCATGGCCTATGCTTACTTCAAGCAGACCCGGTACGTTTTCGGCGAAATATTTAAGGTTATGCAGGTCGAGGTCGTGCCCGGCGTTTATGCCTAGCCCGGCTTGCTGTGCCACCTTTGCTGCTTCAACATAAGTTGCTATGGCTATCTCCCTGCCCTGTTGGTAATGACTTGCATAGCCTTCAGTATATAGCTCAATGCGGTCGGTACCTGTTTTTGCTGCACCTTCAACCATGGCAGGTACAGGATCGACAAATATGGAAACCCGTATGCCCGCATCTTTAAATACCGCTATCATGTCGGTTAAATAATCGTGGTTAGCAATGGTGTCCCAGCCGTGGTTTGATGTTATCTGTCCTAAAACATCGGGCACCAAAGTTACCTGCGCGGGTTGAGTGGCTAATACCAGGTCGATAAATTTTTGCTCCTGGCAATTGCCTTCGATATTAAATTCAGTTGTTATCACTTTTTTAAGGTCGAAAACATCATTGTACCTGATGTGCCTTTCGTCGGGGCGCGGATGCACGGTGATACCCTGCGCTCCAAATTTTTCACAATCAAGGGCTACCTGTACCAGGTTAGGATTATTCCCCCCGCGCGAATTACGCAGCGTTGCAATTTTATTTATGTTGACGGATAAACGGGTCATTTGTATTTATAATTTTGCCTCGGTAAATATCATTAAATACTTTATTAACATATAAAACATTTTTATGATTGCGGTTATTTACATGCAGGTATGAAAAAAAGGCTAAAGTTTATATTGTTTTCGCTGCTACTAAGCGCATCAGCCTTTGTTGTAAATGCACAGGCCAATTTCACCAAAATAGAAAATTACAAAGCTTACTATGGCGTTGCCACGCACTTGCCGCGCGAACTGATGATACTGCGCAGTTTCGACAATTACGGTAAACATTACCTGTTGCTCGTAAACCCGCAAACATTGGAAACCCGTATTGACGAAAGCGATTTTTACCAGGTGCGGCCCATGAGTATGACCCAGGCACGAGCGTTCTTTATTACTACCCCTTATCAAAAGGCATTGAAGAAAGCTGAAAAACAATCGGTAGCCATACAGGATGCCGGTATTGAAGCGGGCATACCTAAAGAAACAGGTATCAGCTTAACGGCCGACCTTTGCCCATCGCACCGCCCGCTGGATAAAGTGATATTCACCGATCTTATCGCTGAATTCAAAAAGGTGGAGAGGCCTGTACCTGTGGCGTTATCAATCACCGGCGTATGGATGCGTCAGCATCCGCAGGACCTGGATTGGTTGAAAAAGATGCAGGCGAATAAAGAGATCTATATCACCTGGATAAACCATTCCTTTAACCATCGCGTTAGCTTAAAACAACCACTAAAAGAGAACTTTTTGCTTGAACCCGGCACCGATATTAATTATGAAGTGCTTGAAACAGAAAAAGCCATGCTCAAAAATGGCTTGCTACCTTCTGTGTTTTTTAGGTTCCCGGGACTGGTGTCTGATCAGCAATTAGTTTACCGTATAACTGATCTCGGGTTAATCCCCGTGGGGACTGACGCATGGCTGGCTAAGGGACAGCAACCGCAGGCGGGAAGTATTGTGCTGATACACGGCAATGGTAACGAACCCGTTGGGGTAAAGGACTTTATCAACCTGCTGCACTCTAAAACACAGGCCATCGCCAAAAAACAATGGCTGCTGTACGACCTGCGCGAAAGTGTGGATGAGGAGTTTGAGGATACGACTAAAACTAAATAAGGTTAACATAACTTAACACAATTTCGACCTATTTACCAATTAATATATTGATAATCAATAGTTTAATAAACAAAAGGGGTTAATTGTGTTAACCATGTATTTACGCCTTGTGGGGGACTTAGTCGGCATAATTCACTAACTTTAATACAAGTAAACACCCCATGAGCTGGACCTGCCCCAAATGCGAACGTGAGCTTGTAAATGAAAAGCAGCGACATTATTGCGCAAAAATAAGTTTGGACACTTTGTTCGCCGGTAGGCCGCCTGAACTGGTTTTGGTGTTTGATAAGATTTTAGCCGAAGTTGCCGATTGGGATGGCGTACTGGTAAGCACAAGCCCCAATTGTATTGTGTTTGTGCATAAGCAAACATTTTTCGTGATCCGGCCCATGCAAAAACAGCTCGACCTTAAATTTTATTCGGCAACGCGACTGGAAGGGCCAATGATAGTAAAAAGTGTGGCACATGCGGGCCGTTATGTAAACAATGTGCGCGTGGCCCTGTTAACTGATCTGAGCCCATTGTTATTTAAATTGATAAGGAACTCTTATATTTTATTGTAATATGTACCAGGCACTTCACATCAGCCCCATGATACCATCGTACAATATAAAAGAAACGGTGGCATTTTTTGTTGATATATTGGAGTTTACCCCTTTTATGAACGAAGATGGTTATGCCATTTTATATAAGGACAAACACGCCGTTCATATTCTGCCTGCAGGTACCGACATTGGCGAAATGGAATTTTACCTGGAAGTAGATAATATTGACGTAATGTGGGAAGAGATAAAAGACAAGCTAACTGGCATAAAAGTACGCGCGCCGTTTGACCGTGAATATGGTATGCGCGAAATGCACATCATCATCCCCCAAACAAAAACTCTGCTGTTTGTAGGGCATGCAAGCCCCCCAACCCCCTGACCGCGTGTCGCCTTAGCTTTAGCGGTGGCGCAAGGGGGAGTTTTTGAAATACTGCAAACTTTGTCGGATTCTTAATTAGGCTTATATTCAAGTCATATTTTCCTGTATTTTAATTAGTTACGGTAATTGTCAAATAATATGTGTATCTTGCCACAATAATTAAATAAAATATAATGCAAAAAGGAACAGTAAAATTTTTTAATGAAACAAAAGGCTTCGGTTTTATCACCCCAAGTAGTGGTGGAAGTGAAGTTTTTGTTCACTCAAGCGGACTTATTGATGGCATTCGTGAGAATGACAGCGTTGAGTACGAAGTTGAACAGGGTAAAAAAGGCCCTAACGCGGTAAATGTAAAAGTAGCTTAATCACTATATAAATTCATCGTAAAGCATCCTTCATTTACGAAGGATGCTTTTTTTATTATCATGAAGACACAAAAAACATTCGCTACTGTAAGTCAGAAAGAGAATTTCAGGACTAAATTCGCAGAGATAGTTGCCCAAAACGAGGCGCTTAAGAACAAGTATAATATCCAGTTTTTTGATACCGCTGCAAAAAGCAACTACGCTTTTAGCAACTTAAACGGCAAATCAATAAATATAATGGAACACCTTTCGGTTGAAGAACTTGAGCAATACAGGGTGCTAAAAAACCAATGGCAATAGCCACTTAGGTATCATAATTATAAAGGGGGTTGTTTTACGCTTCTCCCTTTTTTGAATTGCCACTAAAGCGCAAATCCATCAGGCAGGGTTCCTTCAACCTTAGCATTGCCGGCCTTTTTAAACATGATGGATTGTATGCGGCCGCGCGTCATGGTGTTGCCTACTATACGGTTAATGTTGTTTTGAAGCATCAGCATGGTTACACGCTGCCCCGACCAAACGGTACATACCAGGTGTGTACCCTCCGCGTTTTTATCAGGATTATCTAATTCCTCGCCCCAGCCATAAGCTTGTTTTATCAGGCCGTCGATATATATTATACTGCCTTCATCGCGCAGGTACAAGTGTATCTCGGTCACTATGCCATGTTCGCTTACCAATACCACCCTGTCGAAATATTTATGAAGGGAATTGGCTTTGGGCTGCACCTCATTCTCATCGGGGTGTTTTTCAAGCGGAACATAAATTTGCCCTTTATATTTTGAAAGGCTATCGCCTAAGTGGAATTGCAGGAAACCGTTTTTGAGGTCGAGGTTTTTAATGGCCTGTGCATTAGCAAATAATGGTAGTAACAACGCAAAAAGTAAAAGCTTCTTCATTATGCAATTTTAATAAAACTAAAGCAATTGAACGTTTTTTTGGAGGAATTGTGTTGAATGGGGAAACTTTTTATGCCCATGCTTCGGAAAAAACGAATAATGCGGCGCACAATTGCGGTTTATCCCTTTTTAAACCATGGAACAAAAACACTCGTGCTTTTTTGGTATGCCCGGTAAGCATCGCCTTTTGTTTTTAATGATTGCTGCTCGGTTGTTGGTATCCCTGTTACCTTCAGCAATAAAAATAAAATAATGGCCGGGCTGATGATGGCAATATAGCCATACGGCGATGTCAGCGCGAAAATGAAGTACGAGAACCACATCAGCCATTCAAAAAAATAATTTGGGTGGCGCGAATAGTTCCAAAGGCCGGTATCGCATACTTTGCCTTTGTTAGCAGCGTTTTTTTTAAAGTTAGCCAGTTGCTGATCTGCTATCGCCTCGCCCAAAACGCTTATGGCCCATAAAATGGCCCCGGCATATTCCAGTGGCGATATTACCGGGTTTGTATTCATGGCGCTGATAAAGAACGGGATGGCCAGCAGCACATTTGATGCCGCCTGCATCTGGAAAAAGCCTGCCATTTTTGGTTCGGCGTTTTTGCCCCAATCCTCGCGTATTTGTTTGTAGCGTGGTTCTTCTTCGTGCAGATGCTTAAATATCCTGATAGCCAAATGGGTACCTAAGCGCAAGCCGGCTATCACTACCATGCTGCATAATAATATCTTGCGTGGCTCAAACCCCGGCGCGAATAGGAACAGGATGATGGCGATGACCGGGAAATTGTACGACCAGAATATGTCAACCACACCCGCGTTCTTTATTTTGTACGACCATAGCCACACCAAAAACATAATAAAGCAGCAGGTTACAAGGCTGTATAGCGCCAAACTTAGCAATGAGCTGTTATCCATTTTGTTTGCTGAAAAGTTCTTTTAATCCCTCGCCGGGTTTTAGCTTAAAAAGCTGTATAAGCATATAAGCGCAACTGGCAATGCTACCCAATGTAACCAATAATATTAACCAAATGATCTTGAGGTACAACTTGTTTTCTTTATAACACAGCCATACAAAAATTACGGTTACGTTGGCGTAAAAATCCCAAAGAGTGGCGCGCATCCAGGGTATGCCGCCTAAAAAATCCCACTGGCTAAACAGGTTGCTGGCCATGCTTGTGCTGATCACCGTGTAGCACATCCATAAAAAAAGCAGGCTAAAAAGCACCTTGAGAAAGTTTACCATATTATTTTTTGTTGGCCGCTATTATAAATTGCAGGGCATCGTCGGCATGTTCCTTGCCTTGCAGCATGGCTTCGTGGGTATAAACTATTTTTCCTTTCAGGTCGATAACAAAAGTTTCGCGCCCGCTGAAAAACATCTTCCCTTGTACGCCGAACAGGTTATATACTTTATTACCGGGGTCGCTTAGCAAAGTAAATGGCAGTTTGTAGTGTTGCTGGAACTCTTTATGACTCGCAACTGTACCACCGTTTACGCCAATAACCATTGCCCCGGCTTTGGTGAAAGCGTCGAAACTATCGCGAAAAGCGCAGGCCTCTTTGGTGCAAACCATGCTTTCATCCTTTGGATAAAAATAGATCACCAATACTTTTTTGCCAATATAATCACGGACGTTGAATGTTTTGCCGTCCTGATCGGTTAGTGTAAATGAGGGTACATTGTCGCCCACTATCAGGGTTTTGTCGGCAGTTCGGGCATGGCTGTTACTGCCGAAACACAGCAGTATAAAAGCCAAAATAAATAAAGCGTTTTTAAGGTTGATCGTTTTCATAATACAATATACGTTAGATAGGCGCAGTTGCGATTTATTATTACTAAGTATTTAGTAGCTGGTATCAAGTATCAAGACAAAAAATAGCAAGATCTTACCACTTGCTACTAAATACTTGCTACTAAAAAACGCTGCTGACATAGGGCTGTCATTACCGCATGGTTTATTTGTATTGTAAAACTTAAAAAAACTAAAGCTATGCAAATCATTCAAATGTTTTTAAACGAAGTTGAGCAGGAAGCCCAAACTACCCGTAAATTTTTGAGCATCATACCAAACGATAAATTCGATTGGCAGCCGCACCCCAAAAGCATGACCATCCGCCAACTGGCAACCCACATTGCCGAACTACCCGAATGGATTCCGTTGGCCATTAATACCGATGAATTGGATTTTGCCAAAAATGCCTATAAACCGGAACTTTTGAACAGCACCGACGAATTGCTGGCAAAACTTGAGCAAAACCTGGCTGCAGCCAAAGAAAGTTTAAATACAACAAACGAAGAGGTATTGGCGCAAAAATGGGTACTGCGCAATGGGGAAGATATTTATTTGGAGCAAACCAAAGCCGAAGTGGTAAGGGTAGCTATTAGTCAAACCATACATCACCGTGCGCAATTGGGCGTATTTTTACGCTTGCTGAATGTGCCTATCCCCGGCAGTTACGGCCCAAGTGCCGATGAGCAGGAGTTTCAATTACAGGAACAGGAATAAAGATTGACTTTGCACGGGTTGTTATGGCAACCTGTGCAAAGTTATAGTCCTGAATAATAATCATAGCCCTGCTCGGCCCAATAATCATGCGGGCGATGGTTGCTAAAGCTGATGGTGCCTATGCGTTTCAGGTTTTTTATGCCGTATTTTACGGGGATAATAAGCCTTAATGGTGCGCCATGCTTCACAGGAATAGGCATTTCATTCATTTCATAAGCCAATACGGTTTGAGGGTGCATGGCACTGGGCATGTCAAGGCCAATATAATATTCTTTATCGGGGGTTTCCATGCCCACATAGTCTAGCTTGGTTTCTGCTTCAAGGCCAAAATGCTTTATAAAATCAACAAAACGTACACCACCCCAATGCTGTATCTGGTCCCAGCCTTCCACGCATTTAAAATCATATACTATATCAAATTTTGGCAGCGCTTTTATTTCATCAATAGAAATGGCCATTATTTCGCCTGATATTTTCCTCACCTGTAAGCGCCATGCAGCTGCATCAAGCTTGCTTTTAGAACCAATGTCGGTATTATGGCGTACATATTTTGCGGCCATTTCCTTGGGGTAGGTTTTAACCAGGTGGTTATTGCTGAACACCCGCCTGAAAGCCAGCTCGGTTTTATTAAGCGCCCTGCGTAAAGGCACGCGGGTATTACCGGTAATGCCTCCATCGGGCTCCATAGGCGAATTGTAAAGCCAGCGCCATCCGCCATAGGCCGATACGCCCAACGCACCGAAAACGGTAAAAGAAATAAAATTGCGCCTGTTTATCTTTTGATCGACAGACAACTCCTTGCGTGATTTTTTAGGCGCGCGGTTACTCATTTTCTACAACAGTTTTTGGTTCTTCATTCACTACTTCGAAACCCGATACAACCGACCTGAAATTGTTCCAACCGGCTAATATTACCTGTACCACGTGTATCACAAAGAAAAACACGTAACCAAGCGTTAACGCAAAATGTATGATGCGTGCAAAATGATAGCCACCGCATATCCACGTTAAATAATAAAATTGTACGGGTTTATAGATGGCCAGCCCGGTAATAACCGAACCTATGCCCATAACAATAATGGCTGTATAGGCTATGCGCTGCGCAGCATTGTATTTATTTTGTGGCGGTGCCATTTTGCGGATATGCAGATCATGCAACAACACCAGCCATGCTTCTTTAAACGATTTTTTCTGCGGTACGAGTTCGCGCCACTCGCCTGATATGATGGTGTACAAAATGTAGAATAAACCATTTAATGTAAAAAACCACATAAACAGGAAATGGAATGCCATACCCTCGGCTAATCGCGCCGGGATGTGCAAGAGATTATAATACCAATCGGGAAAAAAACGCACGAATTTGTGCCCGAATATGGTGATGGAATACTCATCATTGGCCCAATAAATAAACATCCCGCTCCATATCATAATAGTGAGTATTGGGAAGTTTACCCAATGGCACCAGCGCATGGCCAGGGAGTGTTTTTCTTTAATTACCTTCATTATAAATAATTACGTGAAAATATCAAAAATCGCTGACTTAGTATCTAATTAAAATTCTGCTTTTGCCGCACCCGATATTTCGCCGTTAGCCGGGTTTTGTAAAAAGGCAATAAGTTCAAAACCCTTTGCATCAAAACCTTTTGGTAAGGTTATTGAAGCATCGCCATTATCCGATTTTACCGGTGTACTTGTAAAAGCGCGAACAATTTGTACATGCGATAAGGTACGGCCGCTATTCTCTCCCCTTTGCACGTTTGATTGCGCATGCTTTTCAATAACAGCTAAAAGTAAAACATCGTTACTGGTATTACCTTGTGTATGGTATTGCACGCTAACTTTTCCGCCGTCTGTCTTAATATCACTTAACATTAAATTAGCAGCAGGCGTTTTTTCCAGGTTAGTTTTAATGGTATTGCGCAAGGTGCCTTCCTCCGAACCTACAAATTCGGTATGACCGTTAACCACTACCTGCGGGGTATAAACCGATTGCAAATGCAGCCAGTTTGCATATTGATTTTGCCTGTGCGAATAATCAGCACTGCTGAACACATCCTTCCAGCCCAGGCGGTTCCAGTAGTCGACATGGAACGCCAAAATGTAGACGGGCTTATCGGTGCTTTCTTTCTCGATTTTGGCTATCACCGCATCAGCAGGCGGACAGCTTGAGCAGCCCTCTGAGGTAAATAACTCCACAACGGCGAAGCCTTTATTTTCAGTGTTTGTTTTAGTTTTTATATGTGTGATGCTTTTAGAAGCGCTTACCCCTAATGCTGCGGCTACAAGCCACATCATTGCCATTATTTTAACTGAACTCATTTTCATATCTAATTTAGATTATCGACTTTTTAGGATTTAGTCGGGCGATAGATCAGTTCCTTACAATAAAGTTAAAGTTTTTATTCCTCTTTTTTGGGAAGATTCTTCATATTAAAACGCGGTTTGTAGGCCGGTGTTGCTTTGGGGCTTTCTGCTTCGGGAGTATCTTTCGGTTCTTCAGTAGAAGCAGGTTTATCAGTTTCCGCTACAGGCTTGGGCATGTTTGCCGCCTTAAACTTCGGCGTAAAGCCAAGTTTGGGCGCGGGTGCAGGAGTCGGAGTTGACGTTTCTTCTGCTTTAGCAGGCTCTGTTTGTTCAGTTGCAGGCTTGGGGGGATTTGCCGCTTTAAACTTTGGTGTAAAGCCAAGTTTGGGGGCGGGTGTTGATGTTTCTTCTGTTTTGGCAAGGTTCGCTGGTTCAGCCGCTGGCTTGGGTGGCGTTGCTGCCTTAAATTTTGGTGTAAAGCCAAGCTTCGGTGCAGGAGTAGCTGCCGGTTGCTCTTCTGGTTTAGCTTCAGCGGCGGTATCTGTCGCAATAGGCTTTGGGATATTCGCCGCTTTAAATTTTGGCACAAAGCCTAATTTGGGCGGTGTTAAAGTTTCTTCGATTAAGCTTTCGGTAATAGTTTGTTCCGCTAAAGGGTTATCAATTTTAACCTTTTCGGTTTTTACCTCGGCAGGTGCGGGGAATTGCAGCCGTAGTTTATTGAACCAGTATTTTTTTGTGTGATCGAAACTTTTTTCGCCCATTAAACCGAAGTGGTTTTTAAATTCAGAAAACAAGGCCGGTTCAACCCTTTGCAAGGCATCCAGGTCAATTCTTTTCTTCTTAAAAAACTCCTCGAACTCCATTCTCTTAGATTTGAGATATGAGATTTGAGATATGAGACATGAAACTTAAATCTCACGTCTAATATCTCATATCTCACATCTATAAAGGAATTATTGTATCCAGTTTATTAAAGCGTATGCCATTGGGCGTTTGCTCCCAGTCCTCGCGTTCTTCATCGGTAGCATCCTGCAATTTGGGGAACCACTCCAACGGAAAAGCTTGCTGCTTGCCATTTTCCTTTTCAACAAAAAGCAAACCATTGGCAAATGTTACCTTAACCTTCTTTTCCTGCTTACGCGATGTGAATAGTGCCATATTAGCCCCCTCTAAATCTCCCCCGGTAGGGGAGACTTTTTAAAATCCTTTTTTAAAGCCCTCCCTACCGGGGAGGGTTTGGGAGGGGCCTACTCCTCCATATTATGATAAACCGCCTGCACATCATCGTCCTCTTCCAGTCTATCTATCAACTTCATAATATCGGCAACCTGTTCTTCGGTTACTGCATGGAATGATTGTGCCACACGCTCCAGTTTGGCCGATTTTACTTCAATGCCTGCTTCTTCCAAAGCTTTCTGCATCTTGCCAAAATCCTCAAAAGCGGTATGGATAACACCTACATCATTTCCTTCTTCATCGGCCTCAACAAAAAGGTCCTCTAAACCAGCATCTATCAGTTCAAATTCCAGTTCTTCCAGGTCGCGGTCGCCCGGCACAAATGTAAAGACAGATTTACGTGTAAATATAAAATCAAGTGACCCGGTTTTTCCCAATGCACCACCTGTTTTTGTAAAATAGCTCCGCACGTTTGCAACAGTACGGTTGGTGTTGTCGGTCGCGGTCTCAACAAGTACGGCTACACCATGCGGTGCATAACCTTCATATACCAGTTCTTCGTAATCCTTTTCATCGCGACTGGTAGCCCTTTTTATAGCGGCCTCAACCCGGTCTTTCGGCATGTTTACAGCCTTGGAGTTTTGCACGGCGGTGCGTAAGCGCGAGTTGGTATTCACATCGCCACCACCGGCTTTTACTGCCATTACAATTTCCTTACCCAAGCGGGTAAACTGAACGGCCATTTTGGCCCAGCGCTTAAATTTTCTTTCTTTACGGAATTCAAATGCTCTTCCCATATACTTTAGTTCATTGTTGATGGTTCATAGATCATAGCCGCAGCTATAAATACAAATGCCCCTTCTGCTGATAATTACAGAAAGGGCAAATATAATAGATATGTTTCTTTTAAATAATACTTTTTAGGTTAGTAAGCATATCATTGCTCATGGCAGAAAGATCGTACTGTAGTTTCCAGTCCCAATCTTTTTGTGCGTAGCTGTCATCAATTGATTTTGGCCAGCTGTCCGCTATGGCCTGGCGGGGGTCGCTTTGGCTGTAGCTTATTTCAAAGTTGGGTATTACCTTTTTTATTTCTTCGGCAAGTTGTGTAGGCGTAAAGCTGATACCGGCAAGGTTGTACGAAGAGCGGATAGTTAATTTTTCGGCCGGTGCATCCATCAATGTAAGAGTGGCGCGTATGGCGTCATCCATGTACATCATGGGCAAAGCGGTATCGGCAGAAAGAAAGCTTTCATATTTGCTTTTCTTCAAAGCCTCGTGGAATATATGTACTGCGTAATCGGTAGTACCGCCGCCCGGGTTTGCCCGCCAGCCTATAAGGCCGGGATAACGTAAGCTGCGAACATCCAACCCGTACTTATTAAAGTAATATTCGCACCAGCGCTCGCCAGCCAGTTTGCTAAAGCCGTAAACCGTGTTAGGGTCCATCACACAATATTGCGGGGTATTATGCGCCGGAGAGTGCGGCCCGAAAACAGCAATGGAACTTGGCCAGAAAACTTTGGCAACTTTAAATTCAACCGCGAAATCAAGTACATGGAGAAGGCCGGTCATGTTCAGGTCCCAGGCCATTTTGGGTTTTTGTTCGCCCACGGCCGATAATATGGCCGCTAGTAAATATACCTGTGTTGGCTGGTGCTTTTGAAATATGTGGTGCAGGTTATCCTTATCAAGCACGTTTACAAATTCAAACGGGCCGGTATTCCTAATTGCGTAGGCGGGGCTGTTTATATCAGATGCTATAACCTGCTCCGCGCCGTGGATGTTGCGTAATGCGGTTACCAGCTCGGTGCCGATCTGGCCGTTCGCGCCTATAACCAATATTTTTTCGGTCATTTAAAATGAGGGTTAAAACACAAAGGTAGAAATTTGGGCGGAACCCGATAGATTTTGAACGAACAAACGTTTGCCCAAAACCGATTTTTATTTTGCTAATGCCTAAACTATCTCTACTATCATAAATATATACGCAAAAATCATTGTCAGGCCTAATAAAAGGTATAATTTAATATTTCTGCGGGCAGTGGTTATGCGTGGTATTTTACCACTGTTTTTTAATTTTCGGTATTTAACGCTATTTAACCAGGCAAGCCCCAGCAGGGCAATAGCCAGTATCAGTACTAAATATTGCATAAGAGTTAGGTTTAATTGGTTTATAAACAAAATTCGCTCACAGCACACTTTTATTTCCGTTTGGTGTTTTTATTTGACCTGCAAATTAAAGCATTGGTTTATTACGTTTTTGTAATAATAATGCGACAGATAAGCGCAATGGTTAGTGTATACATTACACCATTTTTACTATATATGTGACATAAAAACAGAAAAAAATCGCATATTTGTTGTTCATTTTAACTATTAAAATAATTTTTTAGAAACACGGTCCTATATAAAAGGCCGTAAAAGCGTAAAACAAATTCAAAAAACAATGAAAGTCGCAGTAGTGGGTGCCACAGGATTGGTGGGCACCAAAATGTTGCAGGTTCTTGATGAACGCAACTTCCCCGTAACAGAATTAATTCCGGTAGCTTCAGCTAAAAGTGTGGGTAAAGAAGTCACTTTTAAGGGTAAGCAGTACAAGATAGTTTCTGTAGAGGATGCGATAAAGCAGAAGCCCGATGTTGCCATATTTTCGGCAGGGGGCAGCACATCATTGGAGCAGGCGCCGCTTTTTGCAGCAGCCGGCACAACTGTTATTGATAATTCATCGGCCTGGCGCATGGACCCTACCAAAAAACTGGTAGTGCCTGAGGTTAACGCCAATGTGTTGACCGCCGAAGATAAGATCATCGCTAACCCAAATTGCTCAACCATACAAATGGTAGTGGCCCTAAAACCATTACACGATCGTTATAAAATTAAACGCGTGGTAGTTTCAACTTACCAATCGGTAACCGGTACCGGCGTAAAAGCTGTGGCCCAGTTATTTGATGAGCGTAAAGGTATCGAGGACGGCCCTAAAGCCTATCCGTATACCATCGACCTGAATGTAATACCGCAAATAGATGTTTTTACAGCTAACGGTTACACCAAGGAAGAAATGAAAATGATACTGGAAACCCAGAAAATAATGGGCGATAACAGTATTAAAGTAACAGCTACAACCGTGCGTATCCCCGTTATGGGCGGCCACTCTGAATCGGTGAATATTGAGTTTGCGGAAGATTTTGACCTGGCCGAAGTAAGGGAAATATTAGAAAAAGCTCCCGGCATTATTGTAACCGATGATACTGCGAACCTTAAATACCCAATGCCGCTCGATGCGCATGATAAGGACGAAGTATTTGTAGGCCGCATCCGCCGTGATGAAAGCCAGCCAAATACGTTGAACTGCTGGATAGTATCAGACAACTTACGCAAAGGCGCTGCCACCAACGCAGTGCAGATTGCTGAATATTTAGCTGCCAAGCATTTGATAGGGCAGGCTGTAGAAGCATAAGCAATTATTGAATTAATGATTTATTGAATAGGGATGATCGGAAGATTATCCCTATTTTTATTGGGGGAAACCCTGAATCTGAAATGAAATTGAAAATTTGTTTGCTGTTGTTAATGTTTTTTAGTTGTGGTTATGTTTTTGCGCAGACGCCGAAAGCGATTGAAGCTAATTTGTTGAAGTCATTTAAACGGATTGATTATTGGGCAGATAAAGGACGTAGAGATACAACGGGTGATATTAGTCTGGAGGATTCCCTTGAAAATGCAAATGATGTATTTGCAAAAAAGCTGAAAGAATATACCGTTAAATATCCCGCTACAATCAGTCAGGATTTTAGTGTTCTAAAGAAAGAACGCTTAGATATTTTTACTTCTGCTGATGGGTTATTAAGGATATACTCCTGGGAAACTTGGTTAGGAGGTACAATGCGTGATTTTGCCAACGTTTTTCAATATAATACTGGCAAAAACATTCAATCGGTTTATCTGCATAGCACGGGCGATGATTCGAAAGAAAATATCCCCTTTTATTCAAACTTATATACATTCAAAGCCAACCAAAAAACCTATTATCTTGGAATTTATGGCTGTATATATTCAACCAAAGATGCCGGAACCGGCATAAAAATATTTGATATTGAAAATGGGGGATTAAATACCGATGTAAAGATCATAAAAACCGCTTCGGGATTGCACAGCAAAATATATTATGACTACGATTTCTTTTCAGTGGTTGATATAGCCTATGGTAAAAGACCAACCATCTATTTTGATGGGACTACCGAATCTATTTATGTTCCGCTTGTTGATGGTAATGGAAAAGTGACTCATAAATACATCACCTACAAATTCACCGGCCAATATTTTGAGAAGGTAAAGCCGTAACTATTTCTTTTTCTTTGCAGGAACATCCTTTTCATCTGCTTGCCTCTTCTCGTTCTTCATAACAATTACGGCATATATGGCAGTGAAAACCACGCCCGAAAGCACTGCTTTTAATAGCGCGTCGGTATAATTTTCTTTAAAAATGTAGGTGTTTGTTAAAAATACGATTACGGTGTAAATAGCGTAAACAACAAGTATCTTCCGTGCCATGGGGTAAAGGTATGAAAATTAAAAAACTTTTTAATTTTTCTTAAAACCATGTATCACACAGAAATTAGGCATAGCCGTTTTAGCGCTGTTTTTTATTAAATAGATTTTTAGTAAATTTGATTATGGTACAGTTAAGTGGCACATACGATAAAGGGAATATCACATTAGATAAAAAAATATCAATTGATAAACCCGTTAAGGTAATAGTTACATTTATGGATGAGGATGTAGCTGTTGTGAATAATGATGCGCCGCGAAACAGGTTTTCTTTTGCTGAAGGCAGGGAAATTTTGAAAAACCTGAAAAGCAGTTTGTCTGATGCTGTTATTGAAGAAAGAAAAGAAGGGCTGTGAATATTTTCTTTGATACATCCACCCTGTTTAAGTTATATCACAAGGAAGCAGGTACCGATATATTGCTTGAATTCCTAGATAAAACCCAAAATTATAATATCTACCTATCTGAATTAACTTTAGTAGAGATATACTCTGCGATACTGAAAAAAGTTCGCATGGGCCATCTATCAAAAGAGGAATCCCAAAGATTTTTAGCGTTAATAGACAGAGATATTAAAGAATACTTATTCGTTCCTTTAAACTTATCCATATTACATCAATCGCAACAATTAATACTTGATTACGGCCTAAAAGGGTTGCGTTCATTGGATGCGATACAATTAGCTTCAGCGATAACTGTCAAATCATCTATCGACCTTGTTCTAACAGGTGACAATACATTAAAAAGTATTTTTATTGCCGAGCAATTCAATTGTGATATTGATGCCCTCTAAAAAAGCTTTCGTTATAGGCGCCGGAATAGCGGGGATTGCCGTCGCCATCCGACTGTCAGTAAAAGGCCACACGGTCGAAGTTTTTGAAGCAAACAGTTACCCCGGCGGCAAACTATCCGAATTTGAAAAAGATGCTTTCCGTTTTGATGCAGGGCCTAGCCTGCTTACCATGCCGCAGTATATTGATGAATTGTTCGAATTGGCGGGGAAGAAGCCATCAGATTATTTCAATTATCAAAAACTGGATGTGCTGTGCAATTATTTTTACGAAGACGGCACCCGGTTAACTGCATATGCTGATGAAGACACGTTTGCCAATGAAGTAACAACAGCAACAAGCGAAGTACCATCGGCCATAAAAAAATATCGTGATAACAGCCGTAACACATATAACATTACCAATCATGTTTTTTTGGAGCGGTCATTGCATCAACTAAAAACCTATCTGCGCTGGGATACGCTCAGATCCATTTTTAGCCTGCGGCGGATAGATGCCATGCGAACCATGCACCATGCCAATAAAAGTTTTTTTAAGGATGAACGGATAGTTCAGTTTTACGACCGCTTTGCCACTTATAACGGTTCAAACCCGTACCAGGCGCCGGCTACGTTAAATGTTATTCCGCATATTGAGCAGCATTTTGGCGCGTATTTTCCGGCTGGCGGTATGTACAGCATTGTTACCGGCCTTGTAAAACTGGCGGAAGAATTGGGCGTAAAATTCCATTACAATTCGCCTGTTGATGATATATTTTTAGGCGGAAAACAAGCGAAAGGCATAAAGGTAAAAGGCGAGCTATTGCAAAGTGATATAATCATATCCAACATGGATGTATGGTTCACTTATCATAAGTTGCTAAAATCTTATCCTGAATTACACCCTAAAAAAATACTGGCTCAGGAGCGCAGCAGTTCGGCGCTGATATTTTATTGGGGGATAAATAAGGAGTTCCCGCAGCTTGATCTGCATAATATATTTTTCAGTGCCGATTACGAAAAGGAATTCAACCACATCTGGCGGCAAAGGGATATTTGTGATGATCCCACGGTTTATGTAAATATCAGCTCAAAATTTAATACTGATGATGCGCCAACAGGGTGCGAGAATTGGTTTGTAATGATAAACGTTCCCGCCAATACCGGCCAGGATTGGGATATACTTATTGCCGCTGCGCGACAAAATATCCTAAACAAGTTAAGCAAGAATTTGGGCGAAGATATTAGCAAACTTATTATTAGCGAAAGTATCCTCGATCCGCGGGGGATTGAGAGCAGGACATCATCGTACCAGGGTTCTATTTATGGGACAAGTTCCAACAGCCGTTTCGCGGCGTTTTTGCGGCATGCTAATAGGTCGTCCAAAATAAGTAACCTATATTTTTGTGGCGGGAGCGTGCATCCGGGTGGGGGGATACCGTTGTGTTTGTTGTCGGCGAAAATTGTGAGCGGCCCCCTCTAAATCTCCCCCGGTAGGGGAGACTTTAACTTCACACTTTTTAAAGCCCTCCCTACCGGGGAGGGTTGGGTGGGGCTTATTCCCCTATCAACTCCACTTCAGCAACAGGACTAAACAAATACACCCGTTCGGTTTTTACCTCGGTGCATTTAAAACGTTTGCGCAGTTTTTCATCCTTGCGAAAAATGCGGCCATCTTTTAGTTTGAACAGTGCTTTCAAGGGCAATTTCTCAACTGTGTGAATTGATTCTTTTGGGGCATCGTAGCTACGTAAAGCACGGTATAAACTTAAATCCGAACAACTTGATGCGGCCGGGTTATTTAAATAACTGACAATGGTATGTTTAATATCGGGCGGGAAAATATCCTTTTCGAAAAAAGGCTGCATCATTTTTTTGAAGTTGCTTTTCCATTCGGTGCCATGCGGCTTTGCTTTGTGCTTATGCTCGTTCCAGGTGTGCAGGTGGGCAAACTCGTGTACGGTTGTTACTAAAAACGCGTACGGGTTCAAGTCAAAATTAACGGAGATGCGGTGGCCCTTGCCGGCATGCGGCGAACGGTAGTCACCAAACTTTGTGTTGCGATTCCGCGAGATCTTAAACTCGCATTTAAAGTAATCAATCCACCGGCCGATCAGGGGAGCAGCATCAGGCGGAAGATACTTTTCTAAAACTTTTACTTTATCCAATTTCTACCTCAATACAAATTTAAGGATTTTAGGTGAAAGGATAAAGGCAAAAGGTTGATGAGCAATATTATTGATCGTACTTATAATACCTGGCAACAACATATTTTCTAAGCAGTGGTTCATTACCCAAAAAAGGTATTTTGTTATTATCCAACGCGTCTGTTATATCGTTATAATTCAAGTACAAATATCGTGGCAAATTGATATGCTTTCCGTTACCCAAATAAATAATAATGCAGGGTATGCTATAGTTTCCATAAGATAAACTGTATCCTTTAATATCATCAGTAATAATAGTGGTACGCCAAAACATATATTCCCTTAAAATAATTGATTCATCCACAATAAAAACCCCATAGCGAAATGTAAGCGCATTATAATCAAACTTTAACGACAGGTAACCAAACAAAAGAATGCCCAATAAAATTTGAGATACATTTGTCAAAGTGAACCCATTCTCAATCATAAACTGGGGAGTAAACAGTAGTATTATAATGAAGAGTAGTGATATAAGTAAGGCAAAATTTACGGATATAAAATATATCGGATATAGAAATTTTGTTTTGAAAAGCATGATATTAATTTAAACCGCTGAATATACTGAATCTTAGAAAATGCCGATCACTTCAACACATGAAAAGCTATAAAGCTTGCCACGTAAGCCAGCACAGTCATATAAGCAAACTGTATGGCGGGCCAGCGCCAGTTCTTGGTTTCGCGGAAAACTACGGCTACCGTACTGGCGCATTGCATGGCAAAGGCGTAGAACATCATGAGCGAGAACGCGACCGCCAGCGTAAAAACGGGCTGACCGGTCTCAGGGTTTTTGGCCTGGTGCATTTTTTCATAAACGGATTCCATCTTTTCGGCATTGCCGTTCACACTATATATGGTAGCCATGGTGCCTACAAAAACCTCGCGGGCGGCAAAGGAGGTAATTAATGCGATACCTATCTTCCAGTCGAACCCAAGCGGGCGGATAACGGGTTCGATCACATGGCCCAGCACACCTGCATAGGAGCTCTCCAGTTTAGCCAATGAAACCGTGCGGCTCAAGCTATCGGTGCTCATGGTTTTGGTATATTTTGGCTGACTGTATTGCGCATCGATCTTTGTAAACCTATCGCCCGGGCCATATGATGCCAGTACCCACAATATAACCGATATGGCTATAATTACCTTCCCTGCCTGGAAAACAAACGCCTTTGAACGCTCATACATGGAGTAGATCACGTTGCTCCAGCGTGGCATGCGGTAAACCGGCAGTTCCATTATAAAATAGCCGCGTTCCTTTCCTTTCAATATAAATTTAAATACCCAGGCTACTACAACTGCCGATATGAGGCTGAAAATATACATGCCGGTAAGCGCCAGCCCCTGCAGGTTGAACAGCCACCAAACATTGCGGTTAGGCACCACCAGCGCGATGAGCAGTGTATAAATAGGCAACCGCGCAGAACAAGTAACTAACGGCGTAACCATTATGGTTATCATCCTGTCCTTCCAGTTCTCGATGGTACGGGTACTCATGATCGATGGCACGGCGCAGGCAAAACCGCCAATCAACGGCACTACCGATTTTCCATTAAGGCCAACCTTGCGCATCAGTTTATCCATCATAAACGTAACACGCGACATATAGCCCGTATCTTCCAGTATCGAAATAAAAGCAAAAAGTATGGCTATCTGCGGGATAAACACCATTACGCCGCTAAGCCCGGCAATTACGCCATCAACCAATAAACTGGTTAACGGACCGGCGGGTAACACATGATGCAACCAGTTTTGTACCCACACAAATGCGTCGGCTATCAGCTCCATAGGGTACGATGACCAGGAGAATATCGCCTGGAACATGAACATCAATATCCCGAAAAATATAATAAAGCCGAAAAACTTGTGGGTAAGTATCTTATCAATTTTGTTGCTGTGCGTTTCGCCTTGCGGCGTTGTTGGTTTTTTAACTGTGTCGTATAACAGTTCGTTTATAAAAGCATAGCGGGCAATGGTTTCGGCACCCTGTGATTTTTGCGAGTTGAATGAAAACTCTTTTTCAAGTTGTTCTACCCGCTCGCTTTGCTCTGGTGTTAAAAATGTTAGGGTTTCGTGCTGGTGCGCCAGTTGCAGGGCAAGGTAGGGGTTGTCGATATTCAGTTCGCGGCTTATACTTTCAATAAGTCCCGGAGCAATGGTTGAAACATCAATGCTATCTTCTTGTAAGGCGAATTTATTGGCGAACGATATAGCGCTTTTTAATTGCGGGATGCCCTCATTCTTCCGTGCCGATATGGGTACCACAGGTACACCCAGCTTTTTGGCAAACAGGTTTACATCAATATCAATCTCTGCTTTTTTTGCCAGGTCCATCATATTGAGGGCCACGATAACGGGTATCTTCAGGTCGGCAACTTGCGAATAGAGCAGTAAATTTCTTTTTAAGTTCGAGGCATCCAGGATAACAACCACAAGGTCGGGCCGGTGTGGGTTCTGTTTATCGGCCAAAACCGAGAATACAATTGATTCGTCCTGGCTTTTTGGGTAGATGCTGTAGGTGCCGGGCAAATCGATGATCTCTGCCTGCCGGCCATCGGGCAAAGTGGTATAGCCCACCTTTTTATCGACAGTGACCCCCGGAAAATTTCCTATTTTTTGATTAAGACCGGTTAAAACATTAAAGAGTGTTGATTTACCGGTGTTGGGGTTTCCTATAAGTGCAACTCTTATATCAGCTTTCAATGGGTAAGAAACTACTGTAGCACTATAGTGAAGGCTTCGCGCTTGCGCAAACTTAAAAGGTAACCTGAAACGTTTATGGCTATCGGGTCGCCAAGGGGTGCAACACGTTCAATTCTTATTTCTTCGCCTGGTAAACAACCCATCTCCATCAATTTTACCGACATTTCCAGATCCGTAAATTCCTTTACTATTCCTGTTTCGCCTACTTCAAGTTGTGACAGCCTCATATATTTATATATAAACTGAAACAAATGTACGCTTATTTAAATTAAATCCAAATAAGCTTAACGATAAATTTTACCGATTTAAAAATGTGACAATTGTGCGATAGTAATAGCTCGTATCTTCTTAACTAACAAGCGGGAGATTTCCCGGTTTATGCCCCTCCAAAATTCGCTATCAAAGTAACAAATCTTACACAAACTTAAAGCCGGCCGGGCGATTTAACTAATGAACAAACCTTGGTTTAACTTATAATTATATCTTGATACAGATCCCCTTGTTTTTAACAAGTGTGTAAAATTTCCCCGAAATGCGGGTACTTATTCCACATTTGCTTGCCCAATACCCAATTGTAACAGCTTATTTACGCGTATTTGCAAGTTGGCATTGCTTTTGGGTTAATATTAATACCCTTTCCAAAAAGGGTTGTTTTCATAGGTAGATGTAGGCCGAAAAACTGCGAGAGTGTTTCGGCCTTTTTTTGTGCCCTTTTTTGGAGTTTGAAGTAAAAAGTTGAAGGTTAAAAGTCTCGGCTATTTTCAAACTTTCGACTTTGCACTTTTAACTTTATACTTACTGCGCTGCTATTTTGCTCAAAGCCATTTTGCCAAATTTTAACAGATCGTTTGCACCCATGTAGCCCACTGTGCCGGTAACCGGTTTACCGTTGGCATCAAAAACTATTAATGTGGGATAGGCTTGTATGCCCCATTGCCGGGCGAGATCGGGGCCGTCGCCTTTTTCCATGTCAATGGCTACATTTATAAAGTTATCGTTAAAAAACGCCGCTACCTTGCTGTTTTTAAAAGTTGTATTTTTAAGCAAGTTACATGGGCCGCACCAGGTGGCATAGGCATCAACAAAAATATATTTGTTTTTAACCTGCGCCTGGTGCAAAGCATCAAGCCACGAGTTTTCAATAAACACAATCCCGACAGGTTTTTTAACGCTTTGCGTATGCCCTTTTGGGGGCGAAAATGCCATTAGAACTAATAGCGCCATCGCGGCCATGAACTTATTAATCGACAACTTCATACCGTAAAAATACGAACAGCGCCCGTAATGCAGGCGCTGTTTGTATAAAATATTTGCTCCTAAACTTTCGCAATTAATTTTGCGGAGGGGTTTGTTGATCCTTTTTTTGTTGCTCTTCCTGTTGTTTTTTTTGCTGAGCGGCTTGCTGCTGTGCTTGCTGGCGAGCGGCTTGCTGCGCCTGCTTCTGTTGTTGCTTCTGTTGTTGGGCAGCTTGCTGGCGAGCAGCTTGTTGTGCTTGCTGTTGCTGCTGTTTTTGCTGTTGTTGGGCCTGCTGCTGTTGTTGTTGCGCTTGTTGACGAGCGGCCTGTTGCGCTTGTTGCTGCTGTTGTTTTTGCTGCTGCTGTGCCTGCTGCTGTTGTGCTTGTTGACGAGCAGCCTGTTGTGCTTCCTGCTGTTGTTGCTTTAGTTGTTGCTGGGCCTGCTGACGGGCGGCTTGTTGCGCCTGTTGCGCTTGCTGTTTTTGCTGCTGCTGTACCTGCTGTTGTTGCTGTTGCGCTTGTTGACGAGCAGCCTGTTGTGCCTCTTGTTGTTGCTGTTGTTGTTGCGCTTGCTGACGGGCAGCCTGTTGAGCCGGTTGTTGCTGATCTTGCTGCTGTTGCACGTCTTTTTTCGCCTGGTCGGTATTAGTTTGTGCAGGCGGAATTACGGCAGGGGCTTGTTGGCGCTGACGCCTTCCAGGCTGGGCTGGCTGTGCTGACGGGTTGCTTTGCTGTTCGGCAGGTTTATTTGGCTGTTGCTGTTGCTGCGCTGCGCCTTGTTGCGGTTGCCCAGCAGGGGGCGTAGTATTATTATTACGACCTCTTCTTCCAACCGGCTGTGCAGGCGTGTTGCCTTGTTGTTCGGCAGGTTTATTTGGCTGTTGCTGTTGCTGCGCTGCACCTTGTTGCGGTTGCGTAGCAGGGGGCGTAGTATTATTACGACCTCTTCTTCCAGCAGGCTGTGCAGGTGCATTGCCTTGCTGTTCGGCAGGTTTGTTACCTGCAGGCTGTGGTTGCTGGCCTCCCTGTACGGGCTGAGTAACAGGTGTATTTTTGTGATTTCCTCTATCCCCTCTTTGGTCAATAGGTTGGCCGGCAGGGTTACCTTTTGGCTCATTAGGGTTGCGGCCACCTGCCGGAGCTGATGGGTTAGTTACTGCGGGCCCGTTTGGCTTATTAATGCCATTTGGTTGCGGCCTGGCAGGATTAACCCTTACTATTTTGCCGTCGGGGTTATTAGTACGTGCTACTGAAGCCAGTTTCCCGGCATTGCCTCGGTTGTAACCTATAGCACCTTTTCTGCCTATACCTTCGGCGGGGTGCTCATTTTTATAAGCGGTTGCGCTCACTACACGTACCGGCCTTGCATCAGGTGCCTTTTTAACATTAGGCCTGTAAATGTTTATCACGTTTACACCTACACGCGCTCCACCCGGCCTTGGGGCATCGTTAATTTTGTAAACATTAACCTGGCGGTGGGTTACCCGTTGAATCTCGGCCGGCCTTGGCCCTGTTATATAAGTTTGGTTATTATAAACATAGGTGTTACGTATATAAGTGGTATTGCGTACAATAACATTTACCCGTGCAGGCGGCGCATAATACCTGTTTATGTACCTGCTGGTTATATAGCGTTGCGGTGCATATACCCAATACCTGTTATCCATATCGCGGCCACCGCCACCAAATGATAGCGTAATGCTTATGCCCGGCGCCATTGGTGCCCAGCCATAATAACCGCCGCCACGGCGCCAGCTAACCCATGCGGGTGCCCACTGATGCCCGGGAATCCATTCCCAGCCATAATAATCGTCATAGCGCCACCTGCCGTAATGAAAGGTAGCCCAGCCCCATGGGTAATCTGATACCCAGGTGGTACCGTAATCTGTTTGTACCCAGTAGCCATTGGTAGCATAGGGGCGGAAATCGCCGTCTACATCGGGTACCCATACATCGCCATATTGGTCGTCCTGTACCCAGGTGCCGTACTGTTGTAGTTCATCGTAAAATTCCTGGTCGGATACATAGCCATCGTCTTGTGCCATGCTTTTATGCGGGGCCATTAGCATTAATAATAATGCCATGGCGCCTGTTGCTAATAATTTGTTCAGCGTTTTCATTTCGTTTCTGTTTTGTGTGATGTTTGGTATACGGTTATGACTGAGCAAACCCGCAAACGTTTAAACACTTTACAGGTTTGTATGTTTTATGTTACATTATAAAAATATACGGGGTGTTTTAATAAAGGCTACAATTGCTTTATTTTGTGCGATTGTTAAAAGTAAACATTTACTATCCAATAAATAACTTATCTATGAGCAAAGTAAATATACCGCACCTCGATCTTAATGATTATGTACATGGGAGTACCGCCCAGCGCAAACAATTTTCAGACGAGATAGGCAAGGCTTTTAATGAAACCGGCTTTGTTACCATTACCAATCACGGCTTAAGCAAGCAACTCATAGATAAACTTTATGTAGAAGTAAAAGCGCTTTTCGCCCTGCCTGAAGACACCAAGTTGAAATACGAGATACCCGAGCTTGCGGGCCAGCGGGGTTATACCGGTAAAAATAAAGAGACCGCCAAAGGCTTTAAGGTACCCGATCTGAAAGAATTTTGGCAGATAGGCCAAACGGTACCAGCTACTTCGCCGCTTAAGGCCGATTACCCGGATAATATTTTTATGGATGAATTGCCCGACTTTAATTTAACCACACAAGAAATTTATAAAAAGCTGGAAAACGCAGGCAAACATTTGCTGCAGGCTATTGCCGTTTATCTCGAACTGCCCGAAAATTATTTTAATGATAAGGTTGAAGAGGGCAATTCCATACTACGCACATTGCATTATTTCCCGATAACTGACCCTGACGCATTACCTGACGATGCAGTACGTGCCGGGGCGCATGAAGATATTAACCTGATAACCCTTTTAATAGGGGCCAGCGCCGATGGCCTTGAACTGCTTACCCGCGAGAATGAATGGTTCCCGGTAAAAGCGCATGGCGAGGACCTGGTGGTTAATGTTGGTGATATGTTGCAGCGGCTAACCAATAACAAGTTAAAATCAACCACCCACCGCGTGGTTAACCCACCGCGCGAGCAGATGAAGCATTCACGGTATTCGGTGCCGTTCTTCCTGCATCCAAAACCTGATATGAGTTTGGCCTGCCTGCCATCATGTATTGATAGCACGCACCCTAAGCATTATACTGATATTACAGCCGGTGAGTATTTGGATGAGCGGCTGCGCGAGATTGGTTTGAAGAAATAGGTAGAGAGAGTAGTGATTGGAGTTAGAGATTAGTTATTGACTGGCGGTTTGGTCATCGATAAGTCATTGAATAACCATAAGATTACCAGGTTGTAAGGGCAAATTTTATTTCACATTTATATTATCTATTTTTGCATTTCAAAAAAAAGAAAAAATATGTCATCAGTAGAGACTGCTTTCGTAAAGAGTAAAGTAAAAGACGCTTCATTAGCAGAATGGGGCAGGAAAGAGATTGAATTGGCCGAGGCAGAAATGCCGGGCTTAATGTCGCTTCGTAAAGAGTATGGCCCGTCGCAACCATTAAAAGGCGCGCGCATTGCAGGTTGCCTGCACATGACCATACAAACTGCTGTATTAATTGAGACTTTACAGGCACTGGGTGCTGAAGTTACCTGGTCGAGCTGTAATATCTTCTCGACCCAGGATCATGCTGCTGCTGCTATTGCTGCCGCAGGTACTTCGGTTTATGCCTGGAAAGGTATGAATGCCGAAGAGTTTGACTGGTGCATTGAGCAAACTTTATTTTTTGGCGAAGACCGCAAGCCGCTGAACATGATATTGGATGATGGCGGTGATTTAACCAACATGGTTCTGGATAGGTTCCCTGAATTGGTTGACGGTATAAAAGGTTTGTCCGAAGAAACTACTACCGGTGTACACCGTTTATATGAGCGTGTGCAGAAAGGCACTTTGCCAATGCCTGCTATTAATGTTAACGATTCGGTTACCAAATCGAAATTTGATAATAAATATGGCTGCCGCGAATCATTGGTTGACGCGATCCGTCGTGCTACTGACGTAATGATGGCCGGTAAAGTAGCTGTTGTTTGCGGTTATGGCGATGTGGGCAAAGGCTCGGCTGATTCATTGCGCAACGCTGGTGTACGTGTTATTGTAACTGAGATCGACCCTATTTGCGCTCTACAGGCAGCTATGGAAGGTTTTGAAGTGAAGAAACTGGATACCGCCATTAGCGAAGCTGATATAGTAGTTACGGCTACCGGTAATATGAACATTGTTCGCGAAAAACATTTCCGCGCGTTGAAAGACAAAGCTATTGTTTGTAACATAGGCCACTTTGATAACGAGATTGACATGGCCTGGTTAAACGGCGCCTATGGCAGCACTAAAATTGAAATTAAACCACAGGTTGATAAATACACCATCGACGGCAGCGACGTTATTGTTTTAGCTGAAGGCCGTTTGGTTAACTTAGGTTGTGCCACAGGCCACCCAAGCTTTGTAATGAGTAACTCGTTCACTAACCAAACCCTTGCTCAATTAGAGCTTTGGCTGAATGGTGATAAATACGAAAACAAGGTTTACACTTTGCCAAAACACCTTGATGAAAAGGTTGCACGTTTGCACCTGGCCAAAATTGGTGTTGAACTGGAGGTATTGGATAAAGACCAGGCTGAATACATCGGCGTAACTGTTGAAGGTCCGTTTAAACCGGAGTATTACAGGTATTAATTTGAGTTGAAAGTCTTTAGTTAAAAGTCTAAAGTAAAAAATATAGAGGGTGTGGTTTTAGGACCACACCCTTTTTTTGTGGGAATCGATGCGGTGAGAAACACGGCACAGGCTATTTCAACTTATCCAAACGTTGAGGCTTTTGACCGGGTACCGTGAAACGAAAATATTTTTTGTCCCCTTCTTCTATGTAAGTAGACTCTCCTCTTTCTCCCTCATACGAAAAGAACTTATCTTTTGCAAAGGGCACGTACCTTATGGGGATGTTATTATCCTGTTGAAAGTATAACATATTATTTTTCAGGAATAGTTTGAATTTTATGTTGGGATATGGGGCATAACTATAATTGCCGGTATATTTTTGGAGCTGCTTTGCTGTCAGGGTAATTTCCTTATGGGTTTTGCAGTAGCCAAATCTCATAGCTGCTTCTATTACTGAAGCTAATGCGGTAGCATGGCTTCGATTCGGAATTATTTCTTTACCAATATCCAGGCCCTTCCCACCATGAACCAGCATATAGGCCTAAAATTTATTGACATTGTCAACGGTTTCAGGTTCATAAGAACCCACGCTTACAAAGATCCTGCTATTAAGCTCCTTATGTGTTGCAAAATATTTTTGCGCGGCAGGCATTAGTTCCCTGCCACTATTACCAGGTGCGCCTATAAATATGGTGTTAAACAGGCCGGGATGGTTAAATAAAACGGATGTTGTAAATAAGCCGCCGTATGAATAACCAAATAAAGCGTTATTACCATTTGTACGGTATTTGCTATTTATAAACGGCATCAGCTCATTTTGAATAAACGCCAGGAAATTGGGTCCGCCTGCCGCCGGATCGAGGTCGCGGGTACGCTTATTGGGATTATTGCCATAGCCGATGGCAACAATAATCGGGTTGTTGGTTTCATAATCCTGTTCAAGCATATCAAAAGCTGTTTTGGCTATGCTTAAATTCCAATCGCCATCTGTAAGGTACATAACAGGGTAATTGGTTTTGGTGGTATCATAACCATCGGGTACGTTTACATAAATACTGTATTCTTCATTAATGATTTTGGAGTGATAGTTCCATACTACAATGCCACTATCAATATATAATGATGGTGTTGTGCTTTTTGGCTGGGCATGGGAGGTAGTTAAGCCCATAAGGCAAAACAACAGGATTAGGTATAGGAGTTTCATGCTAAAGGGATAGTTTTTGTGATATGACTGCACAACCCAATACAAGGTTACACCGTGGTTACACATTTAACCGATCTATTGTATTCGCAAACCAATCAAAAACTCCCCCTTTAAATGGTTGGGGCACTCGCCAATATCCTTATCTCCTTTGGATAATAATTATTAATACGATTTGGCAATAATTTCGCCCATCCTAATGCCTGCCCCTCGTAGTTCATCAGGCTCCAGCCTTTGTCGTTTGTATTAATGTCGATATTATCGCGCCTTAAATATTGTATGGCTTGCTCCTTGTCCAGTTCGGTTTGCAGTACGGCATCCTTATTAATAATGATGCTCAGTGCCAGTTCATGGTCGGGTATCAAATCTTTGCCTGCCAGTTTGCCTATGCGCACCCCCGATTTTTTGATGTACAGGTTGCGTTGTAAAATATTCAGGCTTTCGATGTGTTGGCGATAAATAGCCATCCAATCGTCGTTAGCTTTAAAATAGTAGAAGTTGGCAGGCTCATTAATATAGTCTTTAATTAAATCCAATTCTTTGGCTACTACCTTTTGCTGTTCCTTATTCTTAAATCCACCCATAGCTTCCTGCGTGCCGGTCTTTCGCAAACACGCCGCAAATAATCCCTCGCCTTTTACTTTGCCGGGGTAAAATCGGTATCCCCATGCTTTTTGCTTTGCCGATTGTGTTTCAACAATTCCCCAGTCCTTATTAACAGGTATTTCCAGGCTCTCGAATTCAAATTCATCGCACAACCAATCCAAAATATCCTCGTTCTCCTGGTGCGAATAGGAGCATGTACTATATATAAGGTGTCCACCTTCTTTTAAGCACGGATAAATATCCGCCAAAATACGTTCCTGCCGCTGGTGGCAAAGGTTCACATTTCCTTCGCTCCATTCGTTCATGGCGGCAGGGTCCTTACGGAACATGCCCGAGCCGGAGCAGGGGGCATCAACCAAAATAATATCGAAGAAACCTTTAAGGCGGGTAAAGTCTTTCGGGTCGTTATTGGTTACTATAGTATTGGCGGTTCCCCAGCGGCTAAGGTTATCCGTTAATATAGGTACGCGCGTTTTAATGATCTCGTTTGCCACTAAAAGATCGTCGGCCCCCATTGCCGAATTGAGCAAAGTGCTTTTACCGCCAGGGGCGGCACACAGGTCGAGTATCTTCACGGGCTCGCCATCGGGCTTTATAAAATTAAGGATATGGCCAATGAACATGCTCGATGCTTCCTGTACATAATAGCAACCGGCATGGAATAATGGGTCGAAAGTAAAGGAGGGCCGTGCATCAAGGTAATATCCATCGGCACACCAGGGCACCTGCTCACCTGTTTTTATGGCCGCCTTTTTAAAAGGATTTAGGCGGATGGAGGTGGGGGCATCGGTGTTTTGGTGCGCATTTGTAAAATTTTGTTCATCAAAACCGGGCTCGCCGGCAAGTGATTGTAAAAAATTTGGCGGGAAAATAAGCTTATCCATATCGTGTTTCAAAGATACGAATAAGCTAATTGCCATGCTTTAACTAAATCAGCCAAAAAAATATGCCTTTGTAGCGCTTAGTTTACAGGCAGTTATAAGGGCTTTTGATTTTTTTGAAAAAATGTTTTTGCAGGGACCAAAAAACTCTGTACATTTGTGGCCCGCTTAGAAAAAGGCGGTTGTTTTTTGAAGATTTAGCGACTAAAAAAATAATCTGAAAATAAGTGAAAATAACACTTGACAGGCATTAAAATAAATCGCATCTTTGCAGCCGCTTCTACAACGAGGCAAAAGGTTAAAAAATCAATGATCCTGCGGGATTTTGAAAATAGTTCTCTGCGACAGAGAACAGTAAACGTTCTTTTAAGAAATAGAAAATCATGTAGCGTACAGGCTAGGAAGAAAGGAGCGAAGGCGAGGCGTAAGCCGAACTTAGCGACTGACAGAATAGTTTGAGACGAAACGAAAGAAGAAAGAGGGGATCTGTAAAAAGAATACAATACAAATTACAGATTCTATTATTAATAATAGGGTCAGTGAACAAACAAAACATTTTACAATGGAGAGTTTGATCCTGGCTCAGGATGAACGCTAGCGGCAGGCCTAATACATGCAAGTCGGACGGGATTGGAGAGCTTGCTTTCCATGAGAGTGGCGCACGGGTGCGTAACACGTATGTAACCTACCTTCACCAGGGGGATAGCCTCTCGAAAGAGAGATTAAGACCGCATAACATTATGGAATAGCATTATTTTATAATCAAATATTTATAGGGTGAAGATGGGCATGCGGAACATTAGCTAGTTGGTAAGGTAACGGCTTACCAAGGCTACGATGTTTAGGGGATCTGAGAGGATGACCCCCCACACTGGTACTGAGACACGGACCAGACTCCTACGGGAGGCAGCAGTAAGGAAT
>CAIWRU010000179.1 GCA_903915155.1 uncultured Mucilaginibacter sp.
ATGGTGCTTTGATGCAATAAAAAAAGCCTGCAAACTTTTGATTTGCAGGCTTTTAGCATATTTTGGTATTGTTTTTTGTAGCCCGTAGGGGAATCGAACCCCTGTTTCTAGAATGAAAATCTAACGTCCTAACCCCTAGACGAACGGGCCTTTTTTCTATATATAGTCGTTGGTTTTAAACCAACGCGTTCCCTTATTTTGGGATTGCAAAGATATACGTTTAAAGATAATTTTAAAATAAAGTTTGAAAAAAATATTATGATGGGATTTTGCCGCCATCAAACTTTACCTGTACCAAACAAAAAGAGCCTTATTGCATTGTTATTTGTAAACATTATACGCCTATATTTATATAAAAAAAATAAACCCACCCACATGAAAGCAATATGGAACGGCCAGGTTATTGCCGAAAGCAATGGCACTGTAGTTGTCGAGAACAACCATTATTTCCCAAGAGATAGCGTTAAAGCCGAATTTCTGAAAGAATCAAACACGCACTCAACCTGCCCATGGAAGGGCCTGGCATCATATTTTACGCTTGATGTAGATGGCAGGCAGAACACCGATGCCGCCTGGTATTATCCTGAGCCGAAGGACGCTGCTAAAAATATTAAGGATTATGTAGCTTTTTGGAAAGGCGTACAAATAACCAACTAATTTATAAATCATGAAAAAATACGATGCCATTATCATCGGCTCAGGACAGGCAGGCGGCCCGTTGGCAAAGAAATTGGCTAAAGCGGGCAAAAAAACGGTACTTATCGAAAAAAGGTATATCGGCGGTACTTGCGTAAATGATGGCTGCACGCCAACTAAAACCTGGGTGGCATCGGCAAAGATGGCTTACATGGCCAATACAAGCGCGTTTGTAGGGGTTAAGATAAAAGATTATAAGATAGACATGCCCCGCATAAAGAAGCGCAAGGATGATATTGTAATGAATGCGCGCAATGGGAGTGAGAAAGCATTGGAGGCTACAAAAAACCTGACCCTTATTTTTGGCGAGGCCCGGTTTACCGGCGAAAAAACAATTTTAATTGAATTGAATGAAGGCGGTACTTTGGAAATGACCGCCGACCTGTTTTTTATAAATGCCGGTGCAAAGGCATTTATACCTGATATAGCAGGCGTGAACGAGATAGACTACCTAACCAACACCAGCATACTGGAGCTTGAAAAGGTACCAAAACATTTGTTGGTAATAGGCGCTAACTATATCGGTATGGAATTTGGTCAGATGTTCCGCCGCTTTGGCAGCAAGATAACCATGATAGAGCGGGGTGAACGGATACTGGCCCGCGAAGACAGTGATATAGCAGAAGAAATGCAAAAGCTGCTTACCGATGAACAGATTGATATTTACACGGAGGCAGAAACTACCAGCTTTAAAAAAACAAAAAAAGGCAATATAAAAGCTACGGTTAATGTAAGTGGAAAGGAAAAAAAGTTTACCTGCTCGCATGTATTGATAGCTACCGGTCGTGCGCCGGAAACCGAGACGCTGCAATTGGATAAAACCGGTGTAAAGGTTAATGAAAGGGGTTTTATTATTGTTGACGATAAATTGGAAACTAACGTGCCCGGCATTTATGCTTTGGGCGATGTGAATGGCGGCCCTGCATTTACCCACATAGCTTATAACGATTACACCATTGTGTACCGCAACCTCATCGACAAGCAAAATATAAGTACTAAAAACCGCCTGCTGCCTTATTGTATGTTCACCGACCCACAATTTGGGCGTGTTGGAATTACCGAAGAAGAAGCTAAAAAGCAGGGATTGAATGTAAAAATTGCTAAATTGCCTATGGCGCATGTTGCAAGGGCGATAGAAGTTGGCGATACACGCGGATTTATGAAGGCGGTTGTAGACCCGAAAACTAAAAAAATATTGGGGGCGGCTGTTTTGGGCCAGGAAGGTGGCGAGATCATGTCGGTATTGCAAATGGCTATGGAGGGCGGTATAACTTATGACACCTTACGCTATTTTGTGTTTGCGCATCCAACTTATTCCGAATCAATAAACAACCTGTTTTTAGGGTTGGTAGATTAGCTTCATTTTATGATAAAAGTTGAACATCTGGGCAAACACTTTGGAAGGGTAAAGGCGGTAGATGATATTTCTTTTGATGTAAATGAGCATGAGAACATGGTGCTGCTAGGTACCAGCGGCTGCGGCAAAACCACCACGCTTAAAATGCTGAACCGGCTGATAGAGCCTACGCACGGCAAAATATTCATCAACAATAAAAATATACTGGAGCAGCAGCCCGAAATATTAAGGCGCGGTATAGGGTATGTGCTGCAAAATAATGGCCTGTTCCCGCATTATACGGTGGGCGAGAATATCGCCATTGTACCACAACTATTAAACTGGGGAAAAAAACAAACCGAACATCGCGTTAGCGAATTAATGGAAAAACTGCATTTGGATAAAAGTTATTTATCGGCTTATCCCAATGAATTGAGCGGCGGCCAGCAACAACGGGTTGGGCTGGCGAGGGCCTTAGTCGCCGATCCTCCGGTATTACTGATGGATGAGCCTTTCGGCGCATTGGATAACGTTACAAAAGCTAAAATACACGCCGAGTTCAAAGCGCTGGATGAGCTGAAAAAGAAAACCATCATCATGGTAACCCATGATGTGCAGGAAGCCTTTGAGCTGGGCGACCGCATTTGCCTGATGGACGCCGGAAAAATAGTGCAGCAGGGCACACCAACCGAATTGTTGTTTAAACCGAAAAATAAATTTGTAAAGGATTTTTTGAACGAGCAACGATTGCAGTTGGAATTTAAGGCCATTAAGCCCCCCCCGCCCCCTGAAGGGGGAGCTTTTGAATTGCGTGGTGTGCTTTTGCCTGCCGATGTAAGCTTATGGTGGCTAATTGAGCAACTTAAATTTAGTGAAGGGGAAACTATATCGATTGTTGACGATAAGCATAAAAAAGTTGGTGCATTAGGTTTTGATGATTTGATGGCAGTGTTTTATCAATACAAAAAAAAGCAGGCGCATGAATGATCAGCAAGCCCCCCAACCCCCTAAAGGGGGAGCTTTTGAAGGATGTATATTATTATGTAGATGTAAATGAACGATCAGCAACAAACTCTTTGGGATTTTATGCGGCAGCAGAGCGATAAGCTGGCTATCCAAACGCTGGAGCATATCGGGTTGACTTTTATTTCACTATTACTGGCGGTTTTGGTAGGCTTGCCACTCGGTATCCTTATCGCGCGTAAGCGGAAATTATCTGGCGCTGTTTTAGGCGTGGCTGGCGTATTACAAACTATCCCCAGTATTGCTTTGCTTGGTTTCATGATACCGCTGTTAGGTATCGGCCCTAAGCCTGCTATTGTGGCTTTGCTGCTTTACGCTTTGCTACCCATCATCCGTAATACTTATACCGGCATTACCGGGGTTGATGCGGCTGTAAAAGAAGCCGCCACCGCCATGGGTATGAGCCAATGGCAAATATTATTCAAGGTTGAGCTTCCGCTTGCTATGCCCGTTATATTGGCCGGTATCCGCACCGCTACAGTAATAACAGTTGGCGTGGCTACACTGGCATCATACATTGCTGCGGGTGGCTTAGGCGAGTTTATTTTCGGTGGTATATCGCTTAATAATACCAATATGATATTGGCGGGAGCTATACCTGCGGCGTTATTGGCTATCATTTTCGATTTCCTGTTGTCGCGGGTGCAAAATCTGAATAGCAGAAAATTAAAAACGGTTACTATCGCCTTGCCGGTACTGCTTGTGGTGCTGTCGTCGTTCTACCTTATCCCGTCGGCTTATGGCAGTAAGCTTACGGCCGGATTTACACCCGAATTTATGGGCAGGCAGGACGGTAACCTGGGCCTGCAAAGTAAGTATGGGTTAAAAATTCATACCATAGTTATTAGCGATGCGGTAATGTATAAAGCTGCTTATGAAAAGCAGTTAGATGTGATCAGCGGCTACTCAACCGACGGGCGGCTCAAGGCTTATAACCTGGTTGTGTTGAAGGATGATAAAGGGATTTTCCCGCCTTATTACGCTGCACCGATCGTGCGCGATGAGTCATTAAAACAGTTCCCCGAGCTTGAAAAAACATTAAACCTGCTCTCGGGCAAAATTAATGATACAATAATGACCGAATTAAACTACCGGACCGACTATCTTCACGAAGCCCCGGAGAAGGTAGCTAAAGATTTTTTGGTGTCGAAAAATTTGTGGAAGCCCGATAGGGGTGGTAACGCGGGTGTCGTGCGCATCGGTTCGAAAATATTTGGCGAGCAATACATCCTGGCAAATATGTACAGCATGCTGATAAAGGGTTACACTGATTATGGTGTATCGACCAAAACCGGCCTTGGCGGTACAAAAATTTGTTTTGATGCGCTCACCAATAACCAAATAGATTTTTACCCTGAATATACGGGTACAGGTTTGCTGGTTATTTTACAGGCCGATACAAAAACAGTTAATTCGCTTCAAGGCAGTAAAGAAAAGACCTATAATTACGATAAACAAGAGTTCGAAAAACGATATAACATCACCTGGTTAAAACCAATAGGATTTAATAATGCCTATGCTTTAATGATGCGGCAAAAACAAGCTGCCGCTTTAGGTGTTAAGTCAATCACGGACCTTAAGAAATATTTGGATAAAAAATAGAGATTCCAATGGAAATAGCTGAGCATTACACAGCGCAATTGAGCCTTGCCGAGCGCTATTTGAACGTCCGTAAGCTTACGGAAAAAATATGCGAACCGCTGCAAATAGAGGATTACGTGGTGCAGCCGGTGGTTGATGTTAGTCCGCCTAAATGGCACATTGGGCATACCACCTGGTTTTTCGAGACCTTTATCCTTAAGCCCTATTTTATGGGTTACCAGGAGTATAACCCTGATTACAACTACGTATTCAATAGTTATTATGAAACCGTGGGCAACCGTGTTATTCGCACCGACCGGGGTAATTTAAGCCGACCTACCGTTGTGGATATTAAGCGCTATCGCGAGTATGTGGACGATGCTATGCTTAAATTTCTGTGTGAAGAACCATCGGACACAATAAAAGAATTATTGGTACTGGGCTTTAACCACGAAGAGCAGCACCAGGAATTATTGTATACCGATATTAAATACATTTTAGGCCACAACCCTTTGTTCCCGGCTTATTCGCATGATTATCATTCGCCAAAGGTTGCCAAAACAGGCAAGCCATTCATCCAAATGGACGAGGGTATTTACGAAATAGGATATAATGGTGATGACTTTTGCTTTGATAATGAATTGAACCGTCACAAGGTTTATTTGAACGCTTACGAGATAAGTCCCGATTTGGTGACCAATGCAGAATACACAGCGTTTATTAAAAGCGGCGGTTATAATGATTTTCGCTATTGGCATGCCGAGGGGTGGGATTGGGTTAAAAACAATCACATACAGGCCCCTTTGTACTGGCATTTTATACATGGCGAGTGGTATAACTATACCTACAACGGGCTCGAACCGGTTGAGGAGAAACAACCTGTTTGCCATATCAGTTATTTCGAGGCTTATGCCTATGCCTCGTGGAAAGGCATGCGCCTGCCTACTGAGTTTGAGTGGGAAGCTGCCGCGCCACAATTTAGTTGGGGTAAAAGTTGGGAATGGACCGGAAGTAGTTATTTGCCCTATCCCGGTTTTACAAAGGCACCCGGTGCAATAGGCGAATATAATGGTAAATTTATGGTAAATCAACAGGTGTTACGTGGCGCATCGGAGGTTACATCTCCCGGTCATGCGCGTATCACCTATCGCAATTTTTTCCAGACAAACCTGCGCTGGCAATTTACTGGCATAAGGCTTGCTAAGTAACTGGCACATCACATCTACAAAAAAATGGACTCACTATTACACGCATTAATAAATAAAAAACAGGCTGACACTACCGGCCAGTTTTATAAAGATGTTACCGCAGGTTTAAAGTCGACCCCGAAAAGGCTCAACTCTAAATATTTTTATGACGCTAATGGCGATAAACTTTTCCAGGAGTTAATGAACTGTGAAGAATATTATCCTACCAATTGCGAGATGGAAATATTTACCCAACAAACTGCCGATATATGCGATGTAATGATTGGCGATGGCGATGATTTCGACATGATAGAGCTTGGCGCGGGCGACGCTACGAAGTCGACCTACCTGTTAAAATATTTATTGGAGCAAAAGGCTGATTTTAGCTACCTGCCAATAGATATTTCGGCAAATGTGATCTCGTACCTTAACGTTACTTTACCCGTTACTTTACCGGGCCTGAAAATAGCAGGTTTAAATGGCGACTACTTTGATATGCTGAAAAAGGCAGCTGCGAGGTCGAACAGGCGTAAGGTGGTGTTGTTTTTAGGATCGAACATTGGCAATATGCCGGTAAGCGATGCCGAAGGCTTTTGCCGGGAATTACGCAATCATTTGTCACCCGGTGATATGGTACTGATCGGCGTCGACCTGAAGAAAAACCCGAAAACCATATTGGCTGCTTATAACGATAAAGAGGGCATTACTAAACGCTTCAACCTAAATTTATTGGAGCGCGCCAATCGCGAGCTGGATGCCAATTTCAACCTTGCAAAGTTTGAACATTACCCAATGTACGACCCCGAAACCGGTGCTTGCAAAAGTTATTTAATAAGTACTGAAGAGCAGGATGTAAAAATTGGTAAGGAAAATATTCATTTTGCCAAGGATGAATACATCTACATGGAAATATCCCAAAAATTCAGCGTAATGCAAACAAATCAAATGGCTGATGGGGCGGGATTTAATCCGTTGAATATTTTCTTTGATAGTAAGAAGTGGTTTATTGACGCGATTTGGCTGGCGGAGTAAGCATTGTATATGTTGTTTGTGGGGACACAAACAA
>CAIWRU010000180.1 GCA_903915155.1 uncultured Mucilaginibacter sp.
AAATACCTTCAATTACAGTACATCCGTTCATGGCCATTAGGGCACATGCAATAAATAACATGTTTAATTTTTTCATAGGTAGGTTGATTTTGTTGGTTTGCAAAACCTAAGCAATAATTATACCTTTTTATAAAAATGGCCTTGCAGCGTGTTTTTAC
The DNA here is from genome assembly GCA_903915155.1 of uncultured Mucilaginibacter sp. Taxonomy (GTDB): domain Bacteria; phylum Bacteroidota; class Bacteroidia; order Sphingobacteriales; family Sphingobacteriaceae; genus Mucilaginibacter. The sequence continues at coordinate 159 of CAIWRU010000180.1, forward strand.
CATAATTTATAGCCGTTATGCTTGCTATTTGATACAGATAAGTAATTTTACCGCCACAATATTATGGGCACACAGCTGTTAACAATACAACACGTTACCGTACGGTACCTGAATAACGTTTTATTTACCAACCTTAATTTCAATCTTAACAAAGGCGAAAACTGGGCGATAATCGGCAAAAGCGGATCGGGGAAAAGCGCGTTGCTGCAAACCATAGCGGGCAGGTTTAACATAACAGGAGGCGAGATAAAGTATATTTTTTTTGACGACTTTTTAGCCCGCAGGCCTGTAAATGACGATAACCTTACCCATCATAAGCTGATAGCTTTGGTTGAATCAAAGCATCATTTCCGCAACCTTTCCAACACCACCGAATTTTACTACCAGCAACGCTATAATTCGTCCGATTCGGAAGATGCACTAACTGTAGAAGAATATTTACGGCAAATAAAAGTTATTGACGACGCCCATACTTACTGGACTTTTGATAAAGTTATCATAACGCTTAATCTCACCGCCTTACGCAATAAGCAACTGATAAAACTGTCAAACGGCGAAACCAAACGGCTAATGCTCGCCGCTGCCTTACTCAAAAACCCGGCTATCTTATTACTAGATAACCCGTTAACCGGCCTGGATATACAAACCCGCGCAGCATTTAACACCATATTGAACGAAATAACAGCGTCGGGTATATCGGTAGTTATGGCAACCTCGCCGCATGAAATACCCGATAGCATAACCCATATAGCTGCGCTTGATAACGGCAGCATTACACAGGTGATTGAAAAAGTCGACTTCAATCCTGGGCTTTTCATCGAAGATACCTCGACCAAAATCGACCGCGATAAACTAAGCGCCTTACTAAACAATGCCGATAAACCGCATTACAGCCACATAGTGCAAATGAACCACGTACACATTAAATACGGCGACAAGGTGATCCAGGACAACGTTAACTGGCAAATATTGCCCAGCGAGCGCTGGGCATTGCTCGGCCCTAACGGCGCGGGCAAATCAACTTTGCTAAGTTTAATAAATGGCGATAATCCGCAGGCCTATGCCAACGATATTATTTTGTTCGATAAAAAACGCGGCACCGGCGAAAGCATATGGGACATCAAGAAAAAAATAGGCTTTGTATCGCCCGAGCTGCACCAGTACTTCCCCACCGACAACAGCTGCCTGCAGGTTATTGAATCAGGCTATTACGATACGCTGGGCCTGTTCCGCCCAAGCCAAAAAGCAAAGGCCGATGCCGCGCTAAGTTGGATGCAGGCCCTTGAGATTGACCAATACGCCCGCCACCTGCTCAAAAACATACCCGCAAGCGCCCAACGGCTTTGCCTGCTGGCCCGCGCGCTCATCAAAAACCCTGATCTATTGATATTCGACGAGCCCTGTCAGGGTATGGACGATCATCAGCAAAACCATTTTAAACAGGTAGTAAACACCATCTGCGAGTTGAGTCCCGTTACCCTTATTTACGTAACCCATTATCAGCATGAGATACCGGATAGCGTAACCAAGGTTTTAAGGTTAGATAAAGGTATTGTGGTGTAACTGGCTCATTTGATTAATAACCACATACTAAATTCGTAAGCGCAATATTGTATCTTTAAATCAGCATGAAAAAATTTATCGCATTCATATCTTTTCTTCTTTTTACTTGTGTTGCTTTCGCGCAATATAATGCTATTCCTGATCCTGAAAAATCAAACTATGCAATTATAAACGACGATGATGGATTTGTTAATGTACGAAAAGAACCAAATATCGCTGCACCCATAGTAGGTAAGATATATAAATACGATTTATTTCTTTGTGAATCCAACAACGCAAATTGGTGGAAAGTAGAACGCATTTTGCACAACAAAAAGAATCAAGATTACTTTTTGGATGGTTATGTTTATAAAACCAAAATTTCAGTGTTACCTAATTGGAAATCAATCAACAAAAAATCCAGGGAGATTAACGTTAGAGTAAATACAGCATCATATTTGAGCAGAAACCATAAAATTCTTAAAATCGATAACGATACATATCTAATTGATGGCAAGCGCTTTTGGGGTACTGATGGAGAGATTCCTAAAACAGGGATCTCATCAATTCAGGTTTCAATAAGTAATGTCCCGGTTATTTTGCCCGTAAATGCCTACGATGACCTCTTCGAACCACGTTTAGAAACGCTAAGTTATACACATGGCCTGGGCAATACAATCTATATTCGCATGGATAATAGCGATGGTGCAGGGGCTTATACTATTGTTTGGATTATTAAAGACAATAAGTATTACGACAGGTATATTGATGATAGTAATGTGTAATGTAGCCCCCCATTGTTATCCCCCCGTAAAAACTTACACTCCTAATCTCTAATCTCCAACCTCTAATCACTTTTACTTATATTTGCTCCATGAATACTGCCGATCTGCTTCAGCGTGCTTTAAATTTCGAATTCCTTTCGCAGGACGAAGGCGTTTACCTATATCACAACGCTTCTACTCCCGACCTGATGTACGTAGCCAACGAACTGCGTAAAAAGCAGGTGCCGCATGGCAAAGTTACCTGGCAAATCGACCGCAACGTAAATACCACCAACGTTTGCATTGCCAACTGCAAATTCTGTAACTTCTTCCGTCGCCCCGGCCACGAGGACAGCTACATTACCGATATAGAAACCTACAAGCAAAAGATAGAGGAAACGTTCCGCTACGGCGGCGACCAACTATTGTTACAGGGCGGCCATCACCCTGATCTTGGTTTAAGCTTCTATGCCGATCTCTTCAAACAACTAAAAGAACTATATCCAACATTAAAGCTGCACTCATTAGGTCCACCCGAGATCGCCCACGTGGCAAAGCTGGAAGGCATGAGCCATATTGATGTGTTAAGGGCGTTGAAAGAAGCCGGCCTTGATTCGTTACCCGGTGCAGGCGCCGAGATATTGAATGACCGCGTGCGCCGCCTCATCAGCAAAGGCAAATGCGGTGGTAAGGAATGGCTTGATGTAATGCGTGCCGCGCACCAGCTTAACCTGCCAAGCTCGGCCACCATGATGTTTGGCCACGTAGAAACTATTGAAGAACGTTTTGAGCATTTAGTTTGGATACGCGAAGTACAATCCGAAAAACCAGAGGGCCATTATGGCTTCGTCGCCTTTATCCCCTGGCCTTTCCAGGATGATGGCACCCTTTTACGCAAAGTGCGCGGCATCACCAACAACGTAACCGGCGACGAATACATCCGCATGATAGCCCTTAGCCGCATTATGCTGCCCAACATCAAAAATATACAGGCATCATGGCTAACCGTAGGCAAACAGGTTGCGCAAATATGCCTGCATGCCGGCGCTAACGATTTCGGTTCAATCATGATCGAGGAAAATGTAGTATCAGCCGCAGGCGCACCGCACAGGTTCACCGCCAAAGGCATACAGGATTCCATCCGCGAAGCAGGTTTCGAGCCACAACTCCGTACCCAAAAATATGATTGGCGCGAAGTGCCTGCTCAAATCGAAGAACAGGTAATTAATTATTAGGGTTCGAAGTAGAATGTTGGTTGTCTTCGTATAGATCTATTCTGAATTTGCTTCATAATGAGCGAATACCTCTTTTACATAAAAATTTACACGGTATTGCTTATCTTTAAGAGATGGCGAGAAATTTTAGTAAAGATTATTATAAAAGATTTATCCCTAAGGGTGGAATACCGGAACGCATTTTTAAATACAGTCCAATCAACGATTATCTAAAAAGTTCTTTAAACGACGGATACCTTTGGTTTTCAAAACCAGAAGAGTTTAACGATCCTTTTGATTGCTATACGGAACTTGTGGATTTTCGCAACCCTGAAGAGCATATTAAATACTTAGCAGCAACGCGTCTCACTCATCTGTTTCCTACTGAGAGACAGGCTGAGGGCCGTCGACTCGCCTCAAACCCGGCATTAATCAATGAAACTTACCGCATTCTTTTACCACAAATGTTAAAAAACATCGGGGTATGCTGCTTTACGCTGAAAAACGACCATATCCTTATGTGGTCTCATTATGCCGCTAAGCACCAAGGCCTATGTATGATTTTTGACCCATTAGTAGATATACGTTATTTTCTAACTGCTGAAGTCGGTTATACCGAGGCGTTCAGGCCGTTTAATTACTTTGATAATCATGAAGATGCATTAATGAAAATGGCAGTGACAAAATCTCTAGATTGGGCTTATGAAAGTGAAATACGAATCGTTCTTCCTGAGCAAAACGGGAAATTACATTTTCCTAAAAATGCTCTAAAGGGAGTTATCTTTGGCTGTCGTACAACCCAAAAAGACATTGAAGAAATTAAGGTGATTGTTAATAATTCGGGATATGGCGAAGTTATATTTCAAAAGGCATGCATGGAACGTAATCAATTTCGACTAACCATCACTGACATTTGATTTGGCCGCCACTGGTTTGAAAGTTTCTTAAAATCTTAAATAAAAAATCACAAACAGGCACGGGCATATGAATCCTTACTTTTAAATGCTCAGTAGGAGCAAAATGTTGGTAGAAAAAACGACCTATCTATTTCCTTTGCCCCGTAGGTGCAATACTTCATCCGACATAAAATCATTCGGGTTCTTTAAAAATGTATTTATCATCATATTCAATCTCAAATTGTTTCAGAAACCCTTCATACTCTTCCATAAATGTTCTTTTCTTATGATGTTCTTCCTGGTTCATTATATAATCCGCAACAACCTGTACTTGAGAGCGTGAATATGAAAATGCACCATATACCTCCTGCCATCTGAAAACAACTGGATTAAATTGTTGGACATTCACCCATTCGGAAGATTCGCCCTTTATTATTCTCATCAGGTCAGAAAGTGATTGATTGGGCCTGAAACCAAAAAATAGGTGCAGGTGGTCGGGCATACTGTTAATGGCGAGCATTTTATGCCCGTTGTTTTGTACAATTCCGGTAATATATTTATGCAGTCGTTCTTTCCACTCTTTTTGAATAAGCGATTGCCGGAATTTAACAGCAATTACACATTGAATATGTATTTGGGTATAGGTGTTTGCCATTGGGTTTCAGATATTAGGTTAAGGCAATATACTATGAATTTGCGAATCAAACGGGCAAATGTTGCGTACCTATGGCACGCTGATCTTCATAATTATTTTTCTACCAACATTTTGCTCCTACGGAGCACTATAAAATGGCATTTCATATACTCACTGGATTAACAAAAAATGAGGCCACAAAAAAGCCCCACAATTTCTCACGGAGCTTTCTGATCATGTTCAACACTAAACAATTAGGCTCTTACATCACTTATACAATTCCTCAAAAATCTTTCCCATATCAGTGGTGTAATAAATAATTATTATACTATAGTTACCCCAAAACCTGCAACCAATGCGGTTACCTGGGCTTTAGTAAGGTATTCATCAAAAGCCTCAACAGCTACAGCTACAGAAGTTGTTGAACCTTCAGCCGAAGGCAATTTGGTAATATCAACCCCTAATTGTGTCGAGGCATTTTCACCTGCATAATTGCCATCAGCTGGCGCAATGCCTGTATCATTTGATACACTTGCACTACCGGTTATCCATGGTGTAACAGGGCCGCCCAGGGCGTTAGTTGCACCATCTAAATACCTTAAATAACGAATAGCCGATGCATGGCGTGCTTCAACAGCGTGTATACCTAATGCTGCTGTTAATACTACCTGGTTACCTGCTAAATTAGGTGCCTGGCCTTTGTATGCGCGTACACCTGTATCTTCCAATACCTGTGCAACAGCATAAAAAGTTTTGTAATTGGTTAATACATCGCTAAAAGTTCCGCCTGCGGTAAAATCATAGCTGCTTGCAGCAGGCTGTGGTAATGCAGCCGAACCTAATACAGTTTGCAAAAATGCTACGTGGTTCATTTCATGCAACTGAATGGCTTTAAAATAAGCTGCGTCAGCTGGTTTGTAAACAGTGTGTGCAACCCCTGCATTATAAAAAGCCGATTCAAAATACTCTAATTGCAACGCAAAATTAAGTACTCCGTTAACATCCGCTGCTGAAGCTGTTGCACCGTAAGCCTTTTTAAATAACGTGCTTAAAGCAATTGGTAAAGCAGCAATAGCCACTTTTGAACCGAAACCAGCCATATTTTTAATAGCAGCGCGACGGGGGCTGATCCTGTCCTGGAACTCCGGATCAACTTTTTCTATTTCGTTTATTATATTAAATAAATTCATGACTTTCGATTTTTTATTGGTGATTAGGCGAAGCTCTTCGCGGTTACTTTAGTTACTAAATAAGTATTTGCCCCTGCCAAAACAGCACTTGGCACATTTGAAATATTCACACTTGTTGAAGCATCCAATTGTGGTGCTGTAGCAAAATAATCAGTTCCCGGCATTATTAAGCTCCGTATAAAAGCAGCGTGCCTGGCCTCAACCGATACAATTTTACCCGCAGTTACTAAATAATCAACGTTTTGTATCAAATAACCAACGCCATCATAGGCAGTAACGCCCAGGTCTTCAAACGCAGCAGCTGCTGCTAATACACTATCCCTGCTCTTAAAATTAATTGAGCTAAAATCAACAGTTAAGCCTTTTATAGCTTTAGCACCCAAAGCTGCCTTAAAAAATTCACGGTGTGCAACTTCATGATCGCGGATCGAGGTCAGTGAAACTCTTTCATATGTGGACATACCGGCATATGGTGTTTTAATTACCTGGGTGTAAAATGCGGCTTCTAATTGCTCAAGTGCATAAGCATAATTAAGAATGCCTATATCTCCCGACCCTACATCAACGGGTCCGCCGAATGGGTTAATACCGTGGTCCTTGTGGCATGATGCAGCAGTGGCAAGCAGGCCCATCCCGGCTACTCCTGCCCCGGCATAACGTAAAAACGACCTGCGGGCCATATTTACATCACTTGTGTTTTTTGATACTTCGTTTTTCATAATATTATAGGTGATTAGTTTTTAAAAAAGTTTCTACATTAGATACGCTTAATGCAAGCAGGCAGTTTTAATAATAATTAAAGTTGTTACAACCGCAGAGAGTAGTTGATTATTAGTTAGATAGTGGAAAATACCGAACTTTATATTGAGGCCCTCATCTTTTCATCCGAGCAAAGTTTACGGCTCGAGGAAATTGCTTATTGCCTGCAGGCGGCGCTCGAACGCGATTTTAATATCGACGAGATAAGTGCGCATATTAATAATATCCACCAAAAATATAACGATCCGAACCTGGCTATGGAACTGGTTAAGGTGAACAACGGCTACCAGTTTTTTACAAAAAAGGCTTTTCACCCGGTAATAAATTTATTGCAGGCACAACGCTCAAAAAAGAAACTTAGCCAGGCAGCGCTCGAAACCCTGTCCATTATTGCCTATAAACAACCCGCCACAAAAACTGATGTGGAACAAATCCGGGGCGTAAATTGCGATTACTCCATTCAAAAGTTGCTCGAAAAAGAATTAATTGCCATTGTGGGCAAATCCGAAGGTGCGGGGAAACCAATACTTTATGGCACAAGCAACCTTTTTATGGATTACTTCGGTATAAATAACATGCAGGAGTTGCCTCATATAAAAGAACTTACAACAACCGAAAATTCAATTGGCGAGGCTGCTGAATAATTTTTAAATCATTTTTTTATTAAAAACCGATTTTGATTATTTTTACTAAGTAGATAATTAGTGTTTGCGATAAGGATATTTTGTATTAAATTCATTTATATTTTTCAGAATTAAGTTTTAAACTAAAAATTCGACGAATGGGAACGCCAAAAAAACCTATAAACAAGAAAGTAGTTTCTAAAAGCAGCGGCGCAAAAAAATCGGAAGATGAACTGACAGACCCGAAAACAAAAAAGAAGTTCATTGACGATGACGAAGACGATGATGAGTTTGCGATGCCGCTGGACGACTTGGGATACGAAAGCCTTGATGGTTACGAAGACGAAGACGATTATTAATTTTATTGGGATATAACAACATACTAAAAAAGCATTCAGGATATGCCTCTGGATGCTTTTTTTTATAAACAGGCATCAGCAACTAATAATGGTTATAACCGAAGTAAACGATAAAGCTACAAAAAAAGCCTTCTTAGATGTAGCACGAATAATATACAGAGACGACGACATTTGGGTTTGCCCGCTTGACAATGATATTGAAGCCATATTCGACCCCACTAAGAACCCATTCTTTAAACACGGCAAATGCACCCGTTGGATATTAAGGAACGATAACGGCCAGCTAATAGGACGCGTAGCTGCATTTATTAATAACGAAAAGGCCTATAATTATGAACAGCCCACTGGCGGCATGGGCTTTTTTGAATGTATTGACGATGAAAAAGCCGCTTTTTTATTGTTCGATACCGCTAAACAATGGCTGCAGCAAAACGGCATGCAGGCAATGGATGGCCCCATAAATTTCGGCGAGAACGACACCTTTTGGGGATTATTGAGTGAGGGCTTTACCTCGCCCCCCTCCTACGGCATGAATTATAACCCGCCTTATTATAAAAAGTTCTTTGATGATTATGGCTTTAAAACCCAGTATGAACAGATTACCAATCACTTAAATATATTGAAGCCCTTCCCCGAAAGGTTCAGGAAAATAGCAAGTTGGGTAGCGCGCAAACCGGGATATGAATTTAGACACCTAAAGGCAGGCGAAATAAAACAATTCGCTGCCGATTTTATCGAAATTTATAATGATGCCTGGGAAGGCTTTGAAAATTTTGTACCGATAACTTACGAGGTGATACTGGAAAGCTTCAGGAAGATGAAGCCCCTGATGGATGAAAAGCTGATACTGTTTGCCTATGTAGACGGCGAACCGGCATCATTCAACATTGTACTGCCCGATGCCAACCCCATGATAAAACCACTTAAAGGTAAACTTGACCTGGCAGGCAAGCTCACTTTTTTATACCGCAAATGGAAGGGTGTAAGGCGTATGCGGGCCATTGTAATGGGCACCAAGAAAAAATTCCAAAACCACGGAATCGAATCGGCGCTGTTTATAAAGCTGGGCGAATATGTTTTACCAAAAAATCAATACGAAGAACTGGAACTATCATGGGTAGGCGATTTTAACGATAAGATGATAGCCATCCACGCCGCGATGGGCAGTGTATTCGGCAAACGCCATGTAACTATGCGATATGTGTTTAATTAGTGAATGAGTGAGTTAGCGATTGAGTGAATTAAAAAAGTATTTAAATACTCACTAAATCTAAATAGTCACTAAATCACTCAATAATATAAATTCGAAATTGAACATTCGAAATCCGAAATTAAGCTGTTTCCCGCTTATGCCTCAGCTCTTCAAAAAGCTCGATCACTTTTTTCTGCAGCTCTATAACCTCGTTCTCCCGGTCGGTTAGCCGTTTATTAACGTTCTCCAGTTCAGTAATAAATTTTTGGTCCTGGTCGACTTCATTCAATGTAAGTAATTGTACTACACCCATCTCAAACAGCGTGGCTATCTGTTCAAGGCGCGACAAATTTATATCGGTAATGCCTGTTTCAATTTTTGAAAAGGCTGGTATTGAAATATCTAATCTTTTTGCAACATCCTCCTGGCTCCATCCTTTTTGATGACGTAATAATCTAATTTTTTTTCCCAGAGTTTTCATGTTTGGCTTAAATATGAGCAGGTTTCGCAACAGTTAATAAAGTTATGATATTTTTTTAATATCAATACAAATAATGTAAAAATATTTGACATTATTACATACAGAGTGCTTTCATTATCATTTATTTACGAATGATAATTGCAATTTTGTTGCAGTTAAAATCTTACTTAATAAATTTGGCCGCCACCCAGTTATTATTTAGCTTATGGATAATATACTTAATACCATATTTACGAGCCTCGTCCATAATAATATCCAGATCCGGTGTTTCATAAAAACCGCTTAAATAAAGCTCGCCGTCGGGTTTTAAAACCTCGCTATAGCGTTGCATTTGGTCGAGCAATATATTGCGGTTAATGTTGGCCAATATCACATCAAACTGTTCACCAGGTATCACTTCTTTCGATCCGCACAGCGCCGTAATATTTTGTATACCGTTCAGTTGCGCGTTCTCTATAGTACTGTCGTAACACACCGGGTCATAATCTATCGCGGTAATCTCCTTTGCCCCCAACTTCGACGCCATTATAGCCAGTATGCCTGTGCCGCAGCCCATATCAAGCACCTTTTTTCCTGCCATATCATTCTCCAGCAGCAGTTCCAGCATCATGCTCGTGGTTTGGTGGTGGCCGGTACCAAAGGCCATTTTGGGGTCTATCACAATCTCAAACTCAAATTCAGGCCTCGGCTCATGGAAAGTGGCGCGCACAAATATCTTATCCTTTATTGCTATCGGTTCAAAATTGCTTTCCCATACCTCGTTCCAGTTCTTTTGCGGTATAAGTATTACCTCGTAGCTAAAAGTAAACATATCGCGATAAGCTTCCAACGCCTCATCCAGCACAGCCCTGTCAAAGTCATCCACCGGTATATACGCCTTAAACCCGAATTCCAGTTCCTCAAAAGTATCAAAGCCTATTTCGCCCAAGGTGTTTATCAGCAGGTCCTGCTGGTAATCCTCAATGGTAATAGTAGTAAAAAGCAGTTCGTAGTAATTCATAGCACTTAAATCATTCAGCAGCTTTCCCCGGCAAGTGTGGTAGCCTTATTTTGCCTTCATCAAATAATATCATTATAAAAACATTCATTATCCAGTAGGCTAACTGTATCATCAGCATAATAAACGCCAGCCACACCAGGTGCAATTCGCTGGTATGTTTATCCCATATTATATAGGCAATACCGCTGGCAAAAAGCGCGCAAACCACGCAGCAAACCATAACTGCAGCGTCCTTACCATTTAGGCTCCAATGCCTGGCCGCATCCCACAATGAAGTTATTACCACCCATTGTGTAAGCAGCGCCGTTAAAAAATACAGCGGCCACAAATAATAAAAGCAAGCCATAAAAGCGTGTAAAGTTCCCTTACCCATGTCGCCCAAATGCATGGTATGCACAAAAGAGTCCAGCACAACTACAAGGCCGAACACCACAAAAGCAACAAATGGCGAAAAAAATACTCGCATGGCTTTATAATTAGTGATTTATTGAATTAGTGAATTAAAAAACTTAATATCCACGCAATCAATAATTCAATAAATCATTAATTCAATAATTAATTAAACACCTTCAATATATCCACAAAGTCTCTCGACTTTAATGATGCACCGCCTATCAAACCACCGTCAATATCCGTTTTCGCAAACAGGTCGGGCGCGTTTTTGGCGTTGCAGCTACCGCCGTATAAAATAGTGGTATCCTCAGCCACTTCCTCACCGTAGCGTGCTGCAATTTCCTTGCGGATGAACGCGTGTATCTCTTGCGCCTGGTCGCTGGTCGCTGTTAAACCTGTGCCAATGGCCCAAACCGGCTCATAAGCAATTACAATCTTGGCAAACTGCTCCTCATCTAAATGAAAAAGCCCGTCGGCAAGCTGATCCTTCACCACATTAAAATGCACTTCCGAATTACGTTCTTCCAGAGTTTCGCCAATGCAGAAAATCGGCTTCAGGCCATTTGCCAATGCCGTATCAGTTTTTTTAGCCAGCAATTCGTTGCTCTCGCCAAAATATTGGCGACGCTCCGAGTGGCCCAGTATAACATACTCCGCGCCTACCGATTTTATCATTTTTGCCGATACCTCGCCGGTATAAGCGCCTGCTTCCATTTGGTGGGCATTTTGTGCACCTACCGAAATGCGGTCGTTACCTTTTCCTAACTGCACCAAAGCGTGCAGGTGAATAAACGGGCTGCAAATAACAGCCTGCTGTTTGCCGGTAAGTTCGTCCTTAACCATATTGCTTATCTCCGAAAACAGGGCTAACCCCTCGTTATAATCAAGGTTCATTTTCCAGTTTCCGGCAACAATTTTTTTTCTCATGTGATATTTATTTATTGAATGATTGATTTACTGAATTATTGATTTAAACCAAACTATCGCGTTAATTCAATAATTCAGTTATTCAATAATTGCTTTAATAACTTCTATATTTTTTGGTCAGTTCAAATACTTCTTTTAAAATGCCCTGTTCGTTGGCATCAAACTTACGATGGTCGCGGCGCTCAAAAACTTTGGCAGTGGTTTCCATAAACTTATCAAAACCATACTCCTGCAAACCAAACTGCGCCCCGCCCCACGAAAAATCGGGTACATGGTTCGGCGGGAAACCCGCGCCATAAATGTTCGACCCAACACCCGCAACGGTGCCCGTGTTAAACATGGTATTGATACCGCATTTCACATGGTCGGCCATTATCAAGCCGCAAAACTGCAGCCCGGTATCACGGTAGCTTTCAGTGGTATAATCCCACAACTTCACCTCGGCATAATTGTTTTTCAGGTTGCTGTTATTGCTGTCGGCGCCAATGTTGCACCATTCGCCCACAACCGAGTTACCCAAATACCCCTCGTGCCCCTTGTTCGAATAGCCCCACAGCACCGCGTTATTTATCTCGCCCCCAACCCGACTATATGGGCCAATGGTAGTTGCGCCATATATCTTCGTCCCCATCTTCACCTGCGATTCGCCGCATAGCGCAAACGCACCGCGTATATTAGTTCCTTCCCAAACCTCGGTATGTTTGCCCAGGTATATCGGCCCGTTTATAGTGCTAAAAGTGCAGCATTCCGCTTCCGCGTCATCCTCCGCAAAAAAGTCATTTCCTATAATAGTATTGGTCGCACTCATGGTTTTGCTTATCCGGCCTTTCGTCAGCAAAGCAAAATCCTTGCGCAGTTCCACATCGTTCTTCCTGAAAATATCCTCGGGGTGACGGATAACAACACCCTCTTTATCATAATCAACAACACGCGAAAAATCAGCCGAAGCACTAAATCCCTTTGCGTCACTTTCACCCAACCGCACGGCAATCAGCACACCATCCTTTTTCAAAGCCTCACCAACCTGTAATTTATCAATCGCCTCAACCATTTCAGCATCCGGGCAATAAGCTCCGTTGATAAATATATTATCGGCGCTTATTGCCAGCGCAAATTTCCCCTGCAAATAAGCACGGGTATGATACGAGAAAGCCTGGTTAAGATGTTTGCCCCACTTTTCCGCAATGGTTAAAATGCCAATACGCAGGTCGGCAACAGGGCGAGTGTAGGTTAACGGTAGAAGGGTTTGATGCGCTTTATCTTCAAAAAGGATAATTGCCATGGCGCAAAAATAAAAAAGTCTCCCGATGTATCGGGAGACTTCCAATATTATTTATAAACAAATACTTATTTTTTGTTGTAACGGGTGCGGAATTTATCAATACGACCAGCAGTATCAACCAGTTTCATTTTACCGGTATAGAAAGGGTGCGAGGTGTGCGAAATTTCCAATTTCACCAGCGGGTATTCATTTCCATCTTCCCACTTTACAGTTTCACGGGTATCGATGCATGATTTAGTGATAAAAGAATAGTCGTTCGACATATCTTTAAATACAACTAATCTATAATTTGATGGGTGCAGATCTTTTTTCATTTATATTATTTGTTTTTTATCGGCAATGAAGCTATCATAAGGTTGATCTATTTTTATAGGCACCTTATGATGGTTTCATTTTATTTAGTTCTTCTAAAAGAGGTGCAAATGTAGTAATAAAAGTGAAAAGTAAAAAGTGAAAAGTAAAAAAGTTTTGAATTGGAGATTAGAGATTAGTTAATTAGAGATTAGTAGCTGCAGTTGCTTTTTAAAAACACTTACTTTTTAGTCATGCCGAAGTTATTTTGGCATCTCTCAAGCTTAGTTAGCGCTATGTCAACTAAGCACTGATCTCTAATCTCTAAACTTGGGCGTTCCCCGATGTATCGGGCGGGCTGTCCGTTTATACTGCACGGGCATTAAGCGCGGCCTGCGCACAACTCCCACACCCTGCCGGTATCCACTATCATCCCTAACGCAAAATATCCAAACCATTAACCATGCAGTATACAGGCCTCCTTCATTTTTATCCATTATTATATAAAACCTCACTTAATACGCCCACATTATTGCGCACTATACGCTATAAAAATGAGTAAAAGTCCCATCACGATTGCGTAGTTATACGCTTTCCCAGGCAAAAAAGGGGCGGTAATTTTGACATCGTCAATTATAACATAACACAGATAACCATTTTTATTAACAAACAACATTTAAACAATTTTATCATGAAACACTTCAATCAACTTTTATTTGCTTTTATTTTAACAGCAGTATTTCTTAGCTCTTGTGGGAAAGACGGAGCAACAGGCCCCACCGGGCCTGCAGGGCAAACCGGTGCAACCGGCCCAACCGGCGCTGTTGGCGCTACAGGTGCCGATGGCACCAAAATATACTCAGGAACAGGTGCACCCGCATCAACGCTTGGCGCTAACGGCGATTTTTACATCAACAATTCAAACAGTGATCTTTACGGGCCTAAAACAGCCTCAGGATGGGGAACAGCAACCAGCCTGAAAGGCGCAACAGGCACCCCCGGTTCTAAAATTTACAGTGGTACAGGTGTCCCTGCATCATCACTGGGAAGTAACGGCGATTATTACTTGGATGGCAGCAACTATTTATTCTATGGCCCAAAAACAGGCGGCGCCTGGGCAGTACCTATTAATTTAAAAGGTGCCAAAGGCGACCCCGGAACAGCAAATGTGATATATTCTGATTGGGTAACACCCAGTACTTATACCCAAACAACAATTTTTGGCACCGTGTACTTCACAGCCGACATCGCCGCTTCTGCTATTACTCAGTCTATCTTGGATCAGGGCGCAGTATTGGTATATGGCAAACTGAATGGATATAACCCGGTAATATGGCCTACAGACCAGGTAAGTGAACTGCCTATTAACATTACATATATGAGTGGCACAACCCCTAATTTAGATACATGGTCGGGCCTTGCAAGTTTGGGGAGCATAAGGATCAGCCTAACAAGCAGCCTGAATGCTTATGGCAGTATATCTAACGCACATCAGTTCAGGTACATTATCATTCCCGGCGGTGTACATACATTAGGCAATATAAACACTAAAAATTATAACGAAGTGAAACAGGCATTGCACCTGAACAACTAATTCTTACTAGTTTGCGAAATATATTCACGAATAAGCCGCCGGGAACTAAGCTCCCGACGGTTTACTTTTTTATAATTTCTCAGCATTTAGCGCAAACTTTTAAACCTGTAAAAAATCAAGTAAATCCTTAAATCCCAAAAACTGCGAAGCCTTCTTGAACTCCTTAAAAAAATAAACAATACGTGAAAAATCATGGTTCAGAAAATTATTTTCAATATCTTCATCACCCGTAAACCCAAAGATGAAGCCCGCCAAAACACCAGCAAAAAACTGCTGCTGTTTAAAATACTGTCGGCATTAAGCCCTTTTATTTTTTTGCTGGTATTAGAACTCGTACTCCGCCTGTTCAACTACGGTACTGATACCAGCCTTTTTGTAAAATACCCGCCCGACGAACGTTTTATGGTGATGAACTAGTACGCCTCGAACAAATTCTTCCCCGATACCGTAAGCGCCACCAAAGTTGCCCTCGGCAATATATTATGGGCCACCGCCATGGGCGAACTGTTCCGCTACGACCAATCCCGCGGCAACACTGCCCAGGCCGCACAAGTAGCCGAAGCCATGGTGCTTCAATACCCCCAAAGCAAGGACTTTTATCGCTACGCAGATAGTTTGAACACTGCGCTAAAAAATTATACCAAAGCGGCGTTTTATTCCAAAAAGCTATCTATGCTAAATAACAATAACCGTTGAGTATGAACAGTTGGGAGTTGATACATTGTTTAATCATTAATAATAAATAGCTAAATTGCTTTATGTTTAATTATCAATGCTAAGAGGCATGAAATTGTATTCTCGTTTTATTTTATTTCTTTGTTTGATCCCCTGGTTTTCACACGCACAGTTTAAGCCACATGTCTTAGTACTTAATGATGCAACTATAATCGATGCTGGGCATCCGGTTCCGGCCGCGCATCAAACTGTTGTTATTATGGATGGGCGAATTACCCGGATTTTCCCGACAGGCACCATGGCTGTTCCCGATTCAGCCGTTGTTATTAATTTAAGGGGGAAATATTTGCTGCCGGGTTTGATTGATAGCCACGTGCATATGGCTACAGATCCAAGCGGAGTTGATAACCGTTTACACACGTTACAAGTATTAAAGCAAATGTTATACAGTGGCATAACTACTGTTCGGGATATGGCAGGCGATGCAAGGATATTAGCCGAACTTGCCCACGACGCCAATGAAGGCGAAATAACATCCCCCGGAATTTATTATTCTGCGTTAATGGCAGGTCCGCCTTTTTTTAGCGATCCAAGAACACAGGCAGCTACCAAAGGTGGCACTCCGGGAAACATGCCCTATATGAAAGCCATTGCAGATACAACTAACATCCCGTTAGCCGTGGCCCAGGCCAAAGGATGTGGCGCCAGTGGCATTAAATTATATGCAGATCTTTCGGGTGTTTTAGCCAAAAAAATTATAGAGGAAGCAAAAAGACAAAACATGCCGGTGTGGTCGCACGCCTGGTTACAGGGTGCTAGGCCCTCCGACCTTGTTGAAGCCGGCTGTATTTCCATTTCCCATGCGCCTTTACTGATCTATGAAAAAATTGATACCGTGCCTGCTTTTTGGAAGAAAAGCCGTCATGATGCTGCTTTTTGGGATAAATCGGTTCCCGCACTCGATGAATTGTTCAGCCGGATGAAACAACATCACACCGTATTCGACGCAACGCTGCTCACTTATAAAAAATGGGCGGTCAGTGACACATCTATGCAATGGGATTATGAGATTGCCAAAAGAATTACCGCTCGCGCTTATAAAGCAGGTGTCACAATTTGCGCCGGAACCGATGACGATCAGGAACAATTTGTACAGGACGAGATGCGTTTACTCATAACCGATGCCGGCTTCAGCCCTTTTGACGCTATCGTAGCGGCAACAAAAAACAGTGCGGCCGCAATACACCTGCAAGCTGTTAAAGGAAGTGTTAGCCCCGGTATGGATGCAGATCTATTGATACTTACCCGTAACCCTTTAAATGACATAGACAACATTAAAGCGGTAGATATGGTCATTAAAAAAGGCTGTATTTATCAAAAATAACATTTAGTTATTCAGCCTGTGGTCGGTGTTTTCACCGCACCATTAACTATGCCTTCTACAACTCGCCCCCCTTCATCTGCTTCTGATGCATAAAACAACTCGAAGTACTATCCCCCTCTATCTCAAGTTCCTCATTCAGCCTGAACACTCGCTAAAAATTACTGCAAAGCATCGTTTTACTCTAAAAACTATCCATGTTAAACAAAATGACCATTGAGGATAAAGAATTAGAGGTTGACACGGGGTTTAATGAAACTGAAAAAAATAATACTATCGAGCAGCATCAACAAAAGTCACAGGTGCTTGTGTGGGCACAATATTAAGCATCAGTTCATTGGGTTTTCCCTGCTTTAAAAGTCCGTATTGAATAGTAAACCACTTACTTAATTCTTTTCTATATTTCAGCCTAGCTTCCATATCTGCCTGCGTATCGTAGCCTGGTTTAACGCCTTTTAATATATCGACAGCCAAAACATAAAAATCGCTCTGTACAAGCATATTATTCATTTTACCATTGTTTTGCTTAAACATCTCTATATCCTCTGGTGTAAAAGTGCCAAGTTTGTCATTAATAAAATTGAAGGTATAATCGCTTTTTAATAGTAGCAGCTTTTTAACAAAGTTCAAATAATAGTCCCAGTATATAAATTGAGAGAATCGAGGCTTATCAAGTATTCCTTCTGCCAATTTTAATGCCCTTTCATCATTCATACTTAAAAGCAGATCCATAGCATGAGGATAATATGCCGTGCCATCACACTGCTTAAGTACAGACTGTAATTCATCCATAGCAGGGCCGTAACTATTCTTATCATTTTTTAATAAGAACAGGGATGAGAAAAGATTCACCCATATATCTGTGGTATCCGTATTCCAATTTCTTACTGCGCTAATATATTTTTCGTTTCCCTGATCAAACATTGTTTCAGCCATTACCCCTCTATTTGTTGGCCAAAAGCCACCTTTAAAATCATTAAACCGTTCTACTATTATGGGCAATAGGCCATTATATTTCTCTTGTCTCGCTGTTTCCAGGGCCTTGCGAAAATCAATCCACTCATTTGTTGTTTTTAATATTTTAATTGTTAATTCCTCTTTCGATAATGTAGCGTTTTCATCGCACCACTTTTTTATTTTTTCCACCTCTGCTTTTTTCTGATCCAGGCTTAAAGAATCAAAAATATCCTGTTTAAAAAATTACTGGTTTGTAATTTCAAATAACAAACTACTTATAACCCAACTAACCTTATGTAGTGTCCTCTCATGCATAAAATCTCTATGAAAGCTATATGAAGCTATATAATCATCACTAAGCAAATAAGGAAGTAACAACTCTGCTTCATGCGGAGTTAATTTCATTTTATATAGCTCGACAAAAGGATTAATAACAGCGTATTGCGGATTGTACTCCCAATATGAAATATTTAATTTTTGAGCATTTTCATCAGAAATTGAGAACTGATATATGCCATAATTGATAAACGCGGGCTGGCCAGGTTGAACGCAGTTCAATAATCTAAGCCTGTTGGCAAGAAAAATTATTTGTTCGTTTCTGCTTAGCTTGCTCTTCAACGCAATCCATTCCAAAGAGTCAGGAACGCGAAAAGTTTTGAAATCTTCGGGATGAGATTTTAATTGTCCAGTTAAAGCAATAGCATTCTTCTGGTATTCATATCCGATAAAAATATTTTTTGAAAGTTGATTCCCAAATTCAATCGCCTTAAGGTAATTCCTTTTACCCGTAAACTCCCAAAGCATGGCGTTGTAATATACAATGCCAAAATCTTTCTTTAAGTTATCATCGCTAAAAAGCTGGTCGTTTTTGGGTAACAGCTGTTTTGAATAATCAAATTTCTCTTTTCCGTACAGCCATAAA
>CAIWRU010000181.1 GCA_903915155.1 uncultured Mucilaginibacter sp.
AACCAGGAACATCCCCCCGCTTAAAATTTGTGCTTGCGAAAGTTGAGCACCGAAAATGTTATATTTTATGGTCACACGGATAAATTCCACAAAAAAACGTTCAATACCAATCAGGATCAGGTACAGGTACGACATTAATGCCGCCTTGTGTATGCGTTTCCGTATCGCCCATAAAAAAGCGAACATCAGCAGGCATATCACCACCTCATAAAACGAGGTTGGGTATACTCCCTTAACAAGCACGTCGCAATGGTCGCCCTCGCAACCGGGTATATACCGACCTTCGTTTACAATATTGTGCGGAAAGTTGAACGACCACATCCAATCGGGCAGCCAATGCAGCCAGTTGGGCTTGGGATTAGTGTTCACTATGCCCCAATCGCCATCGCCCGATAACTGGCAGCCGATGCGCCCAATGCCATAAGCCAGCATTATCCCCGGCGCACCAACATCCGACACGTAGGGCAGCTTCATGCCGTTTTTTGTGCCGATATAAAAAAATGTAAGCATACCGAATAAAAAGCCGCCCAAATAAGTAAACCCGTTTGATGACAACAGGGTATTCACCGGGTCGGCCAAAAAGTAATGGAGATGCTCAACCGTGTCGAACAATTTAGCGCCAATAAAACCAATAACACCGCACCAAAAAGTTATGCGCGCCATTAGTTGGTAAGGATGCACGGTTTGTTCAACTTCCCGGGGTTGGGGCAATTGTGCCTTTTTCCTGTCGTACCAAGCCCAAGCGGCCCAAGCCCCGCCGCAAAGTAGTCCGGCCACGAGGCTGCCTTGTGCCGAGAGTATATAGTTTTTGGGGTTGCTGATAAAGGTGCTGTAACTAAAGAAAGCGCCCAATATCTTATAGCCAAACACAAAGCCCAACAAAGCATTAAGCAATACTTCGGGGAGAGATGGTGGTGTGCCTATAATAACTTTCCGCTTAAACGCGTGGATAAGGCACTGGGCTTCTTTTCGTTTAAACTCCGAAACAAAAGCGAGGTAAGTAAGCAGGAAGGACAGGGCAACAAAAAATCCAAATGTTTGAATGGGAAGGCGTACGTGGATATGAAATAAATACGCAAAAAGATCAGACAGGGTTGGAAACATGCTGCTAAATTTAAACTATTGGTATTGATATACAAAAACCGTTTAAACGAAATAGCACCCCAAAATTGAGGTGCTATTTCGTACGTATGAGTACCTGGGCAGTTAATTAAAATCCTAACTGAACACCCAGGTTAACAACCCGCTGGTTTATGTAAGCATCGCCCACGGTGTTTGATGTAATTTCAGGGTCCTGTTGATATTTATCATAGTTATCCCATGTTATCAGGTTATAGCAGCTTACATATATGCTACCCGCTGTTAAATGGAACGGCAGCAATTTGCTTGGCAATACATAACGCAGTTCCAAAGTTTTTAAACGGATGTAGTACGCGTTAACCAGCCAGTAATCCGATGGATAATATGTTGGGCTGTTTACCGTAGTTGGTGACTGCGTTAGCCTTGGGAACTGGGCGTTCGAAGCATTTTCCGGGGTCCAGGCCTTTAAATCGATAGGCTGGAATTGGCTTTGGAACGGCTCAATACCTGTACCGGTTACTATAAAGCTGTAATTAAATGATCCTTGTAATAACACGCTTATGGAGAAACCTTTATATGATGCCTGCAAATTTAAACCTAATGTTGTATTAGGCAGGTTCGGGTGGCCGATAGGCCCCTGGTCCAGCTCTGTTATATAGCCATCTTTGTTTACGTCGTTATATTTAAGATCGCCGGGTTCAATTACTTCACCTTCTGGTACCGCTATCTGCTTATTACCTGAGTTACTACCGCCATGCGCTGCTTCATAGTTTTTAATATTCGCAACATCGGCTGCAGTGTAATATCCTAAGAAATGGTATCCGAACGGTTGATTTATTGGTAAGCCTGTGTGCCTTAAATTAGCCAGTGCAGGTGCTGGTTCGTCTTCAAACAATATTTTGTTTTTAGCATATGAGAAAACAAAGTTAGTTGCAAATTGAACCTTACCAATATTGCTGTGATAACCTATTTGGCCGTCAATACCCTGATTTTGGGTTTTACCAATATTAACTGCTGGTAAGCCAACACCTAATATTTCGGGTATTGCTGCCGGGGTGATCAGCTGGTCATACCGTATGTTATGGAAATAATCAAATGTTATTGATAGTTTATTATCCTTTAACAAGTTCATGTCCAAACCTAAGTCAAGTTCTTTCTGGCGTTCCCAAACCACATTAGAGTTACCCAATGCATTTTCGTAATAAGAATTGTAATCTGCTTCGCTTTGGCCAAAATTGTATCCGCCACCCTGGGTATAAAACTGGGAGTAAACATACCTGTTACCCGGCGCAGCATCAGAACCAACTATACCGTATGAACCCCTTAATTTAAACAAGCCTACATTAGGGAACAGTTTTTTGAAGTAATCTTCCTTGTTCATGGCATAACCTAAACTCACGGCAGGGAACCAGCCATAACGATGGTTTGCTGCAAAACGGTCGGTACCATTGTAAGCGGCATTAATGTCAAACAAATATTTGCCTGCATAGTCATAGCCGCCCCTCAATGAAAGGCCCCTGAATTTTGCAGGAACGGCAACTTGTTTTGGGTCTAAAAATATAGTGTTATTGGCATAAGTGGTGTTAGCATCCTGGTTAAGTAAAAACAAGCCGGTAACATGATTTAATGAGCCGAATGTCCTGTCGTAATTGGCAAACAACTGTACGTTTACGTCGGTTGTATAAAAATCTGTCTGGCCGGTTTGTGAATACGTTGGGAACACATAAGCACCACTTGGGTTAAGCGTATATGTATTGGCTACCGGATCATAATGATATGATGGTATTGCCGAACTGCTTGGTACTATTTGCGCGCTGTATTGCTCAACACTCGAATAAGCTACACGTGCAGTTGCTGAAAGCCCGGGAGTAAATGCATCTAATTTTTGTACGGCATTAAACAGCACGTTATAATCCGTCCTTCTTGAGTTATCGTTACCACCCGATGCAAGCCTTGCGTTAAGGGTTGGCAGGTGACCGCTGTTGAACGACGAATAAGCATAAGCAAAACTACCGTTAGGGTTTAAATATGGCGCTGTAAACGGCGTTTCTTTCGTAAAATCATACAATTGGCCTACTGCGCCTTCGGCTAATGGCTGATTCAGATCAGAAAAACGTGTGGTTACGTCCAATCGCAAATCAAGCGTTTTGTTTGCCTTCATGTCCAGGTTCGACCTGAAGTTGTACCTGGTGAAGTAGTAGTTGTTATTTAACTCCCCACGTGGGTCGGGGAAATTCTTTACGTTACCGTCCTGGTTAAGCGCGCCGCCCGAGATAAAATATTTCACCTGGTCGTTACCGCCTGATATGTCAAGGTTGGCATTGGTTTGGTAGCTGTATTTATTTATTATTTCGTTGTACCAATTTACATTTGGGTGGCCATACGGATCGGCACCGCTTTTATATAAATTAAGATCATTTTGGCTGAATGGTAACTGTTGCTGATTGGTACGTACCAGGTTATCGTTAGCAATGGCCTGGTTTACCAATGAAGCCGACTGATAAGCATCAAGAAAAGTTGGTGTTATTGTATTTGATTGTATACCTGTTTCAGCACGGAAATTGATCTTAGGCGTTCCGGCTTTACCGCGGCGGGTAGTTACCACCAAAACACCGTTCGCACCCTTTATACCATATATGGCTGTGGTTGATGCATCTTTTAATATAGATATGGTTTCAATTTCGTTAACGTTTATTTGCTGTAACTGGTCATAAGTATATTCAATATCATCAACAATTATCAGTGGCTGGTTACCTGCCGGGTTTAATGAGCTTACACCACGTATAAAAAAGTCGGATGCATCTTTACCGGGCTGTCCTGAGCTTTGTTGTGAGAAAAAGCCCGGCAACCTGCCTGCAAGTGTATTCTGCACGTTAGCAGTTGGTATTTCGCGTATTTCGGCAGCGTTTATTGAACTTACCGCACCTGTATTGGTAATACGCGTTGTTTTACCAAAACCTACTACCGACACCTCGTCAAGCCCGTGGCTGTTGGTCGACATAATAATGTCAACTGTATTCTTTCCTGCAACACTTATTTCGCGTGTAACATCGCCAATAAACCGCACTACCAGCACTTCTGAAGTGCCTTTTAGTGTAAGTTTAAACTTACCATTACCATCGGTGGTTACACCGTTGCCAGGCAAGCCCTTCTCAACTACAGTAGCACCGGGTAAAATCCCTTCACCGTCTCGCACCGTGCCTGTTACCGTTTTAGTTTGGGCATATAATGCAGCAGGGAGCATGATCATTATTATTTGAAAGAAAAGTATTATTTTTCTCATAACAGCTTTTTTAATTTGGTTAAATTGAAATGTTTTAATTAAAAACTCCATCCCGGGTTTTGATGTGCCTGCCCTATGGCTGGATTTTTTAATACTTCATCATACGGTATCGGGTAAACGTTCATTTTTGGTGCTACAAATTTTGGTTGAAGTACCTGTATTGGGTTATATGTTAAGTTTCCGTTTGAATTTGTGATCGATAAGCCCATAAGCGGCTGGTTCATAACTGTTGATGCAATTCCCCACCTGCGTATATCAAAATACCGTTGTTCTTCAAAAGCCATCTCAATGCGTCTTTCGTTTTGTATTACAGCCCTCATCTGGTCTTTTGTCATACCTGCCGCCAACCCATAAGAATTATCAGCGCCAGGTAAAATCCCCGCACGTATCCTCAGGTCCTTAAGCTGCTGGTAAACACTGTCAACCGGGCCGTCAGTTTCATTTCTTGCTTCGGCAAAGTCTAATTTAATTTCGGCATAGCGGAAAATAACCCAGTCCTCATCATGGCTCTGGAAGTTTGAGCCTGTTTGTGGCCCCATAAATTTACACATATAATAGCTGGTAAGCGTGCCCTGGCCATTACCCGGGTTACTTACGCCGCCTACATATGTTTGCAATGATGTTCCTAACCATGGCGCACCATTGTAAAGTATTGTGGCTGCAAACCTTGGGTCGCGATTTTTATAGGGGTTATTAACATCATAACCCGAATTTGGATCAGAAATAGGCAAACCATTATTCATAGGGTATGCATCAACCAATTGTTGTGTGGGGTTGGTTCTGCCCTGGGCTACTGCCGATGAAAAACCTACCGGGCCGTTGTTGGCTTCCACATTGTTACTTGGCCCTGTATTATTGGCCATGCGTAACATTATAACTTCGGGGTCGTTTTGGGTTAAGAAGATATTCTTAAAACTTGGATCAAGGCTGTAATTGCCCATGGCCATTATTTTGCTTGCCGCAGTTGCAGCCAGTTGCCAGCGCGATGCCGAATAAGTAGGATACCCTGTAAGCGGGTTTGAATTTGCACCTGAAGGGCTGTTAAATGCCGGGCTTGCTGCATAAAGCAACACTTTAGCCTTTAATGCCAGTGCGGCACCCTGTGTTATACGGTAATTATCCTGTGCAGGGTTTAACAATGGCACGGTTATAAGGCTGTCTGTAGCCTTATCGCATTCGCTTACGATGTAACTTATACAATCAGCAAAAGAATTACGTGGCAATGCTATATTGTCTTTTACATTATAAATTTTATCACCAAGCAATGGTACGCCTCCAAAGCGCTTTACCAGCTCAAAATAAAAATAAGCTCTAAGTAAACGGGCCTCATTACGCCAAATATACCGTGTTGATACACCTATGCCGTTCACTTTGCCATTAGGGGCCACAAAGTCTTTAACAGGCACAACACCTACGCCAGCCATAAACTCATTTGCGGTGCGTATTCCGTTCCAATAATTAGCTGTGTTAGTGCTGTTTTGGCTCGACCATACGTTTTCATCTGCCGGCAAGTCAATTGCCCCATAGCCATCTGTTGCCAATACAGTTACCTGGCCGCCCGGTGATGCTGATACGGCATCATCAGATGCTGCATCAAGGTAATCGCCACCAACACGGTTATGGCCATTTTTAAGCACGCTGTATATATTAAGCAAATATTTCAAAGCGTTGGTCCCTGCGGAGTCACGCGAATCAAATACATAAATGCCGCTTACTTTGTCAACCGGGAATTTTTCAGATTTTCTACATGCTGCTGCCACCAATGTAATTAACCCTATTCCTATTAATATTTTAT
>CAIWRU010000182.1 GCA_903915155.1 uncultured Mucilaginibacter sp.
CGCTTTTTACCCGCTTCCATAAACTCTTTATTCCATTTATAAAAAGTGGCTTGAGATATACCATGTTTGCGGCAAAGCTCTGCTATGGAGTATTCCCCTCGCTGGGCTTCCATTACGATTACTAACTTTTGTTCTGAGGAATAAAAAACGTCGTCTTCGCCGTAGTAGGTGTATTTAGGTTCAAAACCTTTAGGTGTATGGCCGTCGACCTTGCAGGTTACGTTATTAATAGAAATGCGACTATTGTAGATTTCGGATACCGGGTAACTTACCTGGTAATCATTACTGATATAAGTGTTGCTTAATTTTTGTTTCACCTGTACAGCGCCAGCCTGGGTACTATATACAAAGTTGTATTCGTTTTTTGAGGAGGTAATAGAAACTGATGAATCGG
This sequence comes from uncultured Mucilaginibacter sp., assembly GCA_903915155.1. Taxonomy (GTDB): domain Bacteria; phylum Bacteroidota; class Bacteroidia; order Sphingobacteriales; family Sphingobacteriaceae; genus Mucilaginibacter. Next base: position 395 of record CAIWRU010000182.1, read on the forward strand.
GTTCCGTTGCGGCAAAACCTTTCAGTATGCATAAAACGGCCGGAAGAAGAATCGACAATAGTTTAAGTTTCATAAAAATTAGCGAATGAAATATAATCATAATTATTCGGGATTTGGCATGTTTTTTACTTGACGGAGATGAATATTATGGTAAAGCCTAATTTTTGCGGCCGAAATGTTGTTTTTTGACTACAAGCCTGTAGTTATCAATGATTGACAGACGGTATTTATAAGCATAAAAAAAGGAAACACGCATAATATGATGTTTCCTTTTCGTGACCTGGGAGAGGATCGAACTCTCGACCCACTGATTAAGAGTCAGTTGCTCTACCGGCTGAGCTACCAAGTCGTTTTTTACCGGGTTGCAAATATAGCAGATTTTGCCAAAACGGCTTAATTTTTTTGTTAATAGGACACCAATACGTTAAATCCAACGCCTACCAATCCTTCTTTTTCCCATGCGGCCTGGCTGGTTTCGCGCGCGATCATGGCACTGCTGAACAGGCTGGCCGAAAACATGAGGCCGGGACCGGGCGAATCTTTTATCCATTCAAGGCTCACGAAAAATTTATCGTTCACTACTATATTATATGGCGTAAGATCGACTGTTATTTGCTCCTGGCCTTTTTTTACGGTGACGAATATGTTTTGCTGCTGCAATATCTTATCAGGCAAGCCATCCTTTACGCTGTAAAAATTGAGGCGTAGTTTTATAGAATCGGGGATGCTGTGAGCCAATGATGCGTTGAATTGCTTCAGGAACGTCGGTGCCCGTTTTATTTTTATGATCTCGCCAATCTCGTTGCCCAGCTTGTTGCTTGTAAAGCCTGCATCGGTTGATTTTGATTGGGTAGTATTGCCCAATACAGCCAGTTTTAATTTTCGACCTGATATTTTTACTTCGGCAAGCTGATGAATTGCAGGCGCCAGCATAATTATTTGGCCGGGGGTATAGTGCATTATAAAATCACTTATCAAATAAGTTTTCGGCAGATAGCCTATCATTGATATGCGCAGGCTATCGCTATTGCTGTTAGTTAGCGAAAGTTTGAAATGGCCATTGTCGTCGGTTACCGTGCCATTAGCTTTACCAATTATGCCAACGTTTACATAAGCCAGGTTTTCGTTGGTTTTGGCATCTTTAACAGTGCCGTCAAAAACCTGGGCGTTGGCGTTTACCTGTTGTATCAATACAAATACAACAAACATCAGGAATTTTTTCATAATTGCGCGTGATAAGTAATTTATACCAACGAATATAATTCATTACGTTGTTTTTCCACAACGTCGCTGTTAATATATTCGTCGTATTCCATTAACTTATCAATATAACCGCCGGGGGTTAATTCAATTATGCGGTTGGCAACTGTTTCGGTCAATTCGTGATCTCGCGAGGTGAATAGGATGGTGCCCCTGAAATCCTTCATGCCGTTGTTTAACGCGGTGATCGATTCCAGGTCGAGGTGATTGGTTGGCTCGTCAAATATCAACAGGTTGGCCTGTTGTAGCATCATACGGCTAAACATACAGCGCATTTTCTCGCCACCCGACAGTACATTGCTCTTTTTCAATACTTCTTCGCCTGAGAACAGCATACGACCCAAAAATCCACGGATAAACTGGTCGTCCTTATCGCCGGTGGAGTAATCGCGCAGCCAATCGATAAGGTTGGTGTCTTTACCTTTAAAGTAATCGGTGTTATCCATGGGTATATCGGCAAGGTTAATGGTTATACCCCACTTAAAGCTGCCTTTAAAATCGGTATCGCGGCCTGTTAAAATATCATAAAAAGCAGTGGTAGCCAAGCTGTTTTGCGATAGTATAGCAATTTTATCGCCTTTGTTAACCGTGAAGCTTATATTAGAAAATAAAAGCTCGCCATTAAGGGTTTTTGAAAGATTTTCAACCTGTAATATCTGGTCGCCCGCCTCGCGGCCGAGGTTGTTGAATATAATGCCCGGGTATTTACGGTTTGATGGTTGTATCTCGTCAAGATTGATCTTGTCTAACGCTTTTTTACGGCTGGTGGCTTGTTTTGACTTAGAGGCGTTGGCGCTGAACCGCCTGATGAATTCCTGTAGTTCCTTAACCCTATCTTCGGTCTTTTTATTCTGATCGCTACGTTGTTTCAAAGCCAACTGGCTCGATTCGTACCAGAACGAATAGTTACCAGTGTAAATAGTCATTTTAGCAAAATCAATATCGACAACGTGGGTACAAACCGTATCTAAAAAGTGCCTGTCGTGCGATACCACCAAAACAATGGCCTCGTAGCTTGCCAGAAAGTCTTCCAGCCAGCCTACAGTATGAATGTCAAGGTCGTTGGTAGGCTCATCCAGTAATAATATATCGGGATTGCCAAAAAGCGCCTGCGCTAATAAAACGCGTACTTTTTGGGTGTTATCAAGCTCTTTTACCAGTTTATAATGAAACTCTTCTTTTATGCCGAGGTTGCTCAATAGGGTAGCGGCATTATTTTCTGCGTTCCATCCGTCCATTTCGGCAAAAAGGTTTTCCAGTTCGCCTGCACGCTCTCCGTCGGCATCGGTAAAGTCTTCTTTAAGGTAAATGGCATCTTTCTCCTTCATTACAGCGTACATTTCCTTGTAGCCCATCATCACGGTTTCAATAACCGAATATTCATCAAAAGCGTAGTGGTTCTGGCTTAAAACAGCCATACGTTCGCCGGGAGTGAAGCTAACTGAGCCGCTGGTTGGATCAATTTCGCCTGAAAGTATTTTTAAAAAAGTTGACTTACCTGCGCCATTGGCACCTATAATACCATAACAGTTGCCCTGAGTAAACTTCAGGTTAACGTCTTCAAATAGTGTTCTTTTACCGTAACGTAATGATAGATTGGATACCGTGATCATGCTGCCCCTTATATTTTGTGCAAAAATACGGTAAATACTTAAAATTAACTAAGGCCGATAGTTATTAATATATAAATGTCAGTATTACAGTATCTTACCACTTATGTGGCAAAATGTAGAAAAAAACAGGGCATTATGGAGTGAAATAAATTGCAATAACTAACGTTTATTAGTTAAATTTAAACTATGTGGTAAAATCTTGGTACACACTTTGACCTAAGATTTTACGTGAACCAAATTATAAACAAAGAATTGAGGGAGAGTAAAAGCTATGGAATTATTAATTCTGAGCTTAGTTGTTATAAATGCAGCTTTGCTATATTGGCATAAAACCAACAAACAGAAAACCTATTAGTGCAATAAATTAAATAAATTGGCTGACTCATCCTCGGCCAATTTTTGTAAAGGACCTGAAGCCATCATTTTTAACATCATATTCAGGTCGGCTTCAATTGTGAATACAACATCGGTATATTCGCCATCACTTTCTAATTCCCAAGTCATCTCAATATTAAACGGAGGCTTAGCAGCAGGTATTAACGTGATTTTTTTATCGGTAACGCGGTCACCCATTTTCAACGACAGTTTCAGCATATTACGCACGGTAAAGCTTGCCTCATTAGCAGTCGACGACCAATCGGTTATTTCCTCCTCAGGCACCAAACGTTCATGGTTATTCATATCCGCCAGGAAATCATAAATTTCCTTAGCAGGCCTTTTGATACGTGTAGTGCTTTTAAAGGTGCTCATTGGGTTAGAGATTAGTGACCGGAGATTAGAGATTAGTTGTATCTTTGTGATACTATTGTCCCCATTCAGCCGGGTTTTCGCGCCATTTTGTTAGTATAGCGGTATCTTCAGGTGCTATATAGTGATGCTTTTCGGCATATTTTATCAATGCTCCATAGTTTGATAGCGTTACAAACGGGCATTTGGCTTCGTTAAAATTTTCGGTAGCTACATCAAACTGGTAGGTGAATATAGCTGCAAGGCCGCATACGTCATATCCTGCATCACGAAGCGCATCAACAGCTTGCAGGCTGCTTTTACCTGTAGAAATCAGATCCTCAATTACTACTACGCGTTTGCCGGCCATATCATCGCCTTCTATCATATTGCCACGGCCATGCTCCTTAGGTTTTGCGCGAACGTATATAAATGGCAGTCCCAGTTCTTGTGCAACTAATACGCCTTGTGGTATACCGGCGGTGGCCACACCTGCTATACAACCCACGGCACCAAATTTTTCCTGTATCAGCTTGGTTAATTGCTGGCGGATATAAGTACGTACAGTTGGATGCGACAGTGTTATGCGATTATCGCAATAAATAGGCGACTTCCAACCCGATGCCCATGTAAATGGATTATTAGGTTGTAATTTAATTGCTTTAATTTGCAGCAGGAACTCGGCCACTTGCTGTTCGGCCTCACTATAGTTAAACATATGGCTCAAAAATACAGAATTTATTGTAACGAAAAAGTTATTCTAGTAACAGAATCAGAACCCAAAAAAGCGGAAAGCTACGAAAAGATTGATGCCCAGATGTTTGAACTAAAGATCATATATACCTGGATATTGGCCCATCACAATAAAAACTTTTACATAGTTTGCCCCGATGCTAAGCTGTACATGAAAAATGTTATAGCCGGCATTACCCTGATTGAAGCTGCCGGAGGACTGGTGGAAAATCAAAACGGTGACTTTTTATTCATCTACCGTAATGATAAATGGGACCTGCCCAAGGGTAAAATAGAAAAAGACGAAAAAACCAAAGTTGCTGCTGTGCGCGAGGTAGAGGAGGAGTGCGGTATAACAGTAAGCAAGCTGGGCGAAAAAATTTGCAAAACTTATCATGCCTACATAAGCCGGGGCGAGGTGGTGCTGAAGAAAACACATTGGTATGCCATGAAATATAAAGGCAACGCGAAACTAAAACCGCAGACTGAAGAGGGGATAACCGATGTGCGCTGGTTCCGCAAGGGGCATATTGATGCCATTATACAAAATACCTTCCCGTCGATATTAGACGTGCTGGTAAAGGAAGACCTGATTAAAGATAAGCCAGCGCTTCTTTCGGAATAAACTGGGTTACATCGCCGTTGTAGCGCAGAATTTCGCGCACTATGGTTGAGCTGATGGAGGAATACCCCGGTTTGCTAACAATAAATATACTTTCGATCTCGGGGACAAGCGAGTGGTTCATTTGCGCTATGGCCTTTTCATACTCAAAATCCGATACGGTACGTATGCCGCGTATCATGTAAGCGGCCCCAATGCTTTGACAAAAGTTTACGGTAAGGCCCTCGTAAGCCACAATATGTATCTTGGGCTCGTTTTCAAACACGGCGCGAAGCATTTTTTCGCGGGTTTCCACGCTTAGCAGGCCCATTTTCGTACTATTTACACCAATGCCGATGTACACCTTATCGAACAAGCCTATCGATCGTTTTACAATATCAACATGTGCTTTGGTAACGGGGTCGAAACTGCCGGGGAATAGAGCGATCTTCATATAGCGCTTATGCTTGTTTTATACAAATATATGGCATTAAACTTATTTTCAGTTATGCAATAATTTGCCCGTTTTTCAGCGTTCATATTTAATTGTACATCAGCGTTTTGGCGTAACCCAAACAGTGCCTAAACGCACCTGAACAAGGCCCAAACAGTACCTAAACACCCCATAAACAGGGCCCAAACGAACCCAAACAAACCGAAATTAACCTAAACAAGCCTAAACGCCCCCAAACACTTAAGTTGTTATTTATCAGTCAATTAATGTTAAGCGAGCGTTTACAGGGGTTGAACATTTTGAACGCCGGATTTTTTTAAAGCCCTCTCCTTGAGCCACCGCTAAGGCTAAGGCGGCACGCCGTTAGAGACGGCAGGGAGAGGTCTATTCCGCTTCAAAAAACGAGAACGACGAATGCCCATACGTCCTTTGTTCAGTAAACCTGGGGTGATTGCTCAAATTCTGCAGCGACTGATGCTCCACGATCAATAAACCACCGGGCGATAATAAATTCTTGTCGAAGATTATTTTTGGTAGTTCGGGTATCTGGTTCATGTCGTACGGTGGGTCGGCGAAGATGAGGTCGTATTGCTCGGTTTCCAGTTGCAGGTATTTTAGCACATCGGCTTTGAAAGTTTTTATTTGGTCGAGGCCGTGCTGCCGGGCGGTATCTTTCAGGTAATAAATACATTGCTGACTACGGTCGATCGATACCACTTCGCTTGCTCCGCGCGAGGCAAACTCGAGCGAGATATTACCTGTGCCGCTAAAAAGGTCGAGCACTTTTATACCTTCAAATTCAATTTTATTAAGCAGGATGTTGAATAACGCCTCTTTGGCGAGGTCGGTAGTGGGGCGTACGGGTAAGTTTTGTGGCGGATTAAGCCGCAGGCCCTTTAGTCTTCCTCCGATGATACGCATAACGACAGTGCGGCAAGCGCCGGTAATTGGTTGGCGGTAACTTCCAGCGGGAAATGTAATACGTTTAAATAATTGCGCTCAACGCTGGCAAAAAACTCCGAAAGGCGAGAGGCGTTCTCATCGGTTTCTTCAATATCGCCGCTCACAACCAGGTTAATATCCTTTGGCTGCAATTGCAGCTGCTGTGCCACCAGGGCGGCATAGTAAGCCAGTTCGTCGGCATTAGCAAAGCTGAATGAATTGTAAAAACGAATTTTACCGTTGTTAAAGTTCAGTATATCAACCTGTTCCTTGTCAATGTTTAAATAGAAAGTTTCGTTTAATGGGTTGTTACCGGCAATAGCATTTATCCAGCCTTTGTTAATAAAAACGGTTTTCCGCAGGCCGTAAATGGCGGCAGTTTCCACCACACGTTCATCAACCTTGTAAATAATATGGTTGTCGGCATCCAGCGGTTGGGCGAATATTTTTTCGTTAGGTTTTACATCCAAAAAACGTGCGAAGTCGGCTATGCGGTTCTCGTTATACAGCGCGTTCGGCACCAGCGTAAACCCGGTACTTTGCAGCCCTGCCACCACTTTTTTATACTCGTAGTTCAGCAATTCATGTTGGCTGCCGGGGTCATCGAGCACCAATAATTCGCAATCTTTTGCCCATGCCTGCAGCTTGTCTTCAAAAACAATAGCGTACGAAAAAGTAGCGGGATAGATCTGCAGCAACAGCGTATAATTACTGTTCAACTGGTACAGGCTCAAATCCGGGTCGCGGTAACTGGTTATTTGGTCTATCATGCTTTGAACAAAAGTAATATTTTAACTAACATTTTGGTAACGGAAAAAAATGTTGTTGGAGAAGAGGATGCAATTGCTAAACCAGTTAGGCACTCGTTGCAAATGAGCGTAATTGAGTATGTCTTATTATGGTGCGGAAAACACCGACCACAGGCTGAAACAGATCTGTGATGTAATGGCTATTACGCTCTTTAGTTTCCTGAAGGCACCCCTTGCAAAACCAACAAGAACTTGATGGTTATAAATTGCGATACTTTTCGTATAGCTTCATGGCATTTAGACTTTACCCACGAATGCTCATTGCCGAGATATTCGATAGTGTATAAATATTTA
>CAIWRU010000183.1 GCA_903915155.1 uncultured Mucilaginibacter sp.
TAAAGAAAATGAAAATGATTTATTTTTAACAGGCGATATTGCCCAACAAGTATATTCTAAACATCATAAAATTACTCATGCTGGTATATTTATTCAGCCGAAAGGGCACGTTAAAATACTAAAAAATTATCGAAATAGTAGAGAAATTTTAGAAGCTGCTTACGAAATGTTTAATCAGAATGTAGATGAAAGAGTTTTGCAATCTGATGATTTTGAAGTACTTAAACCAGAATATGCTAATTTTTCATCCCCAAAGCCTTTTTTGCGAAAAGCTTCTACATTAGAAAATGAAATAGATTACTCTGTTAAATATCTTGATGAAATTCTTGATTCTCAAAAAATGGAAAAAGGATGTATTGCAATATGTGGATGGTCGATTTTTAAGGTTTCGGAATTGGCAAAATTACTTAATATACAAGTGCTTGATGGTGAAAAAGATCTATCCGATTCATCAATTTTCTTCTCGGATTTGGAACAGACTAAAGGGTTCGAATTTGATTATATGATCATTATTAATGCTAATCAAGACGTAATTTCTAATCCTTACCTTCCTAATGAGGAGTGGTATAGGGACATATCAAAACTATATGTTGCAATGACCCGTGCAAAAAAGGAATTAATTATTTCATATTCCAAAACTCTTTCAACGCTTTTTGAAAATTTTATTAAAAGGTTCAAACAAGATGCTTGGACCGATCATATTAAAGAGGGAAGTATAAACCATATCAACTTGGATTCGATTGATTATCCAAGTCAAGTTAAGGAAAAAGTTAAATCAAATATTATAGGTAAGGAATATCTATATGAAATTAATTCAGTTGGAATAAGTCGTGAATTACAGCAAAAATTGTTAGAACTCGTCGTTGGAAAGAATATTACCGATGGGCAAAAAAGAAGAATTGGCTGGGAAAGTATGGAACAATTGAGAAACGATGTAATTAGTAAAAGAAATCTTCCTCATTTAACCAGAATATTTGGACCAATAGTATTTAAAGAATTACAAGAAAGGTTAACAAAACCTATTTCAAAAAATTAACCAGTAGCCCCACGCAGACGTATGTATGCGTGGGGCGCGTGCATATATGATAACCCGCGTTAAGGATTGTAGCGGATACCTGCCCTCGCGCGCAAGGCCTGTAGGCGTATGAGCGGAAAGCCTGCCCCGCTTCTACCGGTGGGGAACGCCCTTGTTCAGTTAGCAGTTATTAGTTGGCAGTTGCTGTAAAAACCAGCGTTCAGGAACGTTCATTCCGCGTGAACGCTGTAAAATATTAATGTGTTGATAATTAGCATGTTGAGTGTTTAGGGGTGTATGGGTAGCGTATATGTTTGTTTAGGTTCGTTTGGGCTTGTTTGGGTTGTGTTTATGGGGCGTTTAGGTGCTGTTTAGGTACTGTTTGGGTGCGTTTAGGTTGTGTTTAGGTTTGGGTAAAATGTTGATAGTTAATAAAATATGAACAGCGTTTTTTGAGTTAAAAGTAGAAAGTAGAACGTTGAAAGTAGAACGTCGCCCCAAAAAAAACTTTAAACTTTTAACCTTCAACTTTTAACTGCCTAACCTAACTAAACCCACATTTTGTACCGTATACCGTTTCGGGCTACTTTCTGAACGTAAAAACCTGAAACTAAGCCGCGTTTTATTGCTTTACTTTGTATACCAATTATATAATTTGCAACAAGCATGGATACTTTATTAACCGATACACCGCTCGCGGGCGGCCTTGATTTTTCTGTTAGCGACAATGAACGGATGGTGGGCCAGATGGCCAAAGACTTTGCCGAGCGCTACATCCGCCCACACGTAATGGAGTGGGACGAGGCGCAAACTTTCCCCATCCCCCTGTTTAAACAACTGGGCGAACTGGGCATGATGGGCGTTATGGTGCCCGAGCAGTACGGCGGGTCGGGTTTCGGTTATAACGAATATGTAACGGTGATTGTGGAGATAGCCAGGGTATGCGGGTCGATAGGGTTGTCGGTAGCGGCGCATAACTCGCTGTGTACGGGGCATATCATGGCCTTCGCCAATGATGAGCAGAAACAGCGCTGGTTACCCAAGCTCGCCACTGCCGAATGGATAGGCGCCTGGGGCCTCACCGAAGCCAACACGGGTTCTGATGCCCTCGGCATGGCCACCACAGCGGTGCTGGATGGCGACGAGTACGTGGTAAACGGATCGAAGAACTGGATAACGCATGGAAAAAGCGGCAACGTAGCCGTGGTAATGGTACGCACGGGCGAGAAGGGCAGCTCGAAAGGTATATCGGCCCTGGTGATTGAGAAGGGTACGCCCGGTTTCACCCACGGCAAAAAGGAGAACAAACTGGGCATGCGCGCCTCGGAAACCACCGAGTTGATATTCGATAATTGTCGTGTACCTAAAGCTAACTTATTAGGCGTTGAAGGCGAGGGCTTTAAACAGGCCATGAAGGTGCTGGATGGGGGAAGGATATCGATAGCGGCATTATCGCTTGGCATAGCCAAAGGCGCGTTTGACGCGGCGGTAGCTTATGCTAAGGAAAGGAAGCAATTTGGTCAGCCGATAGCCAACTTCCAGGGCATAGCCTTTAAACTGGCGGATATGGCGACAGAGATAGAAGCAGCTGAGCTACTCATTATGCAGGCAGCTGATTTGAAGAACCGTCACCAGCCGGTAACCAAGCAGTCGGCCATGGCAAAATACTATGCGTCGGAAGTGGCAGTGCGCACGGCTACCGAGGCGGTACAGATATTCGGCGGGTATGGTTATACCAAGGATTTCCCGGTGGAGAAATTTTACCGCGACGCCAAGCTGTGCACCATAGGCGAGGGGACGAGCGAGATACAGAAGATTGTGATTAGCAGGGAAGTGCTGAGGGATTAGTTTTCTGAATATCGAACATCAGATTTTGAATGCCGAATATTGAAGTTAAGCTTTGTTATTCGGCATTTGACATTATAGTTGCCAATCATTATCTTTAATTTTATTATTTTTGTGTAAACAGAGACGGATATGGACACACTAACCATCAGGCAAAAACTACATGATATAATTGACGCTGCCGATGATGAAAAAGTTGAGGAGATATTTATAAAGCTAATTGACGATACCAATCAGCCTTATGAGTGGTGGAAGGATGAGGAGTTTGTAGCTGAGTTGGAGCAGATCTCCGCCGATATGGATAGTGGTAAAGATAAGGGAACGCCTTGGGAAAAGGTAAAGGTAGATTTACTGAAACGGCTTAAAAAGAGTGAAGCATAATATAGTCTTTTCTTTAACAGCCGGGAAAGACATCCAAAAATCAGTTGAGTGGTATGAAGAACAGCAAATTGGTTTAGGGAATTCTTTTATAGAAATGATCGACCATTCCCTCAATGTAATTGCATCAAATCCAGAATCTTTTGTAAAACTAACAAATCGTTACAGGCAATTACCTGTACACACATTCCCTTACGTAATACTTTATGAGATAAAGACGAAGGGGCTTATCAGGATAATCCGCATTTTCCATACCAGCCGCAATCCAAAGCTTAAATACAGGCAAAAGTAATCTGCATTCGCTTGCTTTGTTGTTTCGTTAATTTCTTACATTTAATTAATGAAAAAACCTTGCCTGATTATCGTAGTACTTACATTGATACTTACCCGGTTTGAAATTTCAAGTGTATTTGCGCTCGAAGGTTCGACTAAGCTACCTCAGCCTATTTTTTACCAACTAACTCAAACGGATAAACAGAGCTATACATTAAGCATCGGTAAGCCTCTTAAAATAAAGCGCGATACATTCATATACAAATTGATGCCGAACGGTTATCAGCTAAAACAGATAAAAGAGGATTACGCCGTAATACAAGTAACATTTACGAATAATTCTGATGATACCCTCAAGTATATTGGTATGTCGTGCTCATGGTGGGATATCTATCGTACGGACAATCCGCAAATAACCATTTTACAACCTAATGTTGAATGTTATAAAAATGGCCCGACTGTAATAAAAATAGCGCCTAAGGCTTCATCGGTTGTAACCCTGACAATATTGTTAAGCAAACCGACAGGCTTTAAAATAGGGATGGTTCTTCAAAAATATACTGACGATAAGCAACCAATTTATTTGAATGCTATTCAAACCAATAATTTTATTTGGTCGAATGAAGTTAGATTGCCGTAATTCAACGATTCACTTAATCAACCCAAACAACTATTTCAAAATCCCTCTTTCAAATTCAAAACCAAATACTTATCTTTGCCATCCCATTGAAAGGAGGTATTTCAGGAATTATGATCATTATTAATGTAAAAGACGGCGAATCATTAGATAAAGCACTTAAACGCTTTAAAAAGAAATTCGAAAAAACAGGTGTATTACGCGAACTACGCAGTCGCCAGGCTTTTGAGAAAAAATCCGTTACCCGTCGTCACGTGGTTAAACACGCTATCTACAAACAAGGTATGAACGCCGAAACAGTTTAAGGCTTTTTTTTACAAAAGTTTTTAACTTTTTTTGGACATGATATAAAAAACTATTTGTACATTCACTATTCGGGTGTACAAGTAGTTTTTATGTTTACAGAGCGTTTTATACAGTATATTAAATTCGAAAAACGGTACTCCCCGCATACAGTCTCGGCATACCAGTCTGATCTTGATCAGTTCATCGGCTATCTCAACAACCCCGATAAAAAAGATCCGGCCCCCGAACCCGAAATAACGCACCCTTCACAAATAACACATCACCTCATCCGCAACTGGATGGTGGAGATGATGAGCCATGATATTCTTGCGCGCTCCATCAACCGCAAAATAGCTACGCTGCGCAAATACTTTAAATTTTTATTGCAGGAGGGGATAATCACCCATAACCCGGCATCGAAAATAACTACGCCCAAAATTCCAAAAAATTTACCCGTAGTGGTCGAAGATATTAAGCTAACGCAGATGCTGGATGACGATGAGATCTTCCCCCACGACTTTAAAGGTACGCGCGATAAACTGGTGGTCGAAGCCCTTTTCGGCACCGGCATGCGATTGGCCGAGCTGATGGGCGTAAAAGAATCAGATATTAATATTTACGAAGGAACGGTTAAAGTTTTAGGTAAACGCAACAAGCAGAGGATTATACCTATCAACAACGAGCTAAAGCACCTGGTGGCCCGCTACCTGGAGTTAAAGAAAAGTGAACATTTTCATAACAATTCGGACTCATTAATCGTTACAGATAAAGGGACGGACGCATATCCAAAGCTTATATATCTAATAGTGCAGAAATACCTTTCTAATATATCAACCCAAAACAAACGAAGCCCGCATGTGCTCAGGCACACCTTTGCAACAAGCCTGTTGAACCGGGGCGCCGATCTGAATGCCATTAAAGAACTTTTGGGCCATGCTAACCTTAGCGCAACCCAAATCTATACGCACAACTCTGTTGAGCGGTTAAAGTCTATTTATAAACAAGCCCATCCAAAGGCATAAAAAGGAGGAATCATGAAAATTACAGTGCAATCTATTCGTTTCAACGCAGACAAAAAATTGTTAGACTTCATCCAGAAAAAAGCTGATAAGCTCGATACCTTTTACGACCATATTATTAGTGGTGAAGTGTATTTAAAGCTGGAAAACGTAGAAGATGAGGCAAATAAGATAACGGAGATTAAACTGATGTTACCGGGCTGCTAATTGTTCGCAAAGGAACAATGCAAGAGCTTTGAAGAAGCCACCGACCTTGCTGTCGAGAGCCTGCGCAAGCAAATTAACAAACACAAGCAAAAGAAAACCATTGCTGCTGAAGCTGTTAAAAAAGCGGTTTTAGCTGGCACAGAAGAGGATTTTTAATATATTTTCGCCAATAAAATTTTGGCAAAATCGGTGGGTTTTTAACCTGCCGATTTTTTTTGATAAAAAATTTTGTTAGGCGTTTTTTATTTGTAAATTTGCAATCCCTTTTGGAGAGGTATACATCATGCTTTTTTGATCAATCGGGTGGTTCTTTAAAATAAAAAATAACCTTATATAATTTAACCGGTATAATTCCAACGATCCGCATAGGACAGGGGAGTAAAGAAAGGTAAATATTTAAGCCTCCTTAGCTCAGCTGGTAGAGCGACTGACTTGTAATCAGTAGGTCATTGGTTCGATCCCGATAGGAGGCTCTGTTATTATTGAATTATAGAGTTATTGAATTATTGATTGATAAGATCAGGCATTCAATAATTAAATAAATCAGTAATTGACTTGGGGGGATACCAGAGCGGTCAAATGGGACGGACTGTAAATCCGTTGCTTCGGCTACGAAGGTTCGAATCCTTCTCCCCCCACGGGTTAATTAGTGAGGTTTGAATGAGTGATTGAGTGAATGGTTTTTAAATCATTAATTCAATAACTCACTCACTAATTTAGTTAGTACCAATTGAATAAATAATTGAGTGTATGATTTTAAAATCACTAATTCAATAATTCACTCAATCACTAATTAAAAAAGCGGAAGTAGCTCAGTTGGTAGAGCGATAGCCTTCCAAGCTATAGGTCGCGAGTTCGAACCTCGTCTTCCGCTCAAAAGGGATGTCGGATTTCGAAATTTCGATTTCGGACTTAAAAGTTGAATAGGATACCGGGGGAAAGAATAGAGGAAATAAAAATCCGAAATTGAATAGCCGAAATCCGAAATCAAAGATTAGCCGACGTAGCTCAGGGGTAGAGCACTTCCTTGGTAAGGAAGAGGTCATGGGTTCAAATCCCATTGTTGGCTCACTATAATATATAGTAAATAATAAAGTTTTAAATAAAAATTAACCTACAAACAATATAAATCATGGCAAAAGAAAAGTTTGACCGCAGTAAGCCGCACTTAAACATCGGTACAATCGGTCACGTTGACCACGGTAAAACAACCCTTACCGCAGCTATTACAAAAGTATTATCTGATAAAGGGTTTTCAGAAGCTCGCTCGTTCGATTCTATCGACTCTGCTCCTGAAGAAAAAGAACGTGGTATTACTATTAACACTGCTCACGTTGAGTATTCAACTGCTAACCGTCACTACGCTCACGTTGACTGTCCAGGTCACGCGGATTATGTGAAAAACATGGTTACAGGTGCTGCTCAAATGGACGGCGCTATCATCGTTGTTGCTGCTACTGACGGCCCAATGCCTCAGACTCGTGAGCACATCCTGTTAGCTCGCCAGGTAGGTGTACCTTCATTAGTTGTATTCATGAACAAAGTGGATATGGTTGATGATCCTGAATTATTAGAATTAGTTGAAATGGAAATCCGCGAACTATTATCGTTCTATGATTTCCCTGGTGATGATATTCCTGTTATTCAAGGTTCAGCTTTAGGTGGTTTGAACAACGATCCAAAATGGGTTGGCAAAATTATGGAATTGATGGATGCAGTTGATGCTTACATTCCAATCCCTCCACGTTTAACTGAGCTTCCTTTCTTAATGCCTGTTGAAGACGTATTCTCGATCACTGGTCGTGGTACTGTTGCAACTGGTCGTATCGAGCGTGGTGTTATCAACTCTGGTGACCCTGTAGATATATTAGGTATGGGTGCTGAGAACTTAAAATCAACCGTTACA
>CAIWRU010000184.1 GCA_903915155.1 uncultured Mucilaginibacter sp.
CCATCGGAAATAATCTCCGAGACAATGATATTTCCTTGCGCATCTTTTATCACAAACGCGCCATTATTAATGCCGGGCATGGTGCCAGTAAATTCAACAAATTTTGTGCGGTTACAGCTGCTTGCCAGTATAATGAAAGCGAAAAAGTATATGTATTTCATGGAGTAATATTTAGGCCGCACTAATATAGGGCTATACAATTTACATGCAAATTATTTGCACAGCTTAGATTGTTTCTAAATAGCTAATTACCGCCTAATAAGCCGAAAGCATTTCTATCTTTTGCTATTTAATAAATACTTTTGCGGAAATAAATCTAATCATCAAAATGAGCGAATTTAAACAAACCTTTAACTCATCGCTGGGCAAAAAGCTGATTATGGCTTTAACAGGCTTGTTTTTGTGTACTTTTTTAATTGTACACTTAGGCGGCAACCTGTTGTTGTTCCGCAACGATAATGGTTATAGCTTTAACGTATATGCCAATTTCTTAACGCATTTTCCGCCTATCGAAGTTATTGCCTACCTGTTATACCTGTGTATTATAGTGCATAGCATTTACGCGCTTGTATTAACCATAAAAAACCGCAGGTCGCGCCCGGTAGGTTATGCGGTGGTAAACAAGTCGCCTGCTACCTGGCAATCAAAAAACATGGGCCTGCTTGGCGCAATACTGTTATTCTTTATAGTGGTTCACATGCGCGATTTTTGGTTCAGGTATAAATTTACCAACGAGGTGACTTACAAAGAATACCGCACCGACCTGGCCACAAACCAAACAACCGTAGCTGATTACGTACCTGTTTCGGCCGATTTTGAGCCAACCGTTTCTACCGAAAACAATGTGGAGATAGTGAGGGTGAAGGACTTACATGCAAATGTAGTTACCAGTTTTAGCTGTTTATGGTATGTAATAATATATGTATTGGCTATGGGTGCGATAGCTTTTCACCTGAAACATGGTTTTCAAAGCGCGTTCCGAACGCTCGGCTGGGTACACCGTAAATATACCCCGGTTGTCGAGTTCATTGGTACATGGCTGTTCGCGGTTATTATACCGTGTCTATTTGCGCTGATGCCGATAGTATATTATATAACAAGTTTGAAGAATTAAGTTGAACGGTTGGTTGATGAGACGAGAAAACACTCGCTCATTCACTAAATCACTCATTCACTAAATAAATAAAATATGAGTTTGAATGCTAAAACCCCGGAAGGCCCATTAGCCGAAAAATGGAACAAGCATAAGTTTAACCTTAAGCTGGTTAACCCTGCCAACAAGCGTAAATACGATGTTATTGTTGTAGGTACGGGCCTTGCAGGTGCTTCGGCTGCTGCTTCGCTGGCCGAACTGGGTTATAATGTAAAGGCATTTTGTTTCCAGGATAGCCCCCGCCGTGCGCACTCTATTGCCGCGCAGGGTGGTATAAATGCTGCTAAGAATTATCAAAACGATGGCGATAGCGTTTACCGCTTGTTTTATGACACCATTAAAGGTGGCGATTACCGCGCCCGCGAAGCCAACGTTTACCGTTTGGCCGAGGTATCTGTAAACATCATCGACCAGTGCGTGGCGCAGGGTGTTCCTTTCGCACGTGAATATGGCGGCTTGCTGGACAACCGTTCGTTCGGTGGTGCGCAGGTTTCGCGTACTTTTTATGCGAGGGGACAAACGGGACAGCAGTTATTATTAGGTGCTTACTCGGCACTAAACCGCCAGATACACCACGGCAAAGTGAAAATGTACACCCGCACCGAAATGCTTGATGTGGTTGTAGTTGATGGCAAAGCACAGGGTATTATCACCCGTAGCTTAACAACCGGGGAGATCGAAACACACACCGGCCATGCGGTATTGCTTTGCACAGGTGGTTATGGCAACGTATTTTATTTGTCGACCAATGCTGCCGGTTCAAACGTAACAGCAGCCTGGAGGGCACATAAACGCGGTGCCTTCTTCGCTAACCCTTGCTATACCCAGATACACCCAACCTGTATCCCGGTTACCGGCGACCATCAATCGAAACTAACGCTGATGTCGGAATCGTTACGTAACGACGGACGAGTTTGGGCGCCAAAAACGGTTGAAACAGCCGAGAAATTGCGCAAAGGACTGTTAAAGGCCAGCGATATAAAAGAAGAAGACAGGGATTACTTCCTGGAAAGAAAATATCCGTCTTTCGGTAACCTTGTTCCGCGCGACGTGGCTTCACGTAACGCTAAGGAGATGGTTGATGAGAACCGTGGCGTAGGTGCATCTGGCATAGCCGTATTCCTTGATTTTGCTGACGCGATAAAGCGCCTGGGTAAAGATGCGGTATCGGCTAAGTACGGTAACTTATTCGATATGTATTACCAGATCACCGACGAGGATCCATATACTCAGCCAATGCGTATTTACCCTGCCGTACACTATACCATGGGTGGCCTTTGGGTTGATTATAACCTGAGCACCAATGTACCGGGACTATATGCTTTGGGCGAATGTAATTTCAGCGACCATGGCGCTAACCGCTTAGGTGCGTCTGCCTTGATGCAGGGATTAGCTGATGGTTATTTTGTGATACCATATACTTTAGGCGATTATTTAGCTACCATCGGCCCGAAACCGATCGACGCTAACCACCCTGCTTTTGCCAAAACAAAACAGGATGTACTGGATCACGTAAATAAATTATTAGCGCTTCGTGGCACCAAAACAGTTAACGAATATCACCGCGAGCTTGGCCACATTATGTGGGAATATTGCGGCATGGCACGTACTGCCGAGGGCTTAACCAAAGCCAAAGGATTAATACAGGCATTAAGGGCCGATTTCTGGAAAAACGCTATTGTTTTGGGCGAAAATGAAGAAGTAAATGCATCGTTAGAAAGAGCCGGCCGCGTAGCCGACTTTTTAGAGCTTGGCGAACTGATGGTTGATGACGCACTGATGCGTAACGAATCATGCGGCGGGCACTTCCGTTTGGAATCACAAACACCTGAAGGTGAAGCATTGCGCGATGACGAGCATTTCGCATTCGTTGCCGCATGGGAATACAAAGGCGACAATCAACCCGAAGTACTGAATAAAGAAGACCTGAACTTTGAATACGTCCATTTAACGCAGCGAAACTATAAATAACCGATGCTGATAAAAGACCTCATATTGACAGACCTGCTGCAACAAGCATATTCAGCTGAAAAAGCTGCTGCTTTTGCTTACCAGGGTCATGCGGGGTCAGTAAGGGATGTGGACGAAAAGAAGGCGATAAAGCAAATAGAAATAGACGAGTGGAACCACAGGGCCGAAGTATTGAAAATGATGAACCAATACAACGTGCCCGTTTCGCAATGGTACGAGGTGAAGAACTATTGCATCGGTAAGGTTATTAGTACAGGGTGTTATTTAATAGGATGGTTTATGCCATTTTATTTTGCAGGCAGTTTAGAAAGTGGCAACGTGTGCGAATATGTAAGGATGAAGCGATTATTTAATGCGCTTGCGATCACTGAACACGATGAGATACTATATGAAATGAGCCTTCGCGAAAAGGAACACGAAGTATATTTCTACGAAAAAATAAAAGACAATAAACTACTCCCCTTTTTTGAAAAGCTGTTTGCCTGGGGAACAAATAAAAGAAAGAATGATATCGACCTTGATAAAGGTTTTCATATCGAAGATACAAATAGTTATTGCGCACATTATCGTGAGAAAGCAGAAGATCTGCCGGTAACACTTGATAAAAGCGAAACTGTGGTTTTATCATAAAAAGTTCAAAATGGAACAAAACAATATGAATTTAACACTTAAGGTGTGGCGACAAAAAAATGCTCAGACACCCGGAAAGTTTGTAACTTATAAAGCTGACGGCATTTCGCCGGATATGTCGTTTTTGGAGATGTTGGATGTGGTAAATGAAAGCCTGATCCACAAGAACGAGGAGCCTATACATTTCGACCATGATTGCCGCGAAGGTATTTGCGGGATGTGTTCGTTATATATCAACGGCCACCCGCACGGGCCAAAGAGGGCCATCACTACCTGCCAGCTGCACATGCGTACTTTCCACGATGGTGAAACTATCACCATTGAACCATGGCGCGCAGCCGCATTCCCGGTAATAAAGGACCTGGCAGTTGATCGCTCTGCGTTCGACCGTATACAACAGGCAGGTGGCTACATCTCGGTAAATACCGGTGGTGTACCCGATGCCAACGAGATAGCCATCCCCAAGGTAATAGCTGATGAAGCCTTTAACTCAGCTACTTGTATTGGTTGCGGCGCCTGCGTTGCTGCCTGTAAAAATGCTTCGGCTATGCTGTTTGTATCAGCCAAAGTATCGCAATTGGGCATGCTGCCACAGGGCCAGCCCGAGCGTTACAGCCGTGCACAATCAATGGTAGCACAAATGGATGCCGAAGGCTTTGGTAACTGTACCAACACCCGCGCCTGCGAAGCCGAATGCCCTAAGGAGATCACCCTTACCAACATCGCCCGCATGAACAATGATTATTTCAGCGCCAAATTGTTCAGGGAAGAACACATACACGAGAATAACGGATAATTATATACCCTTAACTAAAAGAAAGAGGCTATCTCATTATGAGACGGCCTCTTTTTTTGTGTTGATCAGTTTTAGATAAGGCTGGTTTAAGGGGAAATTTTACGCCTGTTGAACATTGTATTTAGTATTATATTTGCGCTTATGGAATTTGACGAAAATAAAGAGGTAGAAGAGCATGATAGCGAAGATGCTGTTGAGATATATTCAAGATGGGCTATATGGGGTTTTTCTATTTTCTTTGGTACTATATTTGGCGGCGTTTTACTAACGTTGAATTTAAGAGCAGTCGGGCTTAAAAAAGCCGCCAATACAGTTTTGCTTTTTTCAATCCTTTATTTCATAGCCTCGGGTATAATCGTTGGCGTTATGGGAATAACGGGTAGCTACACGCCACTTTTCTTTAATATTTTTGGAGCGGCAATTCTTACGGGTTATTTTTTCAAAAAATATTTTCCTGAAGACGATTATTACCCAAAAAGTATAGGAAAGCCATTGATCATATCGGTGATTATAAGTTTAGTTGTCTTTTTAATCATATATTATGGCATGAAATACACCGGCCATGGCGATTATTTTCAGCAGCTTCAAAAATGAAACTGTTTTCACCTTTCATCCCTATAATGTACTTTTGCCTCAATGTCAGCCGGTAACAAACTTTATTTTGCTTCAGATATTCATTTAGGTGCAGGTGGCTACGAGTCCAGTCGCGAGCGGGAAGACAGGCTTGTGCGTTGGCTTGACGTAATAAAAGCTGATGCAGGCGAGGTTTTTATAATGGGCGATCTGTTTGATTTCTGGTTCGAATATAAAACAGTTGTACCCCGTGGCTACATCCGCCTTTTAGGCAAATTGGCTGAATTAAGCGATGCTGGTATAAAACTTTACTTTTTTAAGGGCAACCATGATATGTGGATGTTCGATTATTTTGAAAAGGAACTTAAAGCCACTATTATAAGCAATGAACTTGTTATAGAGCGCAGCGGGAAGAAGTTCTTTTTGCATCATGGCGATGGCCTTGGCCCGGGCGATGGCATGTATAAGATATTAAAGAAAATATTCCGCAGTAAATTGTGCCAGTGGATGTTTGCACGCATACACCCTAACCTGGGTATAGGCATAGCCAATTATTGGTCGAAGAACAGCCGTATTGCTAATGACAAAAAAGAAGGTGGTAAACCCGATGAACAGGAATGGCTGGTTGTTTATTGCCGCGAAGTATTGCAAGCAACCGATTATGATTACATGGTTTTCGGGCACCGGCATTTGCCATTAGATATTCAGCTCGACAACAAAAGCCGTTATGTTAATTTAGGCGAATGGGTTTTTTATAATTCCTATGCTGTGTTTGACGGGGAAGAGTTGAGGCTGGAATACTTTGTTTAATGTGCGGATGTGCAAATATGCAGATGTGCAAATGGTTTTTTTATCTGCACATCTGCATATCCTCACATTTGCACATCCTCCATCTATTTACAATCAGGTGAAGTAAAATCTGCCTAAAAAAACGTACTTTTGTAGGCTTTTTAGTAAAAGGCGAATAAGCATATGTTAGAGAAATTAGAAGCGATATTTCAACGCTGGAAAAACGTTGAAGCCGAACTGAGCAGCCCAGATGCGATGGCTGATATGAAGCGCTTTGCCCAATTAAATAAGGAATATAAAGACCTTGCTAAAATTGTTGACGAGTATAATATTTACCGCAACATTGTTAGCAATATTGATAGTAATAAAGAAATTTTAGCTAACGAAAAGGACGAAGAGTTCCGCGAAATGGCTAAAGGCGAGCTGGACGAATTGTTGGTGAAACGCGATGAGATGGAGGAAGTAATTCGCCTGATGCTGATACCAAAAGACCCTGAAGATTCAAAGAATGCCATAGTTGAGATACGTGGCGGCACAGGTGGCGATGAGGCCGCACTGTTTGCCGGCGACCTTTACCGCATGTATATGCGCTTTTGCGAAAAACGCGGCTGGCGTACAGAACTGGTTGATTATACCGAAGGCACTTCGGGTGGGTATAAAGAAATTGTGTTTAACGTAATAGCCGAAGATGCCTACGGCACGCTAAAATATGAATCGGGCGTGCACCGTGTGCAACGTGTGCCTGATACCGAAACACAGGGGCGCGTACATACCTCGGCTGCTACGGTTGTGGTACTGCCAGAAGTTGATGAGTTTGATATTGACTTGCAGGTAAGCGATATACGTAAGGACCTGTTTTGCGCTTCAGGGCCGGGCGGGCAATCGGTAAACACTACCTATTCGGCGGTACGTTTAACACACATACCCAGCGGTATTGTAGCACAATGCCAGGACCAGAAATCGCAACTAAAAAACTACGATAAAGCTTTACAGGTATTGCGCTCAAGGGTGTACGAAATGGAACTGCAAAAGCACTTGGAAGAAACATCCAAAAAACGCAAAACCATGGTTTCAACCGGCGATCGTTCGGCCAAAGTGCGTACCTATAACTACCCGCAAGGCCGTTTAACGGAACACCGCATAGGCTTAACTATTTATAACCTGCCCGGCGTAATGAATGGCGACATATTGGAAATAATGGAAGCCCTACAATTTGCCGAGAACGCCGAAAAACTTAAAGAAGGTACTGTAGCATAAATTTTTTGATGTGCAAATATGCAGATGATTTGATTCTGCACGTTAATTTATCGTAGGCATTTTTCATCCTCACATAAAACTCAATTATCATAATTGTATCATTTCATCTGCACGCCTGCAGATTTGCACATCGGCACATCCCTTTTCATCTCAATTTCATAAAGCCCGGTTACTTTAGTAAATAATATTAGCAATGTTATGCTATTGCCTTTCGGCGGTAGCTATAAAATGGATTTTTCAGTGCTGATAGTTGTTGGTTTAGTTACATAATTAAATTTTTAGTGATGCTGGCAGTAAAAACCTTAAGAAGTAACCTGAATATATTCAGGCGTGCAATTTGGCTAATGGGCAATCAGTTTGAGATAAGTGTGGTTGCTGATGATGCTTTGTGGGCCGAAGAACTTATAAACGCCGCTATAAATGAAATAAACCGCGTTGAAAAACTGTTAAGCACTTTTGGCGATGACAGCAAAGTAAACGAGATAAACCGCAACGCCGGTAAAAAGCCTGTAAAGGTTGATGCCGAAATATTCAGGCTGATAGACCGCTCGTTACAAATCTCTGAACTTACTCACGGCGCATTTGATATTACCTATTTTTCGGCCGATATTTTAAATGCAGTTAATACCGATACACAGGTTTTAACCACTTGCAGCAACTACCAAAAAGTAATATTAGATGCAAAGGCCATGACCGTTTTTTTGAAAGAAAAAGGTATGCGTATTGGTTTTGCGGCAAACAGTAAAGGGTATGCAGCCGACAGGGCAAAATATATTTTGCAAACAGAAGGCGTAAGCAGCGGAGTTATTAATGCCGGCGGTGATCTGTTGGCGTGGGGCTCGCAACCCAACAATGAACCCTGGACAGTTGCAACCGCTGATCCTGACCAGGCTTTACAGCCTTATGCCGACCTGGATATTAGCAACATGAGTATAGCATCATTAGTTAATACTGAAAAACACCCTATAGTAAGCCAAAAACAATATTTCAATATTGTAAACCTTAAAAAAGGCTTCCCGGTAAGCGAAATTACCAGCGTAAGCGTACTTAGCCCCAGCGCCGAACTATCTGACGCGATGGCAAACCCACTGATAACTATTGGCATTAACGCGGGCATTTATTTAATAAACAAATTAAATCAAATAGCTTGTGTAATTATTGATGACCATAACCGTGTGTACACCTCAAAAGGCATTAATATAACAGCTTAAGATATTTATTAACTGGTTATATAATCTGTGGTTTAAATACAATAACTTAACGGGATAAAAATGTGACGGCCATAAGGCGAATTCGCGCATGCAATTATCAAGAGCACATTATAGTTGGTAACAGCCGCAATTGTTCATTGGTTTTTATTAATGAAATAAAGGCTGTAATAAATAAACATTTAACCGTGTCCCCCTGTATGGTTAAAGTATAATTGATATTTTTAACAAATTTTAAGTTTCTCTCCTTCTAAATGATAAAGTGGTTTGCGTATATTGTCCTGTTATTGATCATGACGCCTGCTTTATTATCAGCAAAAGATAATGGTAATCAATATGCTTTTAACAATAACAGTTTAAACCAGCCGGTTTACACTGTTGCAATTGATACTGCGTCTACTACAAATAAGAATACAAAAAAGCAATCTGACCAGGATAATAAAAAGGTTAAGGAGATAGGAAAGGCAAAGCGACAGCCGAAACCCGAAAAAATTGCGCCCGCTGATGCTTCGGCAACTACAAAACCAAAGCCGAAAAGGGAACGCAGGCCTGAAGGGTTGGAACGCCCGCCCGAAATACCCCGGAGAAATGGTGGAGGATAACCAATAACAATTTGTTAATTGATGAAATATATTTTGATACTGCTTGTTTTAATGCCTTGCTCCGCTTTAAAAGCGACGGCTAAGTTACGCTCGCATGTAACGGGTATTGAACATTATGGGTCCGACACGGATACAGTGATCCGCAAGCAATCGGCAACTGTTGGGGTTTCATACGGCAGCGATGTGCAGTTTTTTGGCCGCACCGGGCCAATAACCTATCCATTTGTTTCGGCTGATGCGATTTATAATACCAAAAATGGGTTCTTCATTTACGCCTCGAGCTTAAAGGTTTTGGGTTACAATCCTTTTTTTGATGAGGTAGACCTGGGTGGTGGCTACCTGTATAATATTTCAAAAAAAATTAGAGGTTCTGCAAGTTATACACGCTTTTTCTTTAATAAGGATGCTGCGCAGATCATCAAATCGGCCTCATCAAACGATATTAACTGGGATAACAGCTACAACTGGGGCTTTGCAAAATCGGGCGTAATACTTGATTACCTTTTTGGTAAAGAGAGTGATATTTTTGTAACGCTTAACACATCAAAGTATATCGAATCAAAATTCAGCATTTTTGATGATAAGGACTATTTGTCTTTCAGCCCGGGCGTTAGTGCTATTTTAGGCACACAGAATTTTGTTCAGCGTTACGCGGAGGATCACAGGTACAGAACGGACGCCGCTAATCTATTTGCCAGCGACCCTGATAACCAAATGATGGCACGCAGTAACAGTTTGTTTAAAATGCTGAACTATAGTTTTAAATTACCTATTGCATATAACCGGCCGCATTACACATTCGAGTTTGCTTATAAATATTCCATCCCGATAAATGTTGAGGGAATATTATTGAACCACCACGAGTCGTTTTATAATTTAACATTTTACTATGTTTTTTACTAAATGAATGTTTTAATTATTGAAGATGAAAAGGCGCTTGCGCGCGAGTTGGAGATATTTTTATCCAACAACAACTACATTTGCGAGGTGTGTTTTGATGGCACATCAGCATCGGAAAAAGTGGCGGTTAACCTATATGATTTTATACTCATAGACTTAGGGTTGCCCGATTATGAAGGACTTGACCTGCTTAAGGAAGCCAAAATAAGCAATCCCGAGGCTGCCTATATCATACTTACCGCCCGTGCCGAAATTAACGACCGCATAAAAGGGCTGGACATGGGAGCCGACGATTACCTGGCGAAACCATTTTCATTACTTGAGCTGCAAAGCCGCATGCAAGCCATCACCAGGCGGAAATTTGGGCTGAAAAATAATATTATTGAACTTGGCGATTTCCTGGTTAATCTTACAGACAGGGTAATTGTTCACAATGGTGATGAAATTTCAAGCATAACCAAAAAGGAATTTGATCTGATAGCTTATCTTATCCTTCATAAAAACCGCACCGTAACCCGCAACCAATTAAGCGAACATATTTGGGGCAGCATTATAAATGATGACTACGACTCGAATTATATTGATGCCCATATAAAAAATATCCGAAAGAAACTGAATGCCCACGCGTCGCCCGATTGGCTGGAGACTGTGCGCGGGTTGGGTTATAAAATAAAGATCAGCACATAAGTATTGAAACTAAGGACAAAACTTACACTGTTTAATACCATATCAAAACTGGTTATTGTAACCCTTTTTGTTTGGCTATTGCCCGTGCTGATCAAAAATATAAACGTAAACTACACCGATACCCGCCTGCGCAAACAAAGGGACGAAGTACTGCAAACGGTAAAACAGCAGGGCATAAAATCGTACATCCAAAACGGCGAAAGCGACTATGCGGCTTACACACCTATAAAGGATGTATATGTAAGCATTGAAGAAGATACCTTAGGTGAGAATCTGGACGGAATAAAAAACGAGGTACGTAAAGTTGAAACTGATACCATTGCCTATCGCATTTTAAGCCACAATTTTACCTCGGATAAAAAGAATTACCTGCTTGAAATAGGTATAAGTTTGGATTCGGTAAATGAACGTACGGGGCCGCTGCAAAGTATTGCTTTTATTGTATTGGTAGGCATGATCATCCTTACCATTGTGGCCGATCAGCTATACTCGGATTATATTTTAAGGCCGCTGGGCATGATTATAAAAACAAAGCTGGTAGGCACTAAGTTCCCCAATTTTGGCTCCTATAAAGAGGTGAAAACCACGACCCAGGATTTTCAGCACCTTGACCTGAGTATCCACCAGATGATACAAACTATTGAAAGCACCTTCCAAAAAGAACGCGAATTTATCTCGAACGCTTCGCATGAATTAATGACGCCCATTTCAATTTTGCAGTCGAAGATAGAAAACATGTTCGAGGAAGAGACTGTTGCCGATGAGCTGAAGGTAAGGCTTCTTGAAATGCAGCGAATATTGAACAGGCTTAAGAGCATTACCAAAACATTGCTTCTCATTTCGCAAATTGAGAACGACCAGTTTTTAAAAGAGGATACCATTACGGTAAGCGACTTATTGCAAGAAGTTTATGATGAGATATCAATCCGTTTGCAGGATAAGAACATAACTTTTGAAATGGTTATTCATGAAGACCTTACTTTAACAAGGGTTAACAAATTCCTGCTGTTCAATTTATTTTTTAACCTGGTAAACAACGCCATAAAATATAACCGCGAAAACGGTACCATTACGGTTGAGGCTGTAAAGGAAGGCAACAATTACGTGGTAAATATTATCGATACCGGCATAGGCATCAGCACAGCAGACCTGCCAATTATATTTAACCGTTTCAAAAAATTAAAACAAGCATTACAACAGGATAGCTTTGGCCTCGGACTGCCTATTGTTAAGTCGATAGCCGATTTTCACCAAATAAAGATTGAAGTGATATCGGAAAAGGAAGTGGGCAGTATGTTTAAGCTGATATTTAGCCCCCTCTAAATCTCCCCCGGTAGGGGAGACTTTTTAGTTTTTTTAAGCCCTCCCTTCCGGGGAGGGTTTGGGTGGAGCTTTCTTCAACAACTCCAATCCTTTTTTAATATCCGCTTTCACATCAGTCAAATTTGCCCAGGGATCTTTTATTTTCTCCACCCGTTCCTTCATATTAAAAATGGTGTAATTTGAAAGGCGCAGATCGTTGTTTACCTCATCCCAATGCAATGGCGCTGAAACTGTTGCCCCCGGTTTTGGGCGTACCGAATAAGGGCACGCGATGGTTTGACCGCGGCGATTCTGCAAAAAATCAATATATATTTTATTGGGGCGTTTGGCGGGGCTGCGTTCAATACTGGTAGTATCGGGCAATTCGGCATGTATCATGCCTGCTACATATTCCGCAAACATTTTTACAAAGTCGTAATCGTATTTAGCACCCAGGTAACAATAAATGTGCAGTCCTTTCGAGCCCGATGTTTTAATAAATACAGGCAAATGCATCCGGTCGAATATCTCTTTTGTTTTTAGCGCCACTTCAACTGCTTGTTCAAAGGGTACATCGTGCGGATCGATGTCTATTACTACGTAATCCGGGTTATCGGGCTTTTTGTAGCTGCTTAGCCATGGATTAATTTCGATGCATCCCAAATTCACCATATAAATTAAAGTGGCCTCGTCGTCGCCAATAATATAATGGATGTCTTTATTATTGCTTTCCGAATGCAGGGGTTGGGTCTTCATCCATGTTGGCAAATGGGCGGTATCGGTATCTTTCTGAAAGAATCCTGCATCCTCAATACCATTGGGCTGTCGGCGCATCGAGATGGGTTTATCCTTTAAATAAGGTAATATCCAGGTGGCCATATCGCGATAGTAATTGATCAGTTGCCCCTTGCTTATGCCTTCCTGTTTCCAGTAAAGCTTATTCATGTGGCTTATTTTTACCTGTTTTTTGCCATAGGTTAATACCTCGTCATCGGGCAATTGTTTATCGGGTGTTTCCATAACCACGTTCTCTTTATTTTTGTCTTTTCGTAAACCCTTATAAACCGGGTGGCGCAGGTGGCCGTCGCCTGTCCATTCGCTATACCAAACCTCACAAACCAGTTCGGGGTTTATCCAGGTTACTTTTTTATAGCCGTTTATCTTTTCTTTGAGTGGCTTTTCATCGGTTTTTAAAGGCTCCATTTTAGCAAACAGGTCTTTCAGCCCGGCCTCATTGAAGCCGGTACCACAGTTGCCAATATATTTTAGCTTCCCGCCATCGTTAATACCCAAAATCAGCGCGCCAAAGTGCTTGCGCGATCCGGTTGGAACGGTATAGCCACAAATAATAGCTTCCTGCGAATTTTGCAATTTAAACTTTAACCACCTATCCGACCGCCTGCCGCTATCATAATAACTTTGGCTATCCTTACCGATGATACCTTCCCAGCCTTCCTTTTTTGCTTTTTCAAACAGTTCGGTTGCCTTGCCTTTTACATGGTCGTTATAAATAATGGTTTTGCTTTTTAGTGGCTGTATCAGTGCTTTAAGCAGTTCTTTTCGTTTTATCAGTTCAAGGTGCCGCAGGTCGTGCCCCTCTAAACTTAACAAATCAAATACATAATATTTAAGCGACAGGTCCGCAGTATCACCGCCATAATTCTGAATATTTTGGAAACTGGCTTTGCCGGTTTTATCTTCAATAACCAATTCGCCATCAAGCACGGCATCTTTACTGATGTGCTTTAACTCATCAACAACAGTTTTATAGTTTTTGCTGAAATCGATGTCATTACGCGAGATCAGCCTTGCCTTTTTATAGGTATAACCGATGGCGCGATAACCATCCAATTTGTGTTCGTATATCCAGTCGGGGTTGTCAAATACTTTGGCTTCCAGTTTTGCCATCATCGGCTTAAAAGCTTTCGCCACAGGAAGATCATCCGGCTCTTCAGAAAAGCCAGGACTTTTTTTTTCAGCCACTCGTTTTGTTTTGGGGATGTCTGTCGCTTCGCCGCTTTTATTATTGCCCATTTTTTTGATGTTATCGGGCACCAGGTCTTCGCTGTTAAAGCTGTCTTCGGCGTATTCATCATGGTGCTTTATCAGTAACCATGAGTTTTCCTCGGCATTATGCAGTTTTACTAAGGCAAACTCGCCCTTTAATATTTCCCCTTTCAGCCTGAATTTTAGATTGCCAGACTTAAGCCCTGCGCGCAAAGTTTTAACATCGTCTTTCCGCTCCTCAGCCAGCGACTCATAGGTGCCCTCATCCCATACCAGCACCACACCGGCGCCATAATTGCCATTGGGGATAATGCCTTCAAAATTTTTGTAATCATAAGGATGGTCCTCCACCATCATGGCCAGGCGTTTATCGTCCGGGTTCATGGACGGGCCCTTGGGTACGGCCCAGCTTTTGAGCACACCATCCAGCTCAAGCCTGAAATCATAATGCAAATGCGAGGCATGGTGCCTTTGTACCACAAAAGCAAGCGTTTTGCCTGCGGCTTTCCCGCTTTTGGGTTCGCTGGTTTGCTTAAAGTTGCGCTTTTTTACATATTCCTTCAGTCCCATGTTAGGCTCCTTTTTTTGTGTTCAAGCTTTGCATCAGTTTATCATAAAGGTCATCGCTATTAGTTGTTGGGTGTGGTTTAAGTTTTTTGATGGTAGCGCGTTTGCCTTTGGCCTTATCTTTTATGATCTGCAATAGCTGGTCGCTATAAGTATCCTTAAATTTAGACACATCAAATTTTTCGGCATATTGGTTAATGAGCGCCATACCCACATCCAATTCTTTTTTGCTTACGGTAACATCATCGACGATATTAAGCTCATCGCGACCGCGTATTTCCTGCCCAAAACGTATGCGGGTTACCACCAGTACATTATCAACCGGGTACACTATGCAAAGGCTTTCGGTATTCCGCAACACAAAACGGGCCAGGCCCGCTTTTTTCGATTTTTTTAGCGCCTGGATCAGTAGCGCGTATGCCTTGTTATTTTTGGTATCGGGTTCGGTATAGTACGATGTTTCGTAAAACATGGGGTTAACATCGGCGATATCAACAAAGCTTTCAATTTCAATCACTTTGCTTTTTTCGGGCGCGGCATCAATAAAATCCTGCTCATCCATTATAATGTAATTGTCGTTTAGCTTGTAGCCTTTTACAATTTTATCGTAAGGCACTTCTTTATGCGAGTTTTCGTTTACACGTTCATAGCGTATGCGCGCATGGTCACGGCTATCGAGCATGTCAAAATCAAGCGAGCTGCTTTGCACCGCCGAATACAATTTTACAGGGATGCTAACAAGCCCAAAGCCAAGTGAACCTTTCCAGATAGATCTCATACCAAAGTAGTTAGTGGATAGTTATAACCAATGAAAGTGTAAAAGGGTTTTAAGTGCTTTCTTATTAAATTATGTAGAAATGGCATGGCCTTTTTTGGTAATAATATCATATATTAGAATTTTAAACCTATCTCAATTAGTGTATGAAGTTTTTTTATTTACTGCTATTTATTGCGCTCCCTTCAATTGTTTTTGCCCAATCAAATTATCACGAAGGGTATGTTTTGAAAAACAACGGCGATACTGTTAAAGGGTTTATTAATTACCGCGAATGGGAGCGATCGCCAAAAACAATTGATTTTAAAACCACTATAAGCGACGGAAATGCTACTGCTTATGATGCGACAGCCATTAAAGGTTTCGGGATATATGGCATGGAAACGTATATATCATACATTGGTACTGTTACGATGGGCCCCACCGAGTTTCCTAACCTTTCCACAGGCATTGATACCACTAGAAAAGTTGATACATTATTTTTAAGGCAGGTGAATACCGGCAAATACCTCACGCTTTATGCAAATAAAGATGAGGTTAAAACCAGGCTTTTTATTGCCGGACCGGGCGGAACCCCTATTGAACTTATTTATTATACTTATTATAGCGAGGATAATAAAATTGTTAGCACTGCGCAGTACAAAGGGCAGCTTTATTTTTATGTAAACAAGACAGCGCCAAATAATCAACGATTATTTAACGAGATAAACACCCTGTCATATGACTATGTTGATATGGAAAAAGCGGTAAATCATATAAACGGCATAAGCTATAGCAGTAGTTTAAACACACGCATTTTTTGGGGTATAGCCCTGAATATAACAACAGCAGAGGAAGATTTGGCGAACTATAACAATTTCGTGCCTAAAAAAAGTAAGACACTGGCACCCAGAATAAGCTGGGGGATGGACTTTTTTAATAACCCGCAGGTGCAGCATTTAATTTTTAGGGTAGAAGTGTCGGCTTCATATGCTAACCCCCGATATAATTATACTTCGTCATCATCTAATCTGTTATATGAATATAACCAGTATACGGCATCGGTAACACCGCAGATATTGCTCAATTTATATAATAAGGATAATTTTAAGATATATATTGACGGTGGATGGGCCTTTAATTTTTCGGCTTATTCAAACAACAAAACTATAACGAAGTATAATGATCCGACTCTTGGTACCACCAAACCGATTAACGACCCTTATAAGCTTGAATTGTTTTGGAGCAGTTTCCCTTTACAAACGGGAATTGTACTGAATAAACGATGGGAAGTTTTTGCGACTTACATACCCGGCGCCGCTTATACAAAATACAACGACATCTATGCGAGTAACCAGGCTATAAATCTGGGTGTTAAATGGTTGATGGGTAAATAAAAAGTATTTAACTTTATTTATGGCCGAGGCAAAAACCAAACTCACCGAACAAACTGTCGACAGCTTTTTGGCTAACGTGACCGAGGAACAGGTACGTGCCGACTGCTATGCCATTGTTAAATTAATGGAGAAGGCAAGCGGAGCCCCCCCCCCAAATGTGGGGACCGGCCATTATTGGTTTTGGCAGCTACCATTATAAGTATGACAGCGGCCGCGAGGGTGATATATGCACCATTGGCTTTTCGCCACGTAAGGGCAAGATAACTTTATATGTGCTGTGCGGGTTCCCGGGGCAGGAGCAGGTACTTGAAAAACTGGGCAAATACAAGGCCGAAGGTGGCTGCCTTTATATTAAAAAGGTTACCGATGTGAATGTGGATGTGCTGGAAAGTTTGATAAAGCAATCGTTTGAGTTTAAGGCAAAATCGCATTAAAAAACACGTCATTGCGAGGAGGTACGACGAAGCAAACTCACAGGACATTTAACCGACGTTGCATATTCGCCGCCTATAATTTGAGATTGCTTCGTACAGCAATGACGCCTGGAGCTTACTTCACCCCATATTTCTGTGCTATGCCGGGGTACACATTTATATAGGCATTTGATTTGCCATCCCTGTCAAAAACGCCTTCCCAGGTGCTTAGCGGTTCCCAGATGAATGAGCCTACTGCTTTTTTACCGGGTGCTGTGAATGCTATATCGTTTACTTCCTGTTTAAGCTGCGAGTATTCGGCTACCATTACCTGTTGTTTGTAGCGGGTGGCAAGGTCGGCCATGTTGTTTTTAAGATCGGCTGGTGTGCCGTGCCATTTGGGGTAGTATGAAAGGCCGATAACATCAAAAGGCACCTTACGTTCGGTCATGTTGTCTAAAAAGAAATGGGCTTCGGCATTTTGGCCGCCCAATGCAATGTGCAGCATAATAATGGTTGAAGGGCTTACTGCTTTTACCCCTTTAGCGCCCTCATATATCAGCTGTGCAAGGCTATCCAGGTTATTTATTTCGCCATCGGGCCAAACCATGCCGTGGTTAATTTCATTGCCAACCTGTACCATATCGGGCGTGGTGCCCTGTTCTTTTAATGCGGTCATGGCTTTTACAGTAAAATCATACAGCGATTTTTTTACACCATTAAAATCCTCGCCTACCCATGCCGCAGGTTCGTTCTGTTGCTGCGGGTCGGCCCAATAATCACTGTAATGGAAATCGAGTAAAAATTTCATGCCTGCTGCCTTTATACGTTTTGCCATGGCCATGGTGTGTGCCAGGTCGCAAAAGCCTTTTCCGGGCGAATAGCCTTTGGGGCCTGCCGGATCGACAAACAAACGCAGCCTTATGTAATTAAAGCCATGTGCTTTCAGTATTTCAATAGCATCACCAGGCTTACCATTATCTGAAAACTTCATGCCTCGGCTTTCCAGTTCGGGTAAAAAGGAAATATCGGCACCTAAAATTTTGTCCTTTTCTTTTTGCGGGGTGTAATTTTCAGTAGTAACCGGGTGCGCTGCGCCTGGTTGCACGGTGTGTATTTCGGTCGAGCCGGTATAAAGGCTATCGGCCTTTGCATCAAGTTTTATTGCCCCGCGTGTTGGGCCCGCTTGTAATACCAGCCAGCAACTGCCGGTTACGGACACTTGCAAACTGGTATCGGTGGTAACGCTTTCTTTCAGGTCGGCATTATGTATGTTGATGATCTTCGCATCACCTTTGATATGGAAAGTGATGAGTCGTTTTGCGTCAGCTATTTCCTTCCCATCCTTATCAATAATTTTTACGCTGATGAGTGCGGTATCATGACCGTTACCAAGCATGGTGGTTTTATAGGGCGTTAATTGTATCTCTATGGGTTCGCAGGGTTTGGTTTGCCGCCAGGCCCTTCTGCCTTGCGCAATTGCTAAGGTTGCAAAACAGGTAAGCGCAAGCATTGTGGCTATGATCTTATTCTTCATGATGGCTTTTAAATTGGTGTTATAAAGCTACAATTAAAAGATTGTTGATTTGACAATTAAAGTACGCTTGTAAGCTGTTTTTTACAAAGATGCAGCCCCCTCTAAATCTCCCCCGGTAGGGGAGACTTTAAAATATATTAGTTAGGTTGTTTTAGAAAACGATTTGCGTCGCTTCACTATCTGCCATAAAAGTTCGGCGCTAAGTAAGGTGCCAATTGCAAAAACGGCGGCTAACAAACCATTTTCCTTTGACATAAGCGCGCCTGTTAAGGCTACAAAATAAATACCAAATGGCAGCAATACGGCTATGCACAATCCGGGTATGCCCAGGGGTATTTTGAATGGCCGGTGAGTATCCGGCTCCTTTATCCGCAGCCTTATGAGCGAAATATATTCCAGTGCCAAACCCGCGCCGTAAATGGTAACATCGATAATAAACAGTGATTCCAGGTCCCAATTTACCATGGCGCTTACCACAATTGAGCATATAATAATGGATATATAAGGCGTATTGAACCGTTTATGCCGTTTATGCAGTTTTTCGGGTAACAGGTTGTCTTCGGCCATTACCATGGGTACGCGCGACACCGATAGCAGTACCGAAGCATATATACCCAAACAACTTGCCATGCCGCCAATAGCCAAAAGCGAGCCCAGCCAATGGCCGCCAACTAATTCGCCTAATGCCGGGAAAAGGTTTTCATTTAAGGTAGTGGCGCTAATACCCGATAGTAGTGAACTCCATATCACCAAAAAGTAAAGTGCTATTACCAGCACGAAGGCGATGATTATAGCTATTAAATACGATCGCACGGGCTTTTCAACTTCTTCGGCGTAGGTAGTTGTGTTGTCCCAGCCGAGGCAGTTCCACATAATGGTATACAAAGCCATGCCCAATGATGGGAATGTAAGGCCTTTTACAGATGGTGCAGGCAAGGCGATACTGCCGCCACTGTGATGATAGAACACCATTACAATAAGGATGATAAACGGCGTGAGCACAATGGCACTTAAAAATAACGATACCTTACCTACGGGGACAATACCTAAAATATTAAGCCCGGCCGATAACCATATAAAGACAAGGAATAGCTGCATTTTATGATCGAGCAGAGCGGGATAGAAGTACCCTGCATAGGTAACAAACAGCACGGGATAAATAGCGAGGTCGACAAAAGTGTATAGCCAGGTCCACCAGCCTTCATAAAATCCCCAGCGGGTGCCTAAGGCATATTTTACCCATTTGTAATAACCGCCGGTTACGGGCATCATGCTGTTTAGCTCGAGCACGGTGTATATAGCGGGCACATCCCATAACATAGGCGTTAATAATAAAAGCAATATTGCGGCATGCTGCCCGGCGTAGGTTAAAAGTGGCTCGAGGCCATAGGGCCCGCCTGATACGGTAAAGAAAATAACAGCTACGAGCTGTACCGGTCTTATTTTTTTCAATGCTAATATTTGTAACCCCTAACATAAAAAAATATAATAGGATATGGTGTTTGGGATTTGAAATTGCAAGTGGATTCAATTAAAAAATTTATATAACGGCCTATTGTGGCTAAAGCCGGGTTATAATTGTAACCCTTGATCCGTCGGCTGAAGCCAACGGCAATCAAAAAACTGTATTATTATTGCCGTCGCATTTATGCGACGGATCAGTAAACAAAGCATCTTGGCTTTAGCCAAACAGGCTGCCACTACAGATCAGTAGGCATATTTTTTGATTATAATATTATTATTACCTTCAGGCTTTATCTTAACCCCTTACTATTATGGAATCAAATAAACCCAAATATGGTATTGACGCACCCGGCGTAATCCGCAACTTGATTTTAATAGGGGCTGCCATATGCTGTATAGTGATATTCTTTCCGTTAGTTAAAATAGGTTCGGTGAGTATTGACACCAGGGGACTAATATGGTCGGGTGGAGGATGTGTTTTCGGAGGGGTGCTGATGCTGGCTTATTCGTTATATGGCAAATTTAAACACCGCGACAGGATGCTGAACTATATTGCCTGGAAAGGAGGCGAACAGGTTTTGGACGTGGGTACAGGTAAGGGCCTGCTGATGATAGGAGCGGCAAAGCGGCTCACTACCGGTAAATCAATTGGTATTGATATTTGGAACGAAGAGGATTTGAGCGGCAATAATATCCAGAACGCCCTTGCTAATGCCGAGATTGAAGGTGTAAGCAACAAGGTTGAGATAAAGAATGAAAATGTGATGGATATGAGCTTTGCCGATGATACTTTTGATGTGATACTAACCAATATGTGTATCCATAATATTTACAATATTGAAGGCCGGAAAACCGCTTGTAAGGAAATAGGCCGTGTTTTAAAAACAGGCGGCACGGCAGTAGTTTCGGACTGGCGGCATGTTAAGGAATATAACCGCAATTTTAGGGAACTGGGTTTTCAAACCCAATTGTTACCGGCCCGGTATTTAACCACTTTCCCGGCTATAACTACGGTTATTGTAAAAAAATAATACGGTTATGTCCATGCGACATTTTTGTGGGCATACGAACCAAATACGTACGACTTTTTATGGCAGCTTACACATCTGTATCTTTTTATTGGTAAAAAGAATAAGACATATTTAACAAGGAATGGCCTTTTAGCGCGGGTTTTCAGTATGCTTGTGCCGCATTTGGGGCACTTTTTTTCAATATTACTTGTCATATCCTGTTATTCAAAGGTTGTTTTTGCTGTATGATCTATAGTGGTTTTGGAGCCACCCTTATCTCAATTCGTTTTGTCCCGGTGCTACAATGTAGTTAATCATTATGAGGGATTTATGAATTATAAAAAATAGTGCGATGCAGGGTGTAGCATTTTTAAAAAGCCCGTATCTAACAGGCAAAACAATAAAAGATGGCAGCCAAAGCGCATGAAGATGAAAATTTTATTATGGATTACGCCAATTGGTATAAAACTGGCCTTGCCGCATTTATAAAATAAACCCAAAGAATGGTATTCGACGATATTTACAAAACCTATTGGAACAAAGTGTTCCGTATATGTATGGGTTATGTTAACGACCACGATTGGGCGAAGGATATAGCGCAGGAAACCTTTGTTACCATATGGCAGCAGCTACCAAAATTCAGGGGCGAAGCGGCTATCGGCACATGGATATTCCGCATAGCATCAAACAATTGCCTGCGGCAGATTGAACGGCAAAACCGTATGCAACGCACCGAAATGCCCGAGCAGATTGCGGAACATATTGAACCCGACCGCGAACCACAGGTGCAGTTTTTATACAAATGCATTGCTGAATTGCCTGAAACCGACCGCTTGATTATTTCGCTTGAACTGGAAGATGTGAAGCAGGCCGAGATAGCCAAAATTGTTGGTTTAAGCGAAACGAATATAAGGGTGAAAGTATACCGCATTAAAGAAAGATTAGCTAAAAAATTTGAAAATTATGAGCGCTGAAGTAGATTTTAAAGCTTTGTGGAACAAGGAAGAAGCAAAGGACATGCCCGATACAAAGGAACTGTTGAAGAAGGCGGACAGACTAAGAAAAATAACACGCTTTAAATTGATAGCTCAAACCCTGGTATTATTGGCGACAGTTGTCGTTCTGTTATTTGTAGGCTTTAGAATTGATCATGAGCAAGTAACTACCATGATTGGGTTAGTGCTGATGATAATTGCCATAGTATCGTATTTAGTAGTAGCTAACCAGATATTGCCGATGTTGTTTAAAAGCAATGTAGAAGGCACCAGCCAGGAATATTTGAACCAACTGATACGCATAAAACGCAAGAATGAGTTTATAAACAAGGTGATGATAAATGTTTACTTCAGCTTATTGTCGCTCGGCTTGCTTTTCTATTCACTGCAGTTTGTAGCAAGGATGAGTACTGCATGGGCAACATTTTATTATGTGATGGTTTTTGGATGGATGGCTTTCTCGTGGTTTGTTTCAAGGCCAAGGGGGATAAAGAGAAAGCAAAAGCCGCTGAATGATATGATAGAGAGGCTGGAGGCTGTGAATAAACAATTGAGGGAACAGTAGGCAGTTTTCAGTTGCCAGTTTGCAGTAGGCTTTATTTATAATTGCCCACTGCAAACAGAGAACTGCAAACTAAACTATATCGTTTCTTTCAGCCACTTATAAAACTCATGCTGCCAGATCAGGGCATTTTGCGGGTGGAGTACCCAGTGGTTCTCGTCCTGCATAATTATCAGCTTGCTTTTTATGCCTTGTAACTGCGCTGCCTGGAACGCCTGTAAACCCTGTTCCAACGGAACACGGTAATCCTTTTCGCCATGAAAAATCAGGATGGGGGTATCCCAATTGGCTACGAAATTACTTGGTGAAAATTCCTTGTATGATTTTTGGGCAGCGGCGTTATCTTTGTCCCAATACGGGCCACCGTATTCCCAATTAGGGAACCACATTTCTTCGGTTGTGCCGTACATGCTGCGGAAATCAAAAATGCCGTCGTGCGCTATAAACGTTTTAAAGCGCTTTTTGTGCACACCGGCCAGCATATAAACCGAGTAGCCTCCATAACTTGCGCCAACGCAACCTAAGTGATCTTTATCAACAAAGCTTTCTTTGCTCATGTCGTCTATCGCGCTTAGGTAATCCTGTATAGCCAGGCCGCCATTATCCTTGCTTATTTCTTCGTTCCATGCTGTGCCATGGCCCGGCATACCGCGCCGGTTTGGTGCAACAATAATGTATCCGTTCGAAGCCATTAGCTGCAAATTCCACCTAAAAGAATAGAACTGCGTAAGCGCAGATTGCGGTCCGCCTTCACAATACAACAAGGTCGGGTATTTTTTAGCCGGATCGAAATTAGGTGGATATAGTACCCATACCAGCATGTCCTTGCCATCAACGGTTTTAACCGTGCGGCGTTCGGTTTTACACTTGCCTAAAGTGGCATAAACGGCATCGTTAACGTGGCTCAGTTGTTTCATGTGCCCATTGGCAATGTTTACTGTATAAAGCTCGTTGGCGTGGTTAAAATCGCCACGGGCAACTATAAGGTTATTGCCTTGCTGACCAACAATGTCGTTCACGTTAAAATCGCCGGATGTAACCTGGGTAATAACCCGGCCCGGGTAAGTAACATTATACAACTGTACGGTACCATTTACAGCCGATGTAAAAAACAGGCTTTTTCCATCAGCCGCCCATTTGTAGCCGTCAATGTGGATAAGGTCGTTTTGCTCGGTGAGGTTTATTTTATTGGTGCCGTCGGTAACTACCAGGTCCTGCTTATCGCTTTCGTAGCCATCCGTTTTCATTTGCAGCCAGGCCATTTGGCCGTGCTTGTTGAATGATGGCTGTACATCATAGCCGGGGTTATCTACAGTTAGGTTGGTTGTTTGACCGGTTGCAATATCGTAGGCATAAATGTCTGTATTAGTGCTTATGGCATAAGCTGTGCCAAATTTCTTTTTGCAGGAGTATACTACCTTCTTGCTGTCGCTGCTCCAAACGTAGCCTTCATCGCCGCCATCGGGTTTAAGGGGGCAATCGTAGGGTTCGCCAGGCATAATATCTTTGGCTTTGCCTGGCTTGCCGTTAACCATGGGGGCAACCATTACGTGACCGAATTTGCCGTCTTCCCAGGTATCCCAGTGGCGGTAGTTCAGGCTTTCGTATATCAATACATTGCTTTTCTTAAATTCAGGATAATAGTCGGAGCCGCTTACCGGTTTTATCTTTACATCCTGGCTGCTTATTTTGTATTTGCCGTCGGGTGATATTTTGGTATCAGCCAATAATTCATTTTCATTGGTAACCAGTTCGGCTGCGCCGCCTGCTATGGGCAGTTTATAGGTTTTGCTGTTGATCTTGTTTTCGGCGATATCGGGTGTGCCTACGCTGAATACCACGTATTTGCCATCTTTTGAAATGCCTTTGGCGCTAACGCGACCGAGTTTCCATAAAAGTTCAGGAGTTAATAGATTTTGTGCGCTTGCTATCATGCCCGAAAATAGCAGAAATAGCAAGAAAATGCTTCTTGTTTTCATGTAATGATATAATAAAATAGGACGTCAGTTAAACAGGTTAAAGATAGAAATAAAATAAGAACATCATTCAGATGTTGCATCACGTATACATGCTGTATATACAGTTAGCGATGTCGCAGTTTGAAATTCACGATATAATAAATAGCTTTATCACGCTTAGCCGTTAAACAATTTTTGTAATGAATAAATATCTTAAATACCTGTTTACAATCATCATACTGTTGCCAATTTGTTTGCACGCGCAAACAAATACAACGCCTGCGGACTACCAGGTTGGGCCGGGCGGGATGTTGTATAAAATTTATACGCACAGCGGGAACCCTAAAATACAGGTAGGGAATTTTATAAATGTTAACGCGGTAGGTAAGACGGATAATGATTCGGTATTGTTTAATACTTATGATTCGCACCCATTATTAATGGTTGTTTCCAAGCCGCAATTTAGGGGTGATATTTTTACAGGTGTACAATATTTGAGCGAGGGCGACAGCGCTACTATAAAAGTTTCGGCTGATTCGGCTTTTAAAGTGCAGGTAAAGCCGAGGGGGTTTAAGGGCAAATACCTGGTGTATAATATAAAGGTAAATAAGGTGATAGCGAAGGGACAATTAACTGACTCGGCTTTCCAGGACGTAGTTAAGGAGTATATTGTTGATGAAGGGCAAAAGTTAAGGGCGGCGGAACCGGGGAAGATCAGCAGATATATCTCGGACAATAATTTGAAGTTTACCAGGACTACAGATAGCCTATTTTATATTATTAATAAACCGGGAATAGGGGCAAATATAGCGCCGGGCGATACCGTAGTTATGAATTATACCGGCAAACTGTTCAATGGGAAGGTTTTTGATTCATCAATTAAGGAAGAAATTGTAAGATCGAAAATGCCGGTTGATCCCTCAAGGCAATATGTGCCTGCGCATATTGTAGTTGATGAGAGGGGGATAATACTGGGTTGGTACGACGGGCTGCAACTGCTGAATAAGGGTGCCACAGCCACATTTATAGTGCCATCGAAGCTGGCGTACGGGAAAGGCGGTGTATCGATTATTGCGCCCTATACACCAATAATATTTACGATAACAGTTATTGATGTGCACCGGATGAAAAAGAAGCCGACACCTGTTAGCGCTAAATAGTAAAACAAAGAGTCCGTCTTATAATTTGACGTTCACCCCAAAAGTTGGACAAAAACTTTTGGGGTTTACCGTTTATGAGACAGCCTCTTTTTGCATATTTAATTCTAAAATATCTCTATTAATGATCGCGATGATCGCCACCATGTTTGCCTTTGTCGTGATGATCGCCGCCACCCTGTCCCCTATCACCATGGTCTCCGCCGCGTTGATCGCCACCATGCCTACCATTGTCATGATGATCGCCACCACGATTTCCGCGGTCGCCTCCCCAATGGTTGTCCTCCCGGCCTCTCCAGTGGTTCCTGTACCTGTCATCGCGACTGTCCCGTATGATGGTTTGGTCTCTGCGGCCCCTGTAACTTGCATATCTTTCGCGATATACAGAATGACGCATCCATGGGTCACGGTCGTTAATTACAACTTTATACCCATGATACAAGTCGTAATTACGATACCTGTATGGCAAATATTGCCTGTGCACCCAAACATTGTTATTTAAATAAATATACTGGTGAGCGCTAACATCATAGTAACCGTCAATATCAGGTATATAATAATAAGCTGCATGATCATACCCTGTAGGGCCCCAATCGGGCTGGCTGCCAATGTTTACACCAACACTAAAATGTATTTGTGCATTAGCATTTTAAAATGTTAAACAGCTAAATATTATAACTGCCGTAAAAATTAACTTTTTCATAATTGTATGTTTGTTTGGATGTATGACAATGCTAAACATAAAAAGTTTAGTTTATTTGTTAGCACCTTGTTAAGTTCATATCTCTTTTGGTGTAAATAATAATTTTAAGTTTTAATACCCAATAATATTTATTTTTCATCCTTTATGCCAAAACCATAGTATTTGCGTTTTAAACCAAACTATATTTATTGCCACCTGTATTATAAACATGAAGCTGAAGTTCTTTACGTTTTTTATCGTTTGTATGCTTACCCTTACTGCAGCACAGGCCCAGGATAACTGGGAACTGCGCCGTAATGAAAATGGCATAACCATATATTCGCAAAGGCGTGATAAAATAGTACAACTTCACCTGCTTACCGAGTTTAAGTGCACAACTGCCGGGTTGGAAGCGCAATTGCAAAACATTACTAATTATGTTAACTGGGTTTACGGCAACAAACGGTCGGGTATAATAAAAAAGATAAACGATAATGATATTATTTATTTTACTGAGGCGCATTTGCCCTGGCCAATACAAGACCGCGACCTGGTAATTGAACTGAATATAAAGCCGGCTACCGCTACCGAACCGTTGACTATAACTGCAAAAAGCATCGACGGCATTTTACCGCCAAAAAAGCATTTTATCCGCGTACCCTACTCGCTCGCTACATGGCGTGTAACCCCTATACCGGGCAATAAAATTAAAATAGATTACACCTTTAACATTGATCCGGGTGGAAGTATACCCGGCTGGCTGGTAAACATGACCATAGCCAAAGGCCCCTATGAATCGTTTTTAAAACTGGGTGATATATTAAAAAGCGCTAAATAAATT
Organism: uncultured Mucilaginibacter sp.; assembly: GCA_903915155.1. Classification (GTDB taxonomy): domain Bacteria; phylum Bacteroidota; class Bacteroidia; order Sphingobacteriales; family Sphingobacteriaceae; genus Mucilaginibacter. The sequence continues at coordinate 27,213 of CAIWRU010000184.1, forward strand.
TCGTTGCTAAAAAAGCAGCGTGTACTCAATTTCAATAAGTTATCTATATTAGGTAAATTGCCGTGGTTACAAACTTATAAATACACGCAACATGCCGCTTTACGCCTGGTTACAGCTATTATTCTTCGTTACCGAATTATCGTTATTACTTTTTAAGCGATCGAAACAATCAACCGCGAAAAATAAGCGCGACAGGCGTTCATTGTTGATATTATGGGTGGTAATTGCAAGCTGCTTAAGCTTGGGGCCGTGGGCTGCCGCTTACAGTATTTGGCCCTTTAACGGCTCAGTATGGGGTATGATCATCTATATAACGGGTTTTTTAATACGCTGGACTGCCGTTTACC
>CAIWRU010000185.1 GCA_903915155.1 uncultured Mucilaginibacter sp.
AAATAATTGTTCTGATTTTTCCGAAAGGAGTACATCCAATGCCTTCGGCGTGGTTTTTATGTTCGATAAGCCCCTTTCTTCGGCTTCTTTTTCCCATTCGTCGCTGTAGCCATTACCTTCAAAGCGTATTCTTTTCGATTCCTTTATATATCTTTTAATAACTGTTAGTATCGCCACGTCCTTTTTCTCGCCTTTTTTAAGCAGCTTGTCAACATCAACCTTGAATTTTTTAAGCTGATCGGCTACAATTAAATTAAGTGTGGTCATGGGAGCCGCCGAGTTGGCTGATGAGCCCACTGCACGAAACTCGAATTTATTACCTGTAAAAGCGAACGGTGAGGTACGGTTCCTGTCGGTGTTATCTTTTAATATTTGCGGTATTTTGGGTATGCCCTGCCATAGCAGGGCGTCATCCTTAATTATCTTGCTTATTCTGGATGTCTCTATATCATCTAATACATCACTTAGTTGGCTGCCTAAAAATATCGACATGATAGCTGGAGGGGCTTCGCTCGCGCCTAAGCGGTGATCATTATTTACCGAGGCAATGGATGCCCGCAGCAAATCGGCATGCTCATATACCGCCCTAATGGTGTTCACAAAGAAGGTAAGGAACATCAGGTTGTTCTTTGGCGTTTTGCCGGGGGATAACAGGTTCTTTCCCGTATTAGTTATCATCGACCAATTATTGTGCTTGCCCGAGCCGTTGATGCCTGCATATGGCTTTTCATGCAGTAATACCTTAAAATGATGCCGTTTGGCTATCCTGTCCATAATATCCATCAGCAGCTGGTTGTGGTCGATGGCCAAATTTATCTCTTCATATATAGGTGCGCATTCAAACTGCGATGGTGCAACCTCATTGTGGCGTGTTTTTAATGGTATGCCTAATAATAAGGCCTCGGTTTCCATGTCCTGCATAAAGGCATACACCCTTTCGGGTATCGACCCAAAATAATTGTCTTCCAACTGCTGGTTTTTTGCCGACATATGCCCAAAAAGCGTGCGACCGGTTAAATGCAGATCGGGGCGTGCATTATATAAGGCTATATCAACCAAAAAATATTCCTGTTCAATGCCTAATGATGCGTTTACTTTTTCAATTCCTTTATCAAAATAGTGGCAAACATCTACAGCGGCCTTATCAAGCGCGCTTAAAGCTTTTAAAAGCGGCACCTTATAATCAAGGGCCTCGCCGGTGTACGATACAAACACAGTAGGGATACATAAAGTACGCGCCATAATAAAGGCAGGCGACGAGGGGTCCCAGGCAGTGTACCCACGCGCCTCGAAAGTATTGCGTATGCCGCCGCTAGGGAAGCTCGACGCATCGGGTTCCTGCTGTGCTAATGCATCACCCGAGAATTTCTCGATGGCGCCATCTTCGGTAGGTTCAAAAAAAGCATCGTGTTTTTCGGCGGTGCTGCCGGTTAGCGGTTGGAACCAGTGTGTATAATGTGTAGCGCCTTTGCCCATTGCCCACGATTTCATGGCCGATGCAACCTGTTCGGCCATATCGCGGGGTATCGGCTCGCCTTTTTCTATCGAATTAATGATTCCCTGGTAAGCATCTGTTGAAAGGTATTCTTTCATTTTCTTTTTGTCGAAAACATTTGCCCCGAAAAAATCGGAAATTTTGGGTGAAGGCACCTTCACTTCGGGTATTGATCTGCTTTCGGCGGCTTGCAGTGCTTTGAATCGTATATCGGACATGTTTTGGTTATTGTTTAATAAAAGGTTTACATCAAAAATATAATTATCATTTTAATATGTATAAGTTTTTATACGAAATATGAATCGCTGTGTAGTTTTTGAAAAATTTGGAGCATTTATTTGATTTTTTGCGGATTTGATGCTTTTTTTTTAAGTTTTTGCGTTTTTGCAATCAAAATTTAGATTTTTTGCCTGCTTTTTTAACGAATTAGTCAAAAAGTGCAGTCTTAAAACTATAAATATTGCATATTTTGCAATATTAGATTGTGATTTTTACAATGACTTTTTGTTTGATGATAAAAAAATGTCAAAATCAACTTAATTTTTAACATAGTTTTTGATATTTTGATAAATATTGAAGTTTTTTCATTTTTTTAGTGGTTAAAATTTGTTTTTATTAAAATTCATGCATAATTTTAGGAAAATATTAATTAAAAGATGTCCCTAATAGCTTTTTTAATAAAAATAACGGATTTTAAATGTGATTTTGGTATTCGAAAAACCAAGTACACGTACGCCGTTCAGCTTATTCCCCTACAATCGAATCAAACTAAAAATCAAACTAAATTAAATTAAACAAACAATGAAAGTAAATTCTACAAAGCACAACTTGCTCAGTTCGCTTCGGGGGCTGTCGCGAGAGAAGTGGGCGCTGGGTGCGACCGTCTTCACGGGTAAAATGCTTGGGTTATTAGCAGTTTTAGTTGCAATGGTAACATTGCCCGGCTTGTTAGGCACCACAGCACATGCGGCAGCAGCTGCGCCACCAAAACCTACTGACCTGGAAACCTCAATGATGAACTCCATTAATACCGCATGGACATTGGTGGCCGCCTTTTTGGTATTTGGTATGCAGGCTGGTTTCGTAATGCTTGAAGCAGGTTTTGCACGTAAACGCGAAACTGTTAACGTTTTGATGGAATGTATGTTCGATACCTGCCTTTGCGGTATCTTATTTTACGCCATAGGCTATGCTTTCATGTTTGGCTGGGGCAATGGCTTCATCGGCTGGCATGGTGATCCTGCAGCTAAGGTTGAAGGTTCATGGTTCTTTTTACAAAACATCCCTGCTACTTATGGTGCTACAGGTATCCCTGTAATTGCACACTGGATATTCCAGTACGCTTTTGCCGATACTTGTTCAACTATCGTATCAGGCGCTATGATAGGCCGTACAAGCTTCCGCGGCGATATCCTTTACTCAATTGGTATCACCGGCTTCATCTACCCAATTATAGGCCACTGGGCATGGGGACCTGACGGCTGGTTAGCTTTAATGGGCTCAACTGGTAACTTCTTCGCATCATTAGGCCAGGGCTTCCGCGATTTTGCAGGCTCAACAGTAGTACATACTATAGGTGGTGTCGCATCACTGGCAGGTGCAATTGTGCTGGGGCCACGGTTAGGACGAATATTTGCACGAGACGATAAGGAAAAAGGCGGTATGCCACCGGGACACAATATGCTGATGGCAGCAGTTGGTACATTCATACTATGGTTTGGCTGGTACGGTTTTAACCCGGGCAGCTCGCTTTCAGCTATGGATGCACAGGGCATTGGCCGTATTGCTACCAACACAACACTTGCAGCCTGCGGTGGCGGTATAATGGCTATGTTGCTTGCATTATGGATAGGTACCACCAAAGGGAAATTCGATCTTGGCTTTACGCTGAACGGCGTTTTAGGCGGACTTGTTGCTATTACCTGCCCATGTTACTGGGTTAGCCCGCTTGGTGCGACACTACTTGGTGCAGTTGCCGGTATAGTAGTATTTGGCGGTATGTATTTATTTGAATGGTTCCGTATCGACGATCCAGTTGGTGCAGTGTCAGTACATGGTTTGTGCGGTATCTGGGGCACACTTTCATTAGGCCTATTTGCATCAGGCCAATATGGTGTTACAGGCCCTTACGGAGCTACTGATACACCATCAGTAACAGGCGTATTTTATGGTGGTAAATGGGATGTGTTCGAAGCGCAGGCTATCGGTACCTTCGCCATCGCTATAGCAGTATTCGTGGTAACATTTATAATGATGTACGTTATCAATAAATTACCACATCCTTGGAAACTGCGTGTTGAAGAACACGGCGAGTTAGGTGTAGGTGGTTTGGATATATTCGATCACGGTATCGAAGTTTACCCAGCACAGGATGATGATATTAACATAAGCGGCCTGTTTGAAAAAACGGCCCCTGTATCAGCATAAATATCTTATAAAATCCCTGTACGGTTATGCATCAGCCGTACAGGGTTTTATTCTCCCGGTTTCATTATAACAAATTATCACGCAACCTATCAAAATGATAGGGATTAGGCTCTTTTTGCCTCTTAAATTATCGATTTGATAATTATAGTTTGTTGAATATCAGTTATAAAATAAAGTATTTGCAATAATGGCACCTGTTTGGTACAAGGTGTTCTAAATCAAAAAATGTATCATTTTAATAAAAATCAACCAACAACTAAATTTTACCCTATTAACAATTAACCAACATGAAAAAGAAATTTTTACTATTATTACTTGCTGCATCCACGTATAGTTTTGCCTCAAAGGCGCAGGACACCATTAAAACCACCGGGGATGCCCCATTGGTGCTTTATGGATCAGTTGACACTTATTACAAAGACGATTTTTCGGGCCACTCAAACATCGGAACCAGTTTTGCATCTGATAATAACTCAGTATCAATCGGCATGGTCGATCTGGGTTTAAAGAAAACTGTAGGCAACGCATCGTTTGTAGGTGAATTATCATTCGGCCCAAGAGGCCAGGAGCAATCAATACCAAACTCCGGTTATTATCACATCCAGAACTTATATGTTTCATATGCCTTTTCGCCAAAATTTAGCGCTACAGCTGGCTATATGTCAACCTTTATTGGTTATGAAGTTATCTCTCCGACAGGAAACTTTAACTACTCAACTTCATATTTATTCACCGCAGGTCCATTCCAGAATGCAGGTTTGAAATTCACCTATGCTTTCAGCGATAAAGTAAGCTTAATGGCAGGCATATTTAACGATGACTGGAACGCCTACACTTCATCACATGATGTTTCAACTTTTGGTGCTCAGTTAACCGTAACCCCGGTAAAAAACTGGACTGCTTATCTTAACGTAGCAAGCGGCCCAAGTTCAGGTACTATATTCGACTTAACAACTGCTTATCAAATAAGCAGCGCCTTTAAATTGGGCTTAAACGGTGCCGACTTTACCCCTGCTCATGGTGGCGGTGGTTATGCCGGTGTTGCTTTGTACCCTCAGTACGCAGTATCAAAAGCTGTTACCTTAGGTTTAAGGGGTGAGTACTTTGATGAAAAAGCTGTAACAGGTGGTACAAGTGCGAACGTTACTGAAGCAACCTTAACTGCAAACATTAAATCGGGCCCGTTAACTTTCATACCGGAAGTAAGGCTTAACACCTTTGGCAAACTTGATTATTCTTCGTTTACCAATAGCAATGGCGCGCCTACAAAATCAGCTTCACAATTTGTATTAGCTGCAGTATATGCATTTTAACTACCTTATGTAAATATTTATCAGGAAAAGCCGCCCCATATTCGGGGCGGCTTTTTATCTTTATAGCATGAAGAAAATAGTTGTTGTTTTATTGTGTTTACTTGTTGCCAAAGCTGCATTGGCCCAAAAGGATTCGTTATCATTCGACGAACACAATAAATATATTTATTATAAGGTTGTTGAACAGCCCGGATTAACAGCCGATACTTTTCAAAACAGGGCGCTGTATTTTTTGAAAATAAACTATCCGAAGAATAAGATTGATCAGGCGGGTGCACCTGCAACCATTACAGGGACAGGTAAGTTTTTGGTTTTAACGGGCCTTTCGGTAGCTAAACATGTGGCAGGGGAGATAAACTATACTTTTACTATCGGGTATAAAGATCAGAAATACAGGTATTGGCTTACTGGTTTTGTTTATAGCCCATATAAAACCGACCGTTATGGTAATTCGGTACCCGAACAAGGAGTGGAAATACCTTTGGAAAGCGGCTTATCAAAGCTTGAGAAAAGCGAACTGAATAGTTGCCTTGAGCAAAGCGGTACCTACAGTATAAAATTTGGCAATAAATTAAAAGAATACATGGTAAGGGTATCTGCTACTAAACCTACAGAAGCTAAAAAGAAAGTGATAAGCACAAAAGATTGGTAGTTATAAATCATAGATAAATACTAACAAAAAAGCTACATCATTTAATGTAGCTTTTTTGTTTAAATGCGTTAATGTAGGTTATTAAAGCTCTTCATCATGCTGGCTAATATCCAAACCGGCCAATTCTTCTTGCGGTGATACCCGGAGTGTGCTGATCATATCGGTTATCTTTAACAAAAACAACGATCCGAAGAAAGCGAATATCGAAACACCTATCAATGTGATGACATGGATGAAAAACAAATGCGTTTCGCCATAGTATAAACCATTGCCGGTCGAGTTGCCGCCGTTTACATTTTGATGTGCGAAGACGCCTGTTAGTAGCATTCCTACCATGCCGCCAACACCATGGCATGGGAATACATCAAGAGTATCGTCGATACTGGTTGAGCTTCTCCATATCACAACCAAGTTACTTACCACAGCTGCAACAATGCCTACAATTAGTGAATGTGGAATGGTTATAAACCCGGCAGCAGGTGTAATGGCCACCAGCCCAACTACAGCACCAATGCACGCCCCCATAACCGATGGCTTTTTGCCGCGTAGCATATCAAAAAATATCCAGCTCATTGCCGCTGCTGCCGATGCAGTTGTTGTAGTGGCTAACGCTGTTGCGGCCAATATGCCTGAACCTAAAGCCGATCCGGCGTTAAAACCTAACCACCCGAACCACAATAAGCCTGTACCTAATAATACATAGCTTATGCGGGCCGGCGCATGTGCCTGTTCCTGTCGTTGTTTAAGGTAAAGAGCCGATGCCAGTGCTGCCCAGCCAGCCGACATATGCACAACAGTACCGCCGGCAAAATCAAGTACGCCGAGTTTAAACAAAAAGCCATCGGGGTGCCAGGTGGAGTGGGCAAGCGGCGCGTAAATAAATATCATGAACAGGCAGAGAAAAATAATGTAGGAGTTAAAACGAATCCGCTCGGCAAAAGCACCGGTAATTAGTGCGGGTGTTATCACCGCAAATTTCAATTGGAACATGGCAAATAATACCAGCGGAATGGTGGGGGCAAGCTTCCAGGTGGCATTGCCGAGCATGCCTTTCATCATAAAAAATGTTCGCGGGTCGCCGATGATGCCACCCATGCTATCGCCAAAGGCCAGGCTAAAACCAAATATTACCCATATAATGGTAATAACGCCCATACAAACAAAGCTTTGCATCATGGTTGATAGCACGTTCTTTTTTCTCACCATGCCTCCATAAAAAAAAGCCAGGCCGGGTGTCATTATTAATACCAGGGCGGTGCTTACCAGTAACCATGCAGTATCGCCGGAGTCGATCTTACTATCAGTAACTTTTGAGGTTTCAACAGAAGGGAAAATAAGGGCAAGTATTACAATGAGTATAAGTATGCCAAAGGGGATAAATTTTTTCATGGTTCAATAAATGGTAATAAAATGAAAGGCAATGATATACATTTTTACGGTGATTTTCTTGCTGTTTTTATCAAATCAAATATAATCCATATAACGAGTAAGCTTGAAATTAAAACGTCAATGATTTGCCAGTCTTTTTTATGAAACGCTAATTTTTGAAGTGGCTGAAAAATAATTATCCCTATTCCACATAAAAAACTTAACGTTTTACTTTCCTCCCATACTTCATAAGCCAAATAACAAAATAGAGCCGTTACCGCTATTCTCATTATCTGATAATATCCATAAGGCATTTTGAATAAACACGCTATTAGAAAGAATATAATGATTGATTTAGCGATAATCTTCGTCGTCATCGTCTTGTTGTTGAGGATCATAATATTTTTTGATGATTGTAGTTTTGAACATATAACTCGTATCATTCATATTGATAGTATCTATTTTTTGAGAAATAATCCTACTATTAAAATCATGTACCATATCATCTTCGTGCTTTTGGGAATATAGAATGAAAAATAGCATTGCTAAAAACAATGCCCCTGTCCAAAATTGTTGACTTTCTTTTGCCATTCTATTTATATATTTCTTCTATTTCTAATTTGTGAAAAGCTTTAAGGGCTGTTACAAGGTCTCTACCTAATGAATAGTTAGCCCATAACAGAACAAAACCAAAAGCTATATCCTTAAAATCGTGCTGATTGTTACCATTCAAATATCCGTACATCACAATAAGTACGGTTATGGTACATATTACCCTTGTATAGTTAGTGGAAAATCGCCAATACCATATCGGGCATACCTTACTGAAAAGGTTAACAATTATTGTGGATATGAAAGTAAAAACAAACCTTACAAACACTACTATTGTTAGCCCTATTCCAAAAAACAATATCCAAAAGATAAGCCAGTACATTTTATCCTGTAGTTCAAAAAACAATATAATTCCTTGTATGCAGACCCAGTTAAAAGCGCAGTATACCAAAGGAATCACAAAAGACATAATAATAGCATATATCAAGACCCTGACATAGCCGATAAATTTTGAACTCATATCTGTGGTAATTTGGTGACAAAAAAAGGGCGTAACATATATCACGCCGTCACCAGGGTTACCACACCCTACCAAAGCAAATGACATAGTTACGCCTTTACAGCGTACTATAATCATTCACGGCACGGTGTCTATTTGTGGTAATTCGGCGACAGCAGCGAACTCTTAGTACAATACTTTAACTGTCCCGAATGTAGATAGGAAATTTTAATTTAACAAATGCTATTGTTTATCAGGCTTGCCTGAACGGGCTACGGCTCCTAATAGATTGCCAAACGTCGGCTCATTGTTTTTTTTACAACTTCAGAAGCATCTATAAACGTTGTTGAATTCTCTTTTTTAATTGATTTAATTAAATCAACCTTGTTAAGGTTTTCTAATTGTTCTTTGGCTGTTTCATTCAGAATTTTAAATCTGTCTTTTTTAGACAATCCATTTTTAATAAGTATAGAATTTAAGTTTTCGAGGCTTGATAACACCGCCAGCTCATTTATACTTGCCATATCTCGTATATTTTCGCCGTTTAAATGCCTGTCTGGGTTTAAATCCCGCCATTGCTTTGCAGTGCATCTGAACAAAACCAAGTTTAACAAGTCGGCTTCGTCGGCGTACAACAACCATTCTTTTGCTTGTGTATATCCCGACTTTGGGACTATGTACTTTTTAATAGCGTTTGTGTGGATTTGGTAATTTGCTTTGCTAAGTATGCGCTTAACATTCCATTCTAACCCGTATTGGTTACTTTCTATTTCTTTTAACCTTTGATACTCTTTAATGACATACAGCTTGAACATGGGGCTTATTGCGCCTCCGAATTCAAAAGCTATGTCCTTATGCGCATAAGTGCCGCCGTTTTTGCCTGACTTTGAAAAAATACCTATGGCATTTGTTTTTTCAACCCAGTTTGAAACACTCATAGTAAAGGTAGGCAATCCCGCTTCTTTCCTAAAGTGGTCAAATTCGACCACTTTAAAGTTATGGTTGTAAATACTCTCCCATGTGCCTAAGTATTCTATCGTGGTTCTTGTTCTTAGCCAGTTCTTTATGATGTCCGCAGTCCGATCCGACGCCAGGTGAACTCGGTCCGGTAACTACTGGTATTGATCCCGGCGTTAAGGGAGGTACAGGTAAAACGCCTATAACAACTGAAGGCGGAGGTGGTGGCGACGGGGGCAATGCTCCGTTTACAACTGTTGAACGCATGCCTGAGCCATATGGGGGTGCAGCTGCATGGAGTAAATTCCTAAATAAAAATTTAAAATATCCCGATATGGCGGTTGATGGGCGTGTCCAGGGGAAAGTTTGGGTGAGCTTTATTGTTGAAAAAGATGGGCATTTGTCAAATATTGTTGTTGAACACGGGCCTGGATTCGGGACAAATGAGGAGGCGATACGTGTGTTAAAAATGGCACCGGCATGGAAACCGGGCATTCAAAACGGTCAGCCGGTGCGTGTAAGATACACCTTGCCTATAAACTTCCAGATAAATGATGATAATAATTAAGCTGCCGGGACATATACAAGAAGCTACAGGCTGAAAGCGAGAAGGTAAAGTAAAAGGTGATTTTAGTTTGAGGCTTAAGGGCGAAATGAAGGCAGATAACCTGAATCTTCGCCCTTTTTTATTATAATAGCATTTTCATATTGTGCAAACCTTTTGCCTTTCTCCTTTTACCTTTCACCTCTTTTCCCTACCTTTGCACATCCTTTCAAAATAAATAAAATTACGTTGGAGCACCTGCAATTAACAACTGTTGAAACCGCCAAAGATTTAGGCCTGTTACCCGAAGAGTTTGACCGCATAAAAGAAATATTAGGGCGCGTGCCCAATTTTACTGAGTTATCCATCTTCTCGGTAATGTGGAGCGAACATTGCTCGTATAAAAACTCTATCACCTGGTTAAAAACCCTGCCAAAAGATGGTCCGCGTATGCTGGCAAAAGCAGGCGAAGAAAATGCCGGGCTAGTTGACCTTGGCGACGGCATTGGCTGTGCTTTTAAAATAGAATCACATAACCACCCATCGGCGTTGGAGCCCTACCAGGGCGCCGCGACAGGTGTAGGCGGTATAAACCGCGATATATTTACCATGGGCGCAAGGCCCATTGCTCAATTAAACTCGTTGCGTTTTGGCGATCTCGCACTTGATCGTACCAAATGGCTGGTTAAGGGTGTGGTAAAAGGCATTAGCCACTACGGCAATGCTTTTGGCATACCAACTGTAGGCGGCGAATTGTTTTTTGATGAATGTTACAATGTTAACCCACTGGTGAACGCGTTTTCAGCAGGTATAGTTAAAGCAGGCGAAACCGTATCGGCTACATCATACGGTGTGGGTAACCCGGTTTACATAGTAGGTTCGGCTACAGGAAAAGATGGTATACATGGCGCGGCTTTCGCGTCGAAAGATATAACCGAGGATTCGGTAAATGATCTGCCGGCCGTACAGGTTGGCGACCCATTCCAGGAAAAACTTTTACTGGAAGCCACACTTGAAGTAATAAAAACCGGTGCCGTTGTGGGTATGCAGGATATGGGTGCGGCAGGTATTATCTGTTCAAACTCCGAAATGTCGGCCAAGGGCGAACATGGTATGCGTATCGACCTGGATAAGGTGCCGACCCGCCAGGAAAACATGAAGCCTTTCGAGATATTGCTTTCTGAATCGCAGGAGCGCATGTTGATAGTAGTACATAAAGGGCGTGAAGCCGAGGTAGAAGCGGTTTTTGATAAATGGGACCTGAATTGTGCTATAATAGGTGAAGTGACCGATACAAAACGCCTGAAATACTATGTAAAAGGCGAATTGGTTGCCGATGTACCTGCCGATGATTTGGTTTTAGGCGGTGGCGCACCGGTTTATGAGCGTGAATATAAAGAGCCTGCTTACTTTAAAGAGAACCAGAAATTTAAGATAGAAGATGTTGCAGAACCTGCCGATTTAGTGGCTGTTGCCGAGCATTTAATATCACATCCTAATATCGCTTCAAAACGTTGGGTAACCGACCAGTATGACTCAATGGTAGGTGTATCAACCATGACTACCAATCGCCCGAGCGATGCGGCTGTTGTGGCTGTAATGGGCACTGACAAGGCTATTGTAATTACGGTTGACTGTAACTCGCGCTATGTATATGCCGATCCGCAAAAAGGCTGTGAAATTGCTGTAGCGGAAGCCGCACGTAATATCACCTGCGCAGGCGGCGAACCGGTTGCCATAACCAACTGTTTGAACTTTGGCAACCCTTACAAACCAGAAGTTTACTGGCAGTTTGTAAGTGCTATAAAAGGCATGAGTGCTGCTTGTACAAAATTTGAAACCCCTGTTACCGGTGGTAACGTTAGCTTTTATAACCAATCGCCTGATGGTGGTTCTGTTTTTCCGACACCTACCATAGGTATGTTAGGGGTGATGGATGATATGTCAACCTTAATGACCTCGGATTTTAAATCGCCCGGCGATTTGATCTACCTGGTTGGAGAATCGCAGAATGATATAGCATCATCGCAATATCTTGCTTCATGGCATAAAATATTGGCTGCCCCGGCACCGTATTTCGATTTGGATAAAGAATATGCTACACACCAAGTAATAAAACAGCTGATAAAACATAAATTGATACAGTCGGCGCACGATGTGGCCGATGGAGGTTTATATGTTACTTTAGTCGAATCGGCCATGCCAAATGGTTTGGGTTTTGATATTGAAACCGATAGCGCCATCCGTAAGGATGCCTTTTTGTTTGGCGAGGCACAGGGCAGGGTAGTGGTAAGCGTTGCACCTGACGACCAGGAACGCTTTATTGAACTGATGGCAACCAGCGAAACAGAATTTAGCCTGTTGGGAACTGTCAACGACGGATTTTTAAATGTAGATGAAGAGCCATTTGGCCATGTTACCGACCTGAAAATGGTGTATGATAACGTATTGCATGAAATTTTAGGTGAATAATGTTTAAGCTTAACCGGGTACACCACATAGCCATAATTTGTACCGACTACGAAAAGTCGAAACACTTTTATACACAGGTACTCGGTTTAAAAATAGTTCGCGAGGTTTACCGCGAACAAAGAGATTCATACAAGCTCGATCTGGAAGTTGCGGGGCAATACCAGGTGGAGCTTTTTTCATTTCCAGAACCATCACCGCGCCCGTCGCGTCCCGAAGCAGCCGGGCTGCGCCACTTAGCTTTCGAGGTTGACGATATTGATGAGGCCGTGGCCCATATTAAAGCAGCAGGTATTGCAGTTGAACCGATACGCGTTGACGAATTTACCGATAAGCGATACACCTTTTTTGCCGACCCAGACGGCTTGCCCATTGAGTTTGTGGAGAAGTAGCAGTTATGAAAGGCGTATTTCGTTTCAAACAATTCTCCGTTGATCAAACTGGTTGCGCCATGAAGATAAATACGGATGGCGTATTACTTGGGGCCCTAGCTGAAGCCAACGATCCCGGAAATATTCTCGACATTGGTACAGGCACCGGCGTAATTGCATTGATGCTGGCGCAGCGTTTCACATCGGCCATAATTGATGCGGTGGAAATCGATGAAACTGCCGCGCAAACCGCAGGGGAAAATTTTCAAGATTCGCCCTTTGCTGATAGACTGAATATTTCCCATTCATCCATTCAAGATTTTTTTAATGAATATCCCGACAGGAAATATGACCTGATCGTTTCTAACCCGCCTTTCCATTTAAACTCGCTTGAATCGCCAAAAGCAGGGAAATCGCTGGCAAAGCATACTGATGAGGTTTTTTTTGAAGATTTAATGGCTGGTATTGCAAATCATCTTACAAAAAATGGTACATGCTGGCTGATATTACCTTTACAGGCGGCGGAACTGGTAAACGATATAGCGGGCAGAAATGAACTGTATCTTCAAAAAAGAATAGCTATATATTCTTTTAAAGCATCAGAACCGCATAGGGAGATTGTTGTTTTTGGCAAACAAATTGGAAAAATTTTGGAAGATAAGTTTGTAATCTATAACCAACCGAAAGTGTACTCGGAAATGTATGTAAATAGTTTAAAGAACTTCTTTACTATTTTTTGAGATAAGACCTTATTCCGCTTCTTTTACAAATTAAAAACAGTCACTATTTTTCCGGGTTTTATTTTAAACTTTGAAAAAAAACAATCGCCATGCCCGAATTGCCCGACCTACAGGTTTTTAGTCATAACCTCACCAAACTGTTTAAAAATAAAAAGGTTGAAAAAATAAACCTAATAGGCAAAGCCAATGTAACCGAAAAGGAATTACAGGAAACACT
>CAIWRU010000186.1 GCA_903915155.1 uncultured Mucilaginibacter sp.
CGAAGTATCGCGTCTCTACAGGTTAATTATTATCGGTGTTGTGATGATGCCTTTTCTTTTTCTTATGCGTTGTTTTCTTCTCCTCGGTTTTATGCTTTTTCTTTTTTGAGGAATTTGAAGAAGATGATTTACTGCTCTTTTTAGATGAGCTGCTATTGTTAGATGAAGAATTATTATTTGTTTTTGATGAGTTATTGCTCTTTGTCGCAGTTGTAGCAGAATTTGTTTTAGCAGGCTGACTAACAGTTTGTTTTGCAGTACTCGTTGAATCTGTGCTTAAAGTTTGTACGGTAAGCTGGTTATCGCGTAAGCCGTATTGCAGCAGGCGTTTTTGGCCGGTTGGTTTAGCAGCTTTACCATCGCCGTCATAAATCGGGAACTGGCGCATAAACTTGCCATCCTGTATATAAAAATTATCATCGCCACGGTAGCCTTTGCGTTGCGATTTGGTGAGTTTTGGAAAATCGAGTTTATCAGCTTTGCCGTTGGTAAACTCGTAGGCATAAATTATAGCATAGTTCGAGGTGTCCTTCGCTTTGGCTTGTATCAGTATCTCAGGGTTCCCGTCAAGGTCCATATCCGAATTGTACACATCAATTATCGCACCTTCCAGGTCGCCTGTAGTGGTGGTATATTTTATTTCAGCCGAATCGGAATGCAATATGGCAAATGCGCCAACATCCTTCGATCCACGGCCCCAGCTTACCACATCAAAATCATTGCCTGGCGAAACTTCGATCAGTTTATGAAATCTGAATGGTTCAGTTATTGCAGGTTTTGGCGCCGCAACAGTTGCTACGGGTGGTTTTGGTGCTTGCTGCGCGCAGCCGGCTGCTATAACGCAAACCATCAGCATAAAAAAATAAAACCTGTTATACATAGTTTATATAAGGTGTTTAATTATACATTTCATCGGGCGATAGTTCTCCTTTAGGTTTACCCGGTATGCTCAAATATACATGAAGCGTAGCCGATGTTCCAACATTAAAATATTTTAATTTAAAGCGATGGTAGCCTTTTTGTAACGGTATCGATCCGCCTTGCTCAAGGCTGCCATGTTTACCATCGTTATTAACTACGGGGATATCATCTATCAACAACTCCGAACCATCGTCTGATTGTGTTGAAAAACCATACACATCACTATTATCAATACGAATAAAACCGGTATAAATTATACCGTAAGCCGGAGTGATTTTTTTAATAGCTGCAGTATTAAAGCTTTTCACAACGCCGGTGTCAACTGCTGCCGAAGCTGCAATATCGTTTACACTGGTAAAAGTGCCTGTATACAGGTGATAGTTTAGCCCGCTTGCTGTACCCGTATAATTTACCGGCGGCAGCGGCGATTTATTATACATTACCATATGCGTTACCGTGCTTCTTTTGCCCGATGGTGTAATCACTATAGTTTCAAGTTCGCGATACTGGTCAGGCGGTACATTATAGGTCATAGGGATGGTATACGCTATATCCGTTTCGCGCGGGGTGTAGCTGTCAATGGTATAATAAACCGTAGCCCCGTTAACCGACGATTTTAACTGCACATTTAATTGCGAACCGAACATAATGGTATCCTTTGCGCCAATAGCAGTGGGTACCCGATAATCAAAACCATTTTTATCAAACCATGCTAAATGATAAGGCAGGCGGGTATTCGCAAAATCGTTATAATTTTTATTGGTTAACGGTGTCCACGCAACTTCACTTAGTGCAAGCATACGTGGCAGCAGCATGTACTCAACTTTGTTTTCAGTGGGTATGTATTCTGTCCACAAGTTAGCCTGTACGCCCATTATATATTTCTGCTGATCGGGTGTTAAAGCAGCGGGAGTAGGATTATAACTGTAAGTTTTTATAAGCGGGGTATAGCCGCCAATGCTCAGTGGTTCGTCGCTTAGTTTGCCCTGTGCCGCGTCAATATAAAGGCCGCCGCTGCCAGGTGTCATGATCACGTTATGGCTTTGCTGCGCAGCTGCTATGCCACCAGCTTCCCCGCGCCAGCTCATTACGGTGGCATTAGCCGAAAGGCCGCCTTCCAGTATCTCGTCCCAGCCTATAATACTGCGGCCTTTTGAGTTCACAAATTTTTCAATACGCTCTATAAAGTAGCTTTGCAGCTTATCTTCCTTGCTCGATTCACGGTCATCCTTCAAATCTAACTTCTTGCAAAGTTGCTGGCAGAATTTTGATTTTTTCCAGGCATCCTTCGGCGCTTCATCGCCACCAACGTGTATATAATGCGATGGGAAAAGATCGATAACTTCGGTCAGTACATCCTGTAGAAAATTAAAGGTTTTATCTGATGGGCAGTACGTATCATGAAATACGCCCCAGGTTTCAGATACCTTGTAAGGATATGATGGGTCGCAGCTTAATTCAGGGTAAGCGGCCAGTGCAGCTTCAGAGTGACCGGGCATTTCAATTTCGGGTACTACGTTTATATAACGGTCGGCCGCATATTTTACCACATCACGTATCTGGTCTTGCGTATAAAAACCGCCATGCGGGGTGTTATCAAATTGTTGTGGGATGCGGTCATGATAATTGCCGATAACTGTTTGCGCGCGCTGGCTGCCAATTTCGGTTAATCGGGGATATTTCTTTATTTCAATGCGCCATCCCTGGTCGTCGGTTAAATGCCAGTGAAAGTTATTGATCTTATAAGTGGCCATCAAATCGATGAATTTCTTAACAAATTCCACCGAGAAAAAATGACGGCAAACATCCAGCATCATCCCCCTGTATCCAAACCGGGGATGATCCTCAATTTGTACAGCGGGTAATTTTATTGTTGCCCCGTTATCAGCAGGTATTAGTTGAATAAGCGTTTGTATACCATAAAACAATCCGGCCCCTTTACCCGCAATGGTTATTTTTTGCGGTGTGATGGTTAAACGGTAACCTTCCGGCGGCAAGCTATCGGTTCCAACTGAAGTTAGTACAATGGCATTGGAAATATTTGTATTGGCTTCGGCTACAGGCTGTATGTTCAGCATTTTTTTGTTGTGCAGGTAATCTGCCAAAAAAATAACGGCTTTATTGTTAGGGCTATCGGCAACAAATTTGGTTTCGCGGCTTAAAATAAATTCGCCCGTTGTTTTTTTGAGCGAAACAGGGGCGGGGATGATACCCATATTGGGCCCTGTATCCTGTGCATTAGCGAATTGTGTGGAGATAATGATAAAAGTAAAGAACAGCGTGACTATATTTTTAACCATAACAAATTAACAGAGTTTTGTAACAACCGTGAAGGTAACAGTTTTTAAAAAAAATGTGGTACAGTAGTTTGTAAAAAACTGGCTATAACTAAAAAACCATTCGCTTATGCGGATGGTTTTTTAGCTTTTTCTGCTTTAGGGGCAGCTTCAGCTTCTTTTTCTTTGTTCAGGGGCACAGCAACAGCCGCTTTTTTTATGTGATGCGGCCTGCTTTTACCAAACGACCCCATTGCAATTTTACCTTTGCGCGATTTTTTATCTCCTTTTCCCATGTTGTATATGTTTATGTAGATTATAAAGATACAATAAGGATTTTTGTTTTAAGTTTTATATTAAGCAGTTACTATATGTTCTTTTCCCGCTAAATAGCGCTCAGCCTCAATAGCTGCCATACAGCCTGTACCGGCAGCTGTTACAGCCTGGCGGTAAATATGATCCTGGGCATCACCACAGCAAAATACACCCTCAATATTTGTTTGGGTCGAATCAGGATGAGTAATGATATAGCCTGTTTCGTCCATTTTTAACCAGCCTTTAAAAATATCGGTATTAGGTTTGTGGCCAATAGCTACAAAGAAGCCGGTAACTGGTATGGTGGTTTCCTGGTTGGTTTTATTATTTATAACAGTCACACCGGTAACGCTTTGGCCGTCACCAATTATTTCTTTAGTTTCAGTATTATATAATATCTCGATGTTCGGCGTATTCAATACGCGGTGCATCATGGCTTTTGAAGCACGAAACTCATCCCGGCGAACGATCATGCTTACCTTGCGGCACATTTTAGCAAGATAGGTCGCCTCTTCAGCAGCGGTATCACCCGCACCTACAATCGCCACATCCTGCCCGCGGAAAAAGAATCCGTCGCACACAGCACAGGCCGATACACCAAAACCACTGTATTTTTGCTCTGAATCCAGCCCCAGCCATTTGGCCGATGCGCCGGTAGAGATAATAACAGTATCAGCCAAAATAGTTTTTACTTCATCAACCACCACTTTATGCGGCATAGCCGAAAAATCAACCGAACTTACGTAACCGTAGCGTATATCGGCACCCAGGCGTTCGGCCTGTTTGCGGAAGTTCTCCATCATTTCGGGCCCCATAATACCTTCGGGATAGCCGGGATAATTCTCAACCTCAGTAGTTTGGGTAAGCTGGCCACCGGCAAGCATACCGGTATATAATACAGGCTTAAGATCAGCACGCGAAGCGTAAACAGCAGCTGTATAACCGGCAGGACCTGAGCCTATGATAAGACATTTAACGTGTTCAAGAGTTTCAGACATGGATATTCAAAATTGAAGCACGAAGTTACGAAAAAAGGTGATTTGGTTAGTCAGTTGTTGGTAAACATATGTGATGTTTATATTTAAGAACACAGTTTAACCGTTTCGCGGATCATTAAAAGGGATTCTTTTTTGAAAGAGGAGTAATAGTCTGTTTGTTTTAAATTCAATGACCTTTCCGTCCAGTTTAGCAGGCTCAAAAGGGGGCGCTTCATAAATAGCTTCAATTATTGCCTTGTCTACTTCAGGAGAAATCCCTTGCTTTAACGACAATTTGGTTAATTTGCCTTCTTTTGTGATAGTGAACTTTAACAAAGGCTTAGCATTCATTAATAGTTTTTTATAAACCTTTAACTTGCCCTCTAAATATGATTCGAAATCATATTTAGGTTCTCCAGCAGTTACATGCCATATTACTTTGATAGGGCGGCCGTTTTCGAGATGTGTTTCCAATGTTAATACGCTATCTTCATTATAATTATACGTAGTGCCAGCCGAAACACCATCAATCATTTCTTCGCTTGTCCACTCGCCAGATACGGGTGTATAGGTAATAAAAGGGCCGTTCAGTTTATCGTTCTTATAAGTTTTTCCACTTTGTTTTTCACCCGCTCTTGCATATGAGATCCAAAGGCCTTCCTTTGCACCATTTACATAGTTACCTGTTAATTGGATATAATTTGTGGTATCAGAAGGCGAATGGATAAACTTACTACTTAATTTAGGTTTACTGTAGTAGCTGAATCTCCCGTTGGGGGTTGATAAGGATGCATCCTTATATTCGCCTGAAAGTAAAATGGTATCGCGCATATCATACTCGCTGACACGGTATAAGGTATCGTTAACCTTTTGAATTAGCATATATGCTAATGCTTAAAATGGCTCATTAGTTACATTCCCGCTTTTTGTGACATAAATTTTTGAAGTCTGCGCAATAACAGGATGTATAACTATTACTAATAAAAAAACGCAAAAAAATTTCATAAGGTCAATAAGATTTAGCCTTATAAAATTAACATATTTTTATTTACTTCAAAAATGTTCTCAGCCATTTTTTGCATCTTTAGCTTACTAATATGGAAGATAAAAAGAAAGCACTAAAGCAATTCATAATTGTGATGATCATTATTACGGCAATCACCATATTTGTGTTGAAATTGATATTAGACGATGGTACATAGGCCATGCTTATTTACCTGTGTTTGCCTGCAGCACTCTTAAAAAGTTCCCGCCCAATATTTTATCAATATCTTTCTCACTATATCCTAGTTTTAATAGTTCCGAGGTGATTTTTGGATAATCGGTAACATCGTCCATACCCATGGGGTATGATTCGGCGCCATCGAAATCAGAGCCAATGCCTACGTGGTCAATACCTATCAGTTTTGCTATATAGTCAATGTGTTTTATCAGCATACTCAAGGGCGGCCGAAAAGAGTCGCTTTCCTTTTTGTATAGTGCAAAAAGTCTTTCGGTGGCAAGGTCTTCATCATGATATATTTTTATCAGCGAATCCAGTTCAGCTTTATGCAGCCTGATAAATGGCGGGGACACTTTAAAGTAATTGCTATCGACAAAACCGCTATAAAAATTAACAAACACCACGCCGCCGTTTTTTGCCAGTGCTTTAAGCTGGTCATCCTTCAAATTACGCCTGAAAGGGTTTAGGGCATAAGCGCAGCTATGCGAAGCGATGACAGGTTTGGTAGTAGTTGCCAGCACATCATAAAAGGTTTGCTCACCGGGGTGCGACAAATCTATAATTACACCCAAATCATTCAGGTGTTTGACAATTTGCTTACCATAAATATTCAGGCCAATGTGCCCTGCTTTTTGCAGACTATCATGATGTAGCGTTTCATCAGTTGCTGAGGTTGCCCACGAGGTGCTGTTATTCCAGGTAAGCGTTAAATAGCACATGCCACGGGCGTGTAGGCTATCAATATAATCCAGCCTGTCTTCTATCATATGGCCGCCTTCAACGCCTATCATGGCGGCAAATTTTTTATGTGCAACGGCATTTTTCAATTCAGCCGAATTACGCACCAAAGTCATTTTATCTGGATAGCGGTTAAGCAATGCATAAAGCGAATCTATCTCGCGGTTAGCAAATTTAAAAGCAGTGCCTTTGCCATACTGCGGCCCACACCATATAGAGAATACCTGGCAATCCAGCCCTCCTTGTTTGGCACGCACCAAATCAAGTTGTCCGGTGGTTTGCAGCTTACCAATATCCTCGTGGTTTATCAGTTCGTTCGAGAGGACATCGTTATGGGTATCAACTAAAATAGCGCGCTCGTGTATTTGCTGCGCATTTTGGGCGGATGCATTTAGGACTAAAAAAAACAGGGCTGGTAGTAGCAGTTTTTTCATATATGAAGTTAATAATTTTCAAATCTTCAAATTACCAAATTTTCAAATCAATCTACGTTTGTATTATCCCCACATTAAACGCCTTCTCAATAGGCGCGTGGTTTGCTGCCTCAATACCCATTGAAATTACTTTGCGGGTTTCCAGCGGGTCGATAATGCCATCAACCCAAAGCCGGGCAGCGGCGTAGTAGGGGGTGGTTTGTGAATCGTAGCGGTCGCTTATTTGCTTTAACAACTCGGCTTCGCGTTCAGGGGTGATTACTTCTTCGCCTTTTGCTTTTAATCCGGCGGCCTGTATCTGCAATAAAGTTTTTGCCGCCTGCGAGCCGCCCATCACCGCTATTTTTGCTGATGGCCAGGCATAGATTAACCGCGGGTCGTAAGCCTTGCCGCACATCGCGTAATTGCCCGCGCCGTAGGAGTTGCCGATAACTATAGTAAACTTAGGCACTACCGAATTGGCTACTGCGTTCACCATTTTGGCGCCGTCCTTAATTATGCCGCCCTGTTCGGAGCGACTGCCTACCATAAACCCGGTAACATCCTGCAAAAACACAAGCGGTATTTTTTTCTGGTTACAGTTCATAATAAAACGGGTGGCCTTATCAGCCGAATCGGAATAGATCACCCCGCCAAACTGCATCTCTTTTTTGCCCGATTTTACCACCTTGCGCTGGTTGGCAACAATGCCTACTGCCCAACCATCCACCCGACCAAGCCCGCAGATGATAGATTGCCCGTATTCCTTCTTATACTCCTCAAATTCCGAATCATCAAGCAGTCGCAATATAATATCCCTCATATCATATTGCTTATCGCGCGCGTCGGGCAAAATACCGTAAATATCATTAGGTTCTAATTTGGGCGATGCAGGTTTTATGCGGTCAAAACCCGCTTTGGGGTTCTCGCCGGTCATGCTCATAATGTTGCGGATGCTATCCAAACAAGCCTTATCGTTAGGTTGCTTATAATCGGTAACACCTGATATTTCGCAGTGCATGGCAGCTCCGCCTAAGGCCTCGTTATCAATATCCTCGCCAATAGCCGATTTTACTAAATATGAACCCGCCAAAAAAACCGAGCCCGTACCTTCTACAATCATCGCCTCATCGCTCATAATAGGCAAATACGCGCCTCCTGCAACACATGAACCCATGATGGCCGATATCTGTATGATACCCATACTGCTCATAATAGCGTTATTCCTGAAAATGCGGCCAAAATGTTCTTTATCGGGAAATATCTCATCCTGCAAAGGCAAATAAACACCCGCCGAATCAACCAAATAGATAATAGGCAGGCGGTTTTCCATGGCAATTTCCTGCGCACGAAGGTTCTTTTTGGCGGTGATCGGGAACCATGCACCAGCCTTCACGGTAGCATCATTGGCCACCACCACGCATTGCCTGCCCGATACATAACCAATACCACAAACCACTCCGCCCGATGGGCAGCCGCCATGCTCGGTATACATGCCTTCGCCGGCAAAGGCACCAACTTCCAGCCAGGGTTTATCTTTATCAATAAGGTACGCCACACGCTCGCGGGCAAGCATTTTGCCTTTTTCTTTTTGCTTTGCCGCGGCCTTTTCGCCACCACCTGCATGTATTTTTTTTAAGCGCGTACTTACCTCGTAAACAAGTTGTTTGTTTATATCCTCATTTTTATTGAACTCCAGATCCATAAATTGGTTATATAGGAAAAACGCAATTTAAGGTAAATTATGGGAGGAAAAGATGAGATAAAGGATTTTTTGTTTTTGCAGATATGCTGAATATATTTACCATTAATAGTTTTTGCATACTACCTGTGTTGCTATAAACCCATATTATGATATTCTTCAAAAAATCGCTACTTCTATTTGTAACCGTTATTGGCTGTTTATCCGCCGCGTCGGCACAACAAACCGATACCTTGTTCAAACCTTCATCCATTTTAAAAACCATGGAACGTGTTGCCGACTGGCAATTAAATACCTGGGAGCAAAAAGGTCAGCGTTGGCCGAAATATGATTGGACAAATGCTGCAGGTTATACCGGTATACTGGAACTGGGCAAAATAAGCAAGAACGAACGGTATATTAAATATCTTGTTAGTGTGGGAAACGACCTGAATTGGAACACCGGCCCGCGCAGGCTTATGGCCGATGATTATTGCATTGGGCAAACCTACGCCAATTTGTATTTGATTTACAAAGACGATAAAATGATAGCCAAATTCAGGGCGCTTGCTGATACTATCGCTGCATTACCGCATACCGAAACTTTAGCATGGAAAAATAACATACAAGCCCGGGAATGGGCCTGGTGCGATGCCATGTTTATGGGGCCTACCAGCCTTAGCTATCTGTCAACAGCTACGCAAAACCCAAAATATCTTGATGCAGCCACTAAACTTTGGTGGAAAACCTATGATTACCTGTACGACCCTACAGAACATTTGTATTTTAGGGATAGTACCTATTTTACAAAAAAGGAAAATAATGGCGCGAAAGTATTTTGGTCGCGTGGCAACGGATGGGTGATGGGGGGATTGGTGCGCGTGCTTGACAATATGCCCGCCAATTATCCCGACAGGACGAAGTTTGTTAAGCTTTATAAAGATATGGCTGCACGCATTGCCCAATTACAACAACCCGATGGCAGCTGGCATGCCTCATTGCTCGACCCTGCAAGCTACCCGGTTAAAGAGGCAAGTGGCACAGGCTTTTATACTTATGCTTTGTTATGGGGCCTTAATAATGGGCTATTAGATAAAAAAACTTATTGGCCTGTAGTACAAAAAGGCTGGACAGCCTTATCGGCTTGCGTACACCCGGATGGAATGCTGGGGTATGTGCAGCAAATAGGCGCTGCGCCCGATAAAGTTAATGCCAATAGCACCGAAATTTACGGAGTAGGGGCATTTCTACTTACAGGTACACAGTTATATAAGTATGTGGAAAAACATGGAAAATAATGGCTTTATAATGATTTTATAAACTTTTAAACCGATACAACAATACAGGCCACATATTGGTTATACTACTAAACTGGTTATGGAAAATTTCGAAATATCGGTAAGCTATAAAAACGAGAACCATCATTTTAAAGTGAAGGACTACATGCACCATGAAGGCGACCAATGTAAGTTTGAAGTTTTCAGGAACGAACAGTTTATAGCCAGCTTTGAGCCGGGCACGCACAAACATTTACATATCTGTAAAAATACCGGCCTTTTTCCCGAAGAAATATTAAACCTTGTTGCCGACAAGTTAGAAGAGTGGCACCTTTAATCCGTGTTTATTTAACCACATCAAACATGAAATTTTGGCTGTCTGCTATCGTGTCAATGTATAGCCAGCCTGTGTTTTTAAATAGATGAATACTGGTGTTGCATTAATGCGTTGAATTGCGGTTCGGCTTGGATATATTGATCAAGAAAATATAATTGGTTCTGGGCCCGCATCAAATTATGCCCCGGGTATTTAACCTGGTAATATACATCGCTATTTAAGTGGTCGGTTAAAAACCTCACAGCCTGCATATATATCATAAACTTGCCTGCAAAAATAAAGCTATCTTTTTCCGCCTGGGTAAGTATGATTTCCATTTGCTCCATATACCCTTTGTATATGGCATAAAAAAAGTCGGGCCGTACAACAATTTTAGTAAAGTCCGTTTCCTCTTCATTAGCGGGCGAAAGATAAGTGCGGAGCATATCGCCCACATCGCTTATAAAATACCCGGGCATTAGTGTATCCAGGTCGATAACACACAATCCTTTTCCCTCATCATCAAATAAAACATTGCTTATTTTAGTATCATGATGTATAAGCCTTAACGGCATAAGGTTATTATTTACCAGTTTTTCATAGGTAGATGCAATGTCGCTATGTTGTTCTATTTGGGCTATCTCATTGGCTGTTACTTTCAATAATTCCGGGGCCGCTTGTTTTACTGCCTGCCGAAATTGCTGAAGCCGCAAGGGCAAGTTATGAAAATCAACAAGGGTGTAATTAAGCAGGTTAAGGTCAAGGCTTTTAAACAGGCGTGTAAAAATGCCAAATTGTTTCGCGGCTTCGTATGCTTCGCCGGCATTATCTACAACATCAACAGTATGCGAATTTTTAATAAAAGGGAACAACCTGAAATAAGCGCCCCCGTGGTTCTTAATAATTGATTCGCCATTTACAGATAATAAAGGGGCTACAAACAAGTAATCGGGGGCAACTTGCTTAATATATTGGTTTAGTATCTCAATATTTTCGGCAATATTATAGGGGTTTTTAAATACCCGGGTATTTATCTGCTGTAGTATAAATTCATTATCGGGCCCTGTAACCTTCCACGTGTAATTTATGAGGCCCGATTCCAGCTTATGAAATGAATAAGCAGCAGGTTCGAGTCCATAATTAATAAGTATATCGTTAAACATTAAAAAGGGGTTTATACATCTTTCAAAACAAACGTAATTAATATGGCGGCCATTTTTGTGTGCAAACGTTTGAGTGAAATTTAATAAAATAAAGGTCGTTTAAATTTATGCTATTTAAACTGTATAGGTTTGAACATATATTTAAATAAAGCTATTTTTTACCCGTTAATACAGATACGTACTTTTTGCTTAACAAATGGAGTTAACAGGTATTTTAAATACTTTAAAGCAGAATAAAACCTATATTAATGGGTTATAATGCCTTTTACAAACGTTTGCGTTATAAATACGAAGGATTTAACCCGGAAAAACCCAACATTTATATCGTTATCCATTTACAATATGAAAAAACACCTTATTTTCAGTTCAATATTTTGCCTCGGATTATTAAGTTCCATAAGCAGTACCCGGGCGCAAACGGCCGGGGCCAATGGCGATACGGCCATTAAAGTACCTCTTGCCGGCAATACCTGGGTAAGCGCACATTCAAAAGTACAGGTTACCGATTCGGGCTTAATGAACTGGGCCGATGCAAAAGACGAAGTAAGCATTTGGATACGCACCGAAGCTAAAGGCACATTGCAGCTAGCCTGTCGCCTGCGTGTTCCGCAGGGCAGCAGCCAAATACAGGTGATGATCAATAACTCATCATTCACTAAAAAGATCACCAACAATTCATTTCAAACCATTGATATAGGGAATGTGATAATTGATAAGCCAGGTTATATCTGCATTCGATTAAAAGGCATCAAACGTTCGGGACCGCTTTATGCCGAAGTATCAGATTTAGTTTTAAAAGGATCAGCCTTGTCAACCGGTGCTATTTATGTTAAAAATAACCAGGGTAATTACTTTTATTGGGGCAGGCGGGGGCCTTCCGTACATTTAAATTATAAGGTGCCTGCCGCTATACAACATAGTGTTGAATGGTTCTACAATGAAGTAACTGTACCTGTTGGCGAAGACACACAGGGCTCATATTTTATGTCGAATGGCTTTGCCGAAGGATATTTCGGTATGCAGGTAAATTCTCCTACCGAACGGCATGTATTGTTTTCTATCTGGAGCCCTTTTACTACGGATGATCCAAAGAGCATTCCCGATAGCCTAAAAATAAAACTTATAAAAAAAGGGCCGAATGTACATGCCGGTGAATTTGGCAGTGAAGGTTCGGGCGGGCAAAGCTACATGAACTATATGTGGAAAGCCGGAAGCACCTATTGCTTTTTAACACATGCGCAACCCGATGCTGCTACTAATACCACCGTGTTTACTTGCTATTTCAAAATGGCCACCGACACAGCTTGGCAGTTAATTGCCAGCTTTAAACGCCCCAAAACAAATAACCATCTTACGCAGTTGCATTCATTTTTAGAGAATTTCGACCCGGATTACGGAAACGTAGAGCGTAAAGCAAATTATGGAAATGGCTGGGTGATTGATACAGCCGGCAATTGGTTTGAACTTACGGATGCCTTATTTACCGGCGATGCCACGGCCAATATAAAATATCGCAAGGATTACGCCGGAGGTACCGAGAAAACTTTATTTTACCTGCGCAATTGCGGATTTTTTAATGATTTTACACCACTTAGAACTATACTGCACAGGCAGTCCGGCACAAAGGGCCTTCCTGTAATAAATTTTAACACGCTTCCATAGTAATGACAACTGAACTAAATATACAGGTAACTGAATGGGGCAAAATTGGTGATGAAATTATAAACCTCTATAGCATTACCAATGCAAACGGGGTCAAAGTAAATATTTCCAATTTTGGCGCTGCCATACAATCGGTATTTGTGCCCGATAAAAATGGCATTTATGCCGATGTAGTATTGGGCTATGATACTTTACAAGGCTATGAGCACGATGATTTTTATATAGGCACAGTTGTGGGGCGTTATGCTAACCGGATTGCAGGTGGGCGTGTTGAAATTGATGGAAAAATCTACCAATTGACAACCAAAGAAGGCGGCTTCCATCACCACGGCGGTAAAGTGGGCTTCAATAAAAAGGTTTGGCAAGACAGGCTTTTTGCAGATGGAGATTCGTTGGGTGTGCAGTTAACCTATTTAAGTGCCGACGGTGAAGAAGGCTTCCCCGGTAACCTTACAACAACAGTTACTTATAAGCTGAATAATGCCAACCAGCTTACGATTGACTATGAGGCCGTGACCGATAAGCCAACGATACTTAATCTTACACAGCATACTTATTTTAATTTGGCCGGGCATAATACCGGATCAATATTAGATCACGAATTAATGATGCCGAACCAATATTACCTGCCTGTGAATGCGATGCAGGTACCCAAAGGCGATACTGAAAACGTTAAGGGCACACCTTTCGATTTTACACACTTCAAAACCATAGGGCATGATATTAATACTGCCAATAAACAGCTGGAATTAAGCTATGGCTACGATCATTCATGGGTTGTAAAGCAGACGAGATCGAACGAATTAGTTTTAGCGGCAAGGGCCGTCGAACCGAAAAGCGGCAGAAAGTTGAATGTGTACACCACCGAGCCTGCCATACATTTGTACACTGGTAATTTTCTGGACGGATCGCCGGGTAAGGATGGTTCGCCATATGGTTTTAGGGAAGGATTTTGCCTGGAAACACAAAATTATCCCGATTCACCCAACCACCCTGATTTCCCGAGCTCAGTTTTAAATCCTGGTGAAACCTTCAGCAGTAAAACTGTATTTGAGTTTGATTGGGATAAAGGCAATGAAATTACGAAACCGTCTATTTAAGATTATTCTCCACCAACTGCGAGTCGATAACAATGTTGTAGAAAGCGCCTTTATTAGCGGCTGTCCTGTCTTTATTCGCTAGCAGATCAAGCAAAATATCTGTAGCCCTTTGACCCTGTAAATAGGGGAACTGTTCAACAGAAGCAACCGGTATATGATCCATATAATGTATGAGCGGCAGGTTAGCAAAACTTACAAATTCCGGCACTACAACCAGTCCCATTGTTCTTGATTTCTTTATAGCAAAAAGCGCCACATAATCATTAAAAGTTACTATGGCGGTAATATTTCTTTTGTGGGCCAGCAAACCTTCCAGGGCTTGTTCTGTACCGGCCTGGGTAAGGTCGCAGTTTACAATAAGCGATGGGTCGTATTTAAGGCGGTTCTTAATCATTGACTTAATATAGCCTTCCTTTCTTTCGGCAGTGGCTATAAGTGTATTTGGCCCGTTGATCATACCTATGGTACGGTGGCCCTTTTTTAACAAATAGCTAACCGCATCAATGGTTCCGCTTTCCATGTTACAAGCAACAGAATGTACATTTGAAAGGGGAGGTATACGATCGAAAAACACTACCGGTATATCATAGCGGTTAAGTTTCTCAAAATGTTCAAATGAAGAGGTATTTTTAGCCAGCGATATTAATAAACCATCAACCCTGTGATTCATTTTTTCAACCAGCTCAATTTCCTTCTTAACATCGTCATGCGATTGGGCCAGAAGTACCGAATAATTCTTTTTATAAGCAGATTCTTCGATTGCACTAATAGCTGATGAAAAAAAAGATTCCGAAAGTTCGGGTAATATTACGCCTATGATATAAGTTTTACCTTTTTGAAAGAATATAGCATTCTGGTTTGGCTCATAATTCAGATCAGAAGCCAGTTTCTTTACCTTTTGGCGGGTAGTTAAACCAATACTCGGATGGTCGTGCAAAGCCCTTGAAACTGTTGATGCTGAAATGTTTAACAGTTTGGCAATCTCCTTTATAGTAGTCGGCTTTTCGAGTATTGACATAAAGGCAATATACAATATTTATAGAAATTAATAAACTATGTATTTACATATGCTATAAAAACAGATCAAAGCGATAAGTCAAATATTAAATTGAAATGCCGGTTGATCTGTTTTATCTCGTGTTTATTTTAATGTAACTGAAGTGCCAACAGATTGTGCAGTTGATGCCTGCATATCATAAACAATAATTTCATTCCTACCCGATTTTAACCATGCGGCAGGGCAATATAAATTATGCTGCGGCCCACGGTTCCAGTAGCGGCCAAGGTTATGGCCGTTTACAAATACAACGCCTTTGGCATATTTACTTAGGTCGAAATAAGTATCGCCTTTTTCGGCAAGAGTAAATTCGCCTTTAAAGAAATTGCATTTATTATTTGGGGATGGCTTGCTGTTAACTTTAAGCGTACTTACAAATTTCTCATCGAGCGGCAGCTTAAACATATCCCATTGCATTAAGGTCATGCCATTAAGGGTAACTCTGTCAGTAATGCCTTTGCGGTCAATAATATACTGGCCGAAGTTGATATGCCCCATACCTTCAACCAATATATCAAGTACAGGCTCTTTAACATCGGTTTTTGGCAGTTTTATTGTCCATTTTCCACCATCGCGATACACACTGTCAATATAATTGCCATTTAAAAACACCATTGCATAATCATGCGGTTCGTTTATTACCAGTTCGCCGCTTTTGTGGCCTATGAGGTGTGTGCGGTAAAGTACCATGCCCTGATTTTGATCAAGCGCTTCCATTGTTTTAGGCTGAGCGCTGTGTACGGCCTGTGGCAGATTTTGCCAAATGGTAGTGTACGGCCGCATTTTTATTTCGGGGATAGCGATGGTTTTCACCGGCGCGGGCACATCAGGAATTTTATAGCTTACATATTGCTTAATCAGGTTGCGCAGCATAAAGAATTTTGGGGTAGTGCGGCCTTGCTCTGTTACGGGCGCATCATAATCATAACTGGTAACATCGGGCTGGTATTCTTTGCTGTTACCTGCATTTGCACCTGCGTTATAGCCAAAGTTTGTACCGCCATGCACCACATAAAGGTTGAACGACTTTTTGTTTTTCAGCAGGTATGTAATGTCTTTTTTAAGATCGGTTGTATCGACGGTTGCCCAAGCCTCGCCCCAGTGGGTTAACCAACCGGGATAAGTTTCGCTGCTGAACGCTGGTACATTTGCATCTTCCTTTGTTGCCGCTTCAAAATCGCCGTCACCAGTACCGCTGTCAAGGCCTATGGCAGCACCTGCTATGTGGCCGGCATCAAGCATATAAGCAGCCGCGCCGTCCGCAGTGTAAAAAGGAACATTTATACCATTGGTTACCCACAGTTTTTTCAGGGTGTTTATATAAACCCTGTCGTTGCCATAGCTGCCATATTCATTTTCAACCTGTACCATCAAAATAGGGCCGCCATGGCTGCATTGCAGTGGTGCCACTTCTTTGGATAAACGGTTAATATAGCGTGTTAATGCCTGCATATAACGCGGGTCCATGCACCGCACCTTCAGATCAGCATTTTTTAACAGATAGGTGGGGAGACCGCCAAAATCCCATTCAGCACATACATAGGGGCCGGGGCGAAGTAATACCCACATTCCTTCTTCATGGCATATTTTTATAAATTCAGCTATATTGTGATTACCCGTCTTAAAATCGAATACACCCGGCGCGGTTTCCTGGTAATTCCAGAAAATATAGGCGGCGATAGTGTTACAGCCCATGGCCTTTGCCATTTTTATACGCTGCCGCCAATATTCAAAGGGTATGCGCGCAGGGTGCATCTCGCCGCTGATGATCTGGAACGGTTTGCCATCAAGCAAAAAATTAGCAGGCGTCAGGCTGAATTTATGCGTTTGCTGCGCTTGTGTGAAACTTATTGTCGCAAAAAAACAAAGGCATAGCAGAAGATATTTTTTCATTTTTATAGTATTAAAACTTATGCTGAAATTATATATAAATTCATTTACATAAGCCGGAAATGTAATTTAAAGTAACACAAACGTTTGTTAAAACCAGCGTATCAACCACTTAAAACAAATAACCCGCTAAATAATTTTCATTATAAGCGGGCTATTAAACTACAACTATTAACTGGGAAAACTAATTGTTATGGTACGCGGCGCGTCACATCAGGGAATTGCATGGTTATTAAGTATGCACCAGGTACATAAAGCCTGAACGGAAAACGCGGATTCATGCTCCATTTGCCATCAGGCTGCCCATCAATATGAGCATATTGGGTGGGTATCCTGTAATAAATGTTAAACCCGTTACCCAGTGAATTTAAAGGGAACGGTGTGAATGCGTACTGGAATACCATGGCATTATTGGTCACGGTGTATGCTATGGAATAATCTTGCAATGTTTGTAAATAAGTATTACCACTTGGCCTTCTTACTATTTCGTTTTTTGAAGGATCAAAGAATGCGCCATTTTTATCTTCAAACTGTACCGTAACAGCATTGGGTGTATCACCTGTTCGTACTATTGTAAGGGTAGGTTTGCCCGCTAATTCCGAAACACTTTCGTTACCTACCTCAAACAGTTTGTCATATTGTGTACCAAGCGCAGGTACGGCATCATAGGTAGTGGTATCTTTTAATATAAAGTCGCCAATTTTTGGGTAGACCCTTGTCCCCGCATCATTTGTTATTTGCAGATCGAACTGGTACTCGCCGCCAGGGATGTTTAATGCACCAAAGTTGGCGGTTATTTGGCCGCTTTCGGGGCTAATAGCAACTGCCGGTACATTAACGGTGCGGCGTTTGCCGTTGATGAGTGCCAGCGTAGTATCAGTTTTAGGGCTATACAATGCTGTCCAGATCTGAACAGGGTAGGTATGGGCAAACATAGTATCTACGTTTTGGCCTGTTGCTTTATTATAAAAATGAAGCACCTTACAAGTATATGGCTGCGAAGTACCGTCGCCGTTTAAACCCGCGCTTAAAAAATTGCGCCCCTTTGGGATGAGTATTGGGTCGACCTCGTAATGTATATATGGGCTTAGAAAACCTAGCGTGCTTTTTTTGCAGGCCGATGTTATCAATAAACTTACCGATAACAGGGTAAAGTATATAAATTTATGCTTCATGGTGTTATTGTCTAAAATATAAAGTATGTGAATTACTTAGTACATTAAGTTGCCCTGTGGCAGTTGTGAGGCCTGATGTTTGGCACAATATCCTGATGGCAACTGAAGGGTCAAGGTCTACCGATTTAACTGGTGAAGGCAGCGTACCTATCACCAGGCTATAATATTCAACTTGAGGGATGGTGTTTACTACCGAGTTGTAGCCCAAATTCGTGTCGGTAGTTTGCTCATAGGATACTACTACACTGGCACCGCTTTTGGCTGTATTTAGTACAACACCATTTGAAGTAAGTGAAGTGTATGTTATGGTTTTGGGTATAATATACGTTTTTATCGAATCGGCAAAAGTGGCCAGGTCATACTTAATTAAGGTATCAATAGTATACTTAGCAAAAATATCTACATTCTGAACTTCTGCTGTTTTTTTAGCTAAATACCTATTGATAGAAAAATCGGTAGGGGCATAAAAAGTTATGCCTTTCTGATTGATCTCATCTTTTAATCCTGCTTTATCAACCAACATTAACAAGGTATCGAACATTTTGAACCTGTTACTCTTTAAGTAATCGTAGGTGGTTAAGTTGGTGGTTGTACTTTCAAGCTTACCGCCAATTATATAGTTTTTTTTGCACGAAGCCAGCATGATATTGGCTATGGCAATAACTATTAGGAGTTTAATTATATTTTTCATCTCTTGATTGATTTTAAATTTAATTCTGACTTGCCAATGCCCAGTAAGGATTTTGTGTTAACAACGGGTCTTGCGGTAAAAGTGTCCTCAGGTCAAGCGGCCATTGGAAACCCGCGTTATCATTACCGGTCCTGGCCGGTAAATACCCTTCGATTGCATTATCATACCCGGGATCAATTATCAGCCCGGTGCGGTATAGGTCATAAAACCATGTTCCTTCTCCAAAAAATTCCCTGCCTCTTTCATCCATAATAAGATACATCATTTGTTTAGGGTCGGTGCTGGTCGTATCGCTTAAGCCAGCTCTTTCTCTTACTTTATTAAGATAAATGGCGGCATCGCCGGTGTTTCCTAAGTTTGCATCAGCTTCCGCTTTTACCAGGTAGGTGTCGGCAAGGCGCAAAAGCACCATGTTATTGCTTACAAAAGGAGAAGCTTGTTGTGCAGGCTGTTGGTATATAACGTTAGAATATTTCACCATCATTGGTGCGTCGGTTTGTAAACCATAGAATGTAGCTTTTATACGTGCATCGTTTGCACCGTTGGAGGTTGTATCATACAAGTTATTAACCAACTCGGTATTTACCCACCATATACTTGATCCTGGGTCTTTACCAAAAACGAACGGTGCTGCCAAAAATTGAGAAAAGGCTCCTGAACCTGCGCTTTGTGCCTCATTTTGATTTGGCGAATAGATCATATTGATCTCGAAAATGCTCTCCTGGTCATGCCCTTTAAATATATTGCTATAAGTTGCGCCCGGTTCAAGCGTATAACCGCCACGTAAAATCACACTATCGGCAGCTGCTGAAGCCAGCTTGTATTGTTTTTGCCACAAGTAAGTTTTAGCCAAAAGTGCAAATGCCGAACCTTTACTTGCCTGTACGGCAATATTGGCGGGGTTACTATAACCATATTGTAAAAGCTTTATACTGGTTAACAGGTCGCTGGCTGCTTGTGCAAACCCTGCTGCAGTTGTGCTGCGCGCTATAGGTTGGGCATTTATAGGGTCGGTATATGCCTGTGTAACAATTACAGGCTGGCCCCATACCTGCGATATGTAGTAATAACAATATGCCCTTACGAAATAAGCTTCGCCCAAAATTTCATTTTTGGTTGCAGTAGGGTCGTCAGTAAAACCGCTTGCAGGTATGGAAGGTACTTTGCTTATTATTAAATTACATTGGCTAATGGCCTGGTAAAATGGTGTCCAGTCATTTAACTCCTCTTCATATGGCTCATAAGCAAAATTAAAATTGTGTGCAGGCGCTAAGTCGGCAAGCGTCCAGTTGCTTCCGTTAAATATAAATTCATTCGCGGTAGCATCGCCCATAACAAAATAGGCGCGTGAGTTGGTTAAAGCAGTGCGCAATAAACCGTAAGCACCTGCTAAACCGCTTTCCGCAGCCCTTTCGGTTACCCAATAATTATCATTGGTAGGAGAATCGATAGGCCCCTCGTTTATGTATTTTTTACATGACGCTATGAGGCCGAGGCTACCAAGCAATAGTAATATATAATATTTATTTATGTAAGTTTTCATTTCTTATCTGGTTATTGATGAATTAAAATTGGACAGATACACCTATGGTTGCTTTTTTAGGCACCGGGTAAGTCGCCCCGTCATATATACCAAATGGATCAACCTGCTCGGCATCAGGAACCGTTGCTTTCTGGAAGGTGGCTACGTTCTCTAACATGGCATAAAAACGGCAGCTGGCAATTCCCCATGCCGTAACTATTTTTTGCGGAAGCTTATAGCCTACAGTAATGTTTGTGATCTTAAAATATGCCCCGTTCTCATTAAACATGGTCGAGAAGGGGAAGAACTGGTAAAAATATCCGCCATTTGGATTTAAAGCCGGAAATTTGGCACTGTATCCGGTAGGGTTTTGAGCGGCTAAAGCCGGGTTCCAGAAACCTATCGTATTTAGGTTGGGTATGCCTGCATTGGTAAAGTTAGTAATACCGCTTGCCCAATTGTTAAACTGGTTTGATTGCAGTGTATTAATTATCGTTCTGCCTAAAGTAAAGGTTGTACCAATACCCAATGAGAAATTTTTGTAAGTAAAATTATTGTTAAAACCGCCGGTTACTTTAGGGTTGGGATCGGCACTCGGTACAAGATCGCCTTGTGCATTGCCTTTGTCTTCACCATCCCAAACATCGTAGTCGCCATTTACGTCCTTCCATATTGGGTAGCCCGGTTTAACAGGGTAATTACCTTTAAAATAGGTTAACAACGCACCTGTATATGGGTTTACTGGTACCTGCGATTGGGTGTTATAAACCCCGGTATATTGCATCTGGTTAATCATATACATAGGTTTGCCAACCTCGAATATATAGTTAACCGAAAGGCCGGTATTAGGGTCATTATAAACAGCATAAATATTGCGGTTGCCATTTGGCAGGCTAAGTATTTTGTTGCTGTTATAGGAGAAGTTTAAGTTGGTTGTCCATTGCAATTTACTTGTTGATGGTAAGTTATGCGTATTAATATTAAATTCGAAGCCCTTGTTACCAACAGATAAGCCCGAGTTAGATGTTTGTTGTGTATACCCTGTATAAAAAGCTAGCGGGAAGGTATAATACATCTGGCTTGTGATCTTGTTGTAATAATCCAGTGTTACATCTACACGGTCTTTAAAGAATGAAGCATCGATACCAAAGTCTAATTGTTTGGTTGGCTGCCAGGTGAGGTTTCTATTAGTTACACCCGAATTGAAATTTGGTGTACCAATGGCAACGCCATTATAGTAGCCCTGCGTAAGGTTGTAATTATTATATGGGGCGTAAAAACTGCTGGGTTCAATACCATTCACACCATAGCTGCCTCTGATTTTTAACAACGAAAGCCAATTAACATCTTTCAGGTAATCTTCGTCAGACATGATATAGCCGGCACTTACTGAAGGGAAAGTACCCCATTTGTGGTTGGCGCCAAAGCGTGAAGATGCATCAGTACGAATGGTCGCATCCAGCAGGTATTTGTCTTTATAGTCATAGTGTACCTGTGAGGCATATGATAATAGAGAAGACGCCTGGTAATCGGTGCTGGCGGTTAAACCAGATTGAGGTATACCCTGAACAACCTGGATATGATCGTCTGGGACACCGTAACCATAAATACTGGTGTTGTTATCCACATCGCGCTCAAAAGATTGTATGGCAACAATTCCAAAATGATGATTTTGGGCTACTGTATCCGCATATGACAGTACATTCGAAATATTTGTCGACATATAAGTGTCGCTCACATTAGAAGATGATGCTATAGGTGGGTTTGCCTGCGTACTCGGCTGGCTGTATTGGTTACTGTTTGTGCTTGGGTTAACTGATGTTTCGGTTTTAAACACCAAACCCTTCGCAATTTGATAATGCAAACCTATGAAAGCGGTAAATGAATCGTTCCTGTCAACATTTCTAATGTCATTGGTATCATCGTGGTACCGCGCAATATCAGATGGACTTAGGTAATAAAATGAACTGGGTTGGTTATTACCCGCCAGTGGATTAACAGTGTGCGGGTAGTTCCCTAAGCCGGGTTGCCTGTCAAGCCGCGAGAAACTAATATTAATTTCTGTGCTGAACCTTTTAGACACCTGGTACATGATATTGGTACGGAACGCATACCTTTTAAAACCGGTACCATACAACACACCGTTCTCATCATAATCATTTAAACTGAAACGGTAGTTTATCTTGTCCGTCGCTCCGGCAACTGACAGGTCTTCATTATGTATAATACCAGTACGGTATAATAGGCCCTGCCAGTCAGTAGCATTATTAAACGATGGGTTCAAACTATCGGTAAGCATTTGTGGCAGCCCTGAAATTGAGTTTACACCACCTTGAGTAGTTAAAAAGTCAATTTTTTCATTTCTTTCTTCCGAACCCGTGGCTGTAGGCAATAAAGCCGGTTTGAATGAAGCGCCTGTATAAATATTAAAATTTATCTGTGGTTTGCCAATCTTCGCTTTTTTGGTGGTAATAACAACTACGCCATTAGCACCTCTCGAACCCCAAATAGCTGTAGCAGCCGCGTCCTTTTGTATTTGTATACTTTCAATATCGTTAATATTGATGCCTGCAAGCACGTCGGTAGAGGTGTTGTCGAAGTTGCCCAGATCCGAAAGGCTGGTAGGCACACCATCAATAATAAATAAGGGAGTGCTTATTGCATTTGCTTCATTTAAACTTGTGGATAACGAAGTGTTACCACGCACCGCAAATGTGTTCCTAACACCCGGCTGGCCGCTAAAATTCTGGATGTTTACGCCGGTTACTTTACCCTGTAATGCAATGTCCAAACTTGGCGCTGGAAGATCTTCGATCTCTTTACCCGATATTACGGTTACAGCGGCTGTAGTGGTTCTCTGTTTTGACGATTGATAACCTATCACCACCACATCATTCAGCTCACTTTGCGAAACCGCTAAGGTTACATCAATAACCGCGCGGCCTTTAACCTGAACCTCTTTTGTAATATAACCTACAAATGAGAACTTTAAAACGGCGTCAGCCGGAGCCGAGATGTGGAATTTTCCCTCGCCATCGGTAGCAACGCCCTGTTTATTCCCCTTGATAACTACGGACGCACCGGGAATAGGTTTACCATCGTCAGAGCCTTTAACAACTCCTGTTACGTTTACCTGGCTGTGCGCAAGGCCGTAACTGATCAATAGTAAAAAACAAATCAGAATTTTCTTGTAAACATTTGTCATACTTGATTAGAATATAATAATTAATTAACTGTTGATTGATCGGTTATTAATAGTTGATGAGCTATTTTTGTACCGTCCGCAAAACAGCCCCTTTAAAAAGGCGCTTATAAGTGATTGTTTTTCAAATCGCTACACCAACTATCGATAAGCCTAAACTATTGATTTAAGGCATTAATTGCCTGTTGAAACAGTGCGCAAACGTTTGCATACATTTTCAATTTACGAGTGCAAAAAAATAGCCGCCCCGCAGGGGCAGCTATTAACATAAGTGAAGGCTGTAAAATGTCTTCGGTCAGCCTTTTATAATAATTTTTTGATTGGTTGATATTGGCAGATACCCTGTTTTTATATGAATGGTGCCATGTTTTTCACCGGCATTAAAATAGTAGCCCGTTTTAGCTGCGTTGTATTGCTCCCAATTACCACAAACCTTTAGTTTAACCCGGTTAACCCATACCTGCGATGGGGCCGCATTATTGTGTACATCTAACAAATACACGCGGTTGGCAAGTTGACCCTTAAAGTGTCCTTTTGCGGCATTAATGGTAACTTCTATAGCCTTTGTTTTAACAACTCTTATTAATGTATTGGCGTAAGCACCTTTTTTATAATCGCGGGTTTTACCATCATCTTCATATAAGTTGAATGATGTGTTTCCTTGCGGGTAAATAGCAAGTGTAAGGCTATCAGTTTTCTTTTCGCCATCATAATTCATTTGCGGATACATAGGGATAATAGCACCCGCTTTAATAAATACCGGCAGTTTATCCAATGGCGCGGGGTAATTGTTTAGCCAGGTATTGCCCGCTATAGTTTTCCCATCCCAGTAGTCGTACCAGGTACCTTTAGGCAGGTAAATACTATCGCGTTTTGCCTGGCTTTTATACACAGGAGCAACCAGCAGCCATTCGCCGTTCATAAACTGGTATTGGGTAGCTTTTCCCCACGTTACAGGGTCTTTCGGGTATTCCAGTATCATCGCACGCGTTGCGGGTACACCTGTTTCATGCGCGTGTTGGCAATCGGACAACGAAATGGCTCTTTTAATTTTAGCTCATCAAAAAGAATGGTTTTTCCTGCCCGAAGTGGAAGGGTTTAATAAAAAATGGAGCAATATGGATGTGCATTGGAAACGTGAACTATCACTTTGCTGTGAAGCTAATTGCATCAGTTCGGATAAAATCCAAAGTAAAAGATATTATTATTTGAGTTATTCCGGGCGCAAAAGGCTCGAAAGTTTATTGAAGTATATGTATGAAATAAAGTAGCGATTTTACATAATTGCAATGTGTAAATTATTTATACTTTTGAACAAGATGCAAGGCATCTAAAATATTTATTGTATTAGCGTTAAAGCTAAGTTCAGGCGAACGAAAACTGGTAATTTAAGATAGCCCATGAACAAAGTGTAAACGCTCACGCTATGCGTGGGCTATTTGCTTTGTTTGGGCTATGGGTATACCAGTACCTCGTTCGCTTAACGGCTGATAGTCCCACGCTAATTTTTTTATAACTACTCTGATAGGGGCTTAGGGGTAATTAACCAAAATTAACTTCATGTACAAGTCTCATTTCTTATTGCTGTTTTTGGCAATAACCATTTTTTCATGTGGCAAAAAAAGTTCATCTACTCCAATTACAAATAGTAATAATCTAACGGTAACTACTGTTACTAACAGTTTTACCTTCGCCCCAGCAAATGGCGTCGGTCTTGGGTTGGTCGGCATTGCGGTTGACGCATCCAGTAATGTATATATTGCCGATCAGGTAAACAACATCATTCGCAAAATTACTCCGAATGGGATTGTTACAACCTTTGCAGGAAGCGGGGCTGCTGGCTTCACTAATGGCAATGCTAATACTGCTTCATTTAATGCCCCCAATGAATTGGCTTTTGATGCGTCAGGAAATTTATACGTCGCAGAAACATTAAACGATATGATCCGTAAGATTACTCCAAATGGAAATGTTAGTTTATTTGCCAATTTATATAGAAACAGTATTGGAGATTTAACGGGCTTATGGGTTGGCGGGGGAGTTGCTGTTGATGGGATGGGTAATGTATTTACAACTTCTAATGCGGCAGTAATAAAAATAGATCCTACAGGGGTTAATAGCACTGCAATAAATACTTCAACATGGAAAGGCCCTTATTTAGCAGTAGATAATTCCGGGAATTTATATGGAGCAGCCGGAAGTATTATACAAAAAATGGATTTAACCGGTACGGTTACCACGTTTGCTGGTAATGGCTCATCGGGTTCAAAAAATGGCAGTTTATTGACCGCTTCATTTAATTTAATCGGGGGATTAACAATTGATGCTTCAGGCAACATTTATGTAGCGGATTCAGGTAACAATCTAATCCGAAAGATAAGTACTGCTGGGGTTGTAAGCACTATTGCAGGAAACGGTCAAAAGGGAAATGCAAACGGGAATGCCTCTATTGCGACCTTTAATAACCCAACAGCAATAGCAGTAGATGCAAATGGAAATTTATATGTTGCAGATAGTGGAAACAATTTAATTCGCAAAATCACGGCTAATTAATTCTAAAAAAAATCACATATGAAAAATATAATCATTTTTCTGGCAATCAGTTTTATTCATTTATCATCATTCACCCAAAATAAACAACCCGATAGCGTTTACATCTGCCTTAGTAAAGGGGCTGTAGCGTATCAGTTGTTTAGATAGAAGCTATTTTTTGTTGAAATTCTATCTCTGTATATCTTTACTTTCAGGATAATGCCCCCTATTTAAGAAGGCATCCCTACCAAAAGAGATCAAAACGCTATCAACCGGGTGGGCTGAAAATACAAATTCAAATTTCAGTGTATGTACACAGAGCCGGGATAATCCTTTTGGCAATATTACCCTTTTTACAATAATTGCAAATTGTGTAAAAACAAACAATACAAGTGCGTTTATTCATTCCGAATTGTGATGCTTAAAATATTGATAGTAAGTTTAGTTTAATGGATCAGTCTAAAAAGTTGGGGACTAATAATCCGCTATTATAAAAGGGATGCTGTAATAGGTTCTTTGATTTTCGCATATCAAATCTAAACTATAAAAAGGTGAGGATATTAAATAGTGTATGTAATACCGTATGTACCTAACATAAAAACCGCCTTAGAGCTAATCTAAGACGGTTTTATGTACCCAGTTGCCGGAGTACAAACAATTTATACCGATGTCATTAGTTTCGATAAAAAAATCAATACTTTTCTCAAAGGTGAGATACCACCAATACGTTGATATTTAAAAATACTTGTTAATATTGCTTATCGACATTCTTCCTAATAATAAAACTTAAAAAGACAAGTAATATTTCCACGCTAATTTTTCCATAACCCGTTTATAAACTAAATTATATGAAAAAATCTTTCCCACTGCTGTTAATAACAATATTTTTAATTACTTCATGTAGTAAAAAAAACGAAAATAATCCTGTCCATTCCGTCACCGTAGCACCACCAAAAATAGGAGATAGCTATAAGGGTGGTATTGTGGCATATATATTACAGTCCGGGGATCCGGGTTATGTTAACGGAGAAACGCACGGCTTAATTATATCAACTGTCGACCTAAGTAGTGGCATTAGTTGGTACAATGGAACTTTTATAACGGTAAACACAGGAACAGCGATAGGTACGGGTAGCGCAAACACAGCCGCCATAATTGCTGCCCAAGGTTCTGGTAATTATGCGGCAAGTATTTGTAAAGCCTATAACGGCGGAGGCTATACCGATTGGTATTTACCTTCAATTAAGGAATTGTATGAGTTATATTATAACCAGTCTTTAATTGGAAACAATATTGATAGCGGGAATAGTGAAACATATTGGAGTTCTTCTATGTGGGTGGGCAATCTTTCCGGGTTTCCAAATAATTCTGTTTACATATTGTATTTCTATGCACCCCTTACTAATCAGTCAAACGTAATAAGCGCAACAAGCAACCCGAGCATTGCTGTTAGGGCTGTTAGGTCTTTTTAATTTTTTATTTATTTAATTGTTAAGTTACCCAAATGATGAAAAGATTATTACCCTTTATGTTAGGTCTGATATGTCTATCGGCTTGTAAAAAATCAAACACCGTTCCAGCTCCTTTACAAGTTGTAGTAAGCGGATTAACTGCTAAAACATCCCTGTATTTAAAAATAACGGACGCTACACAAAATAATGCCGTTATTTTAAACCTTGTCAATCAATTTGGAAATAATACCTATAACACATCACCAGTAAGCCCAGGCGACCAGTTGTATATGACTTATAGTACAAATATCCCGGATGATCTTGCCGGGGATGGGGATGGGACAATAAAATTTATATACAAGGGCGAATCAGACGGGTCAGCAGCGGGCATACTTACCGGGTCAACTCATGAAACAGTACCTACTCCATGAATAATATTAAAGATAAGCTTAAAGGCGGTTTAATTTTTCTTATTCTTATTTTACTTTTAGGTGGTTGCTTCTATTTAATTGACACACATCAAGACAAAACGCCGCCGCCGAAAAATACTAACTGGTGCGCTGAAATAGTTTATTTCAA
Organism: uncultured Mucilaginibacter sp.; assembly: GCA_903915155.1. GTDB lineage: Bacteria > Bacteroidota > Bacteroidia > Sphingobacteriales > Sphingobacteriaceae > Mucilaginibacter. The sequence continues at coordinate 28,161 of CAIWRU010000186.1, forward strand.
CCCAAAATCAAAAACAATAGATACAACATATTCCCCGGCAGTCTTGTATGATGACAGTATAGTAAATTTTAAATCCCCTACAGGGCAAATTTGGAGGTCAAAGGATTTTATTAATCGAGAAGATAATAATGTTGATTATGGGACTATGAGTGATATAACCGTTTCCGATGGGGAACACTTTAAAGTAACGCCAATATCGGCTACAGGTTGTTTGGTTAAAGCGGTCATGGATAGCCTTAAAGACGAAAATATACCAGAGGATAATACCTACGATAACAATTGAATATGATTAAACTATGCTAAAACCTCAAATCAGCGAAATATCGGCAAAACTAATTATTGCCGGGTTTTTGATCGGGTGTTTATTTAAAATGCCCTATGGTTATTATCAGTTTGTCCGTATAGCCGTTTGCGTGCTATTTATTTGGC